>CANKAJ010000194.1 GCA_947479645.1 Betaproteobacteria bacterium | reverse complement strand
TGAGGCTGCGAATGCTGATTGCTGAAGCTGACGTCATGGATGGCACCTCCGGTAAGTTGCAGGGTGGAGTGTGTCTGCTGCATATGACAAAGCGATTAAGGCTTTATGTCAGCGGCGTGACTGTAAGGTGACAGCAAGTAGTGATGGTGTTGTCGGATCGCGGCCGTGACGATGTGTTAGGTTCGCTATACGGGATCAAGGCATATTAGAGAGCAGGAATGCGGCCAGGCTTGCTTCACTCAATTCGAATTCGCTTCGGCGCGTCGCCAATCCGTGCGGGAATCCTGCGGTCGGTCATCGGAACATTGATTTGTCTGACGATCGGTTGCGCGACGCCGCCGGACCAACGACTGGCGCAATTGGTGCAGGAAAGCAGGCAGGAGGGTTTTTCGGCAGTGCGCTTTGGCAATGCCCCCGCGCTGCTCGGCATCATGCGTGGGCAGATGAGTGGACAGCCGGGTGCGGGACGACTGTGGGTGGTCATCGAAGGGGACGGCATGGCCTGGCTCAGCCTGCGCGAGCCGTCTCCGGATCCCACACCACGCGATCCGGTGGGCTGGCGCCTGGCGCGCAGGCTCAGTGAACCGATGGTCCTGTATCTCGCCCGACCATGCCAGTTCCTGTCGGACTCCGAACGCGTCGATTGCTCGCCTTCAGACTGGACTGATGAGCGCTTTTCGCAGCGATGGCTGCTACGCCTCAATGCAGCCATCGATGAGGCCAAGCGCAACGCAGGCATGACCGATGGCGGGCGAGTCGTGTTGGCGGGGTACTCCGGCGGTGGTGTATTGGCGGCGTTGCTTGCGGTTCGCAGAAATGACATTGCTGGTCTGGTGACGGTGGCGGCACCGCTGGATCATGCGGGGTGGGCCAGCCATCACGGAGTATCTGCCCTTGCCGGTTCACTTAGCGTTACCGATGTGCGGCGGCAGTTGGCCGCCGTGCCGCAGGTACATGTCACAGGCGAGAACGACGCGGTCGTTCCGCCATTTCTGATCGAGCGTTTTGTCGCTGCCTATCGTGCGGGAGCGCCGGTGACGGTGTTGAAATTACCCGGCGTCGATCACGCCATGCGAACCGACATTGACCTGAGCCGGCTCAGAACGTCCACAAGGCCCGGGCCGACAGTTGGTGGCCAACATACTTTTCCTTGATTTCGGCGTTGTAGCTGAACGACAGGGTCGCGCCCTGCGCGGTGACCTGGCGATAACCAACGCCAAGCTGCAAGGAGTCACGTGCCGGTTGCGCACCCTGCACGGTGAATGCCGGCCCGCCGCTTGCAAAGGTCGCATTGATTGCAGGCGTATTGGCGAACTCATGCAGATAGCGAGCACGCAACGTGTAGCTGGATGTCTGGGACAATTTGTTCACCAATTCCGCTCCAAGCACGCTCTGCGTGGTATTGGCTTTCTGCCCCTCGACTCGCTGGGCTGTAGTGCCGCCAGTCTCGGTATAGCCGTCATTGTGGAGTTGTCCCAGGCGAGCCCCCATCAGCCAGCGACCACTCCAGGTTGAGTTGACGGCGAAGGGCACGCCATACTCCAGTTGCACGCCCAATTGCTGCCCTGAAAACGAACCCTGCAGCAGTTCGTTAAAGCCGGGCAAAGTCACCAACCGGCGCGTTGAATTGCGATTGGCCGAGTAGGCGACGCCAATATCCAGCGTGTACCCGGCAAGGGTGCGGCTGAAGTAGCCGCCCAGGTGTGTCGCCTTGAGATTATTTTCATTGCCGGTTGAGTTATCGCGGCCATCGCTGCCGGCCTGTGTGTAGCCGCCCGCAAGCCCGATCAGGTCCGAGACATTCAGGTCCTTCTCATAGCCGAAGCCGATTCCCTGGGCATCCAGCTTGTAGCCGTCGGCACCGTTGCGCGCATCCTGAGACGCAGTACTGGCCAGACCTTCCATCCAGAATCGATTCCCCGCAGCATCACCGGCGGACAATCCGGTTCGCGACATGGCAATCGGTCCGCCAGAACGGGCGCCGTCTATTCGGTTGCCGAATGCCGAGAACATCGAGCCTTGCGAAGCGCCTGCCGTTGCGCGATGTGCGCCGTTGGATTCGGGCGCGAGCCGCCTGGTTGCGCGAGCGAGTGCCGCGGCGTCCGGCAATCCTTCAAGCGCAGCCAGCAAATTCGCGGATCCGGGCGCACCGGAGGTCAGGAAACCTTCAAGGCCGGTCGCGACACCGGCGACTTCGCGCGTCGTTACTGTTGCAAAATTATTCGCGCGCTGGGCGACCAAGAGTAATTCGTTGTTGACCGACTGCAACTGATAGGTCAGAAAATTGGAGCCACGATCCACCACCAGGCTGGCGGGAGTCGCACTCAGCGTGCTGGCACTGATGAGACGAAAGGTCGTGCCGTTGGCAATGTAGCCATTGGCGACTGGCCGTATGGTGGCGCCGTTGGTCAGCGTTGCCGTGCCGGTCACCGTGATTCGATCCGAGCCCGATGGGCCTACGCGCGCTTCAAGGACGCCAGCGGCACCCTGGGCGTAGTTGCCGGCCACGGTAATGGTCCGTGTATCGCTGCCCGCGGGGGTCTTGAATGTTCCGTTGACGGTCAGATTGCCTGTAGTTGCTACAGCACCATTGATACGCAGCGTGGCACCGGCATCGATCTGGATCTGGGTGACGCTGCCCAGTCCATAATTGAAAGTAGTGGTGCCGTCGCGCACGACGAAGCGTTCGAAATTCAGCAGAGTGCCCTGGCTGAAGGTTTGCGTTCCCCCGGTTTCGAGGGTGTCATCACCGGCACCCCCATTGACCGTGCCAATCACGACGCCGGTAGTGCCCCCGGCAAACAGTTTGACGGTGTCATCGCCTGTTCCCATGTCTATGGCGAGGCCATTTTTTCCCTCGATCTTGCCGTAGTTGGTGAGGGTGTCGTTTCCGGCGCCCATCTGAATGGCGGCGCCGGCGGATTGCGTCAGATCCGTTGACAGCTTGTCGACCTGCTGGGTGTCCAGTCCGCCCGTGATCACCCCGGTCGTATTGTTGGTGATGATGTCATCCCATGCGCCAACCAGGCCGATCGCGGTCTTGCGATCACCGGTGATTTCGCCTGAGTTGGTGATCGTGACGGCGCCGGCTGTGCCATTCACCGCCGAGGTGCCGCGATTCTTGTTGCCGACCAGATTGCTGGTGTCCGTGCCGTTTGCGCCATCATCCACCAGAATGCCGTTGCTTTTGCCCCAGATTACGGCGCCAGCCGCGTTGATCACCGTGCCACCACCAAGCGCCAGGCCGTCGCCGCCATTCGGGCGTCCGCCCGAGTCGTAGCCGCCACCGCCGAGCCCTTCGATACGGCCGTAGTTCGTCACCGTGCCGATGCCGTCAATGTCAACGCCATCGCCATCGCCATTGTTGACGGTTGTCTTCGTCGGATCCGTATAGGTGCTGCCATTGCTCAAATGATCGTATGCCAGGCCGGCGCCCACGTACCGCCCGCTGATGGTTCCGTAATTGGTTACTGTCGCTATGCCATCGCTGCCGACACCGGATCCGTTGCGACCGATGATCTGCCCCCCCAGCTGATTGGTGACAGTCACTGTGTTGTCCACCGTGATGCCATGCCGCGGTCCGCTGATGGTGCCGAAATTCTCGACCACCACTCCGGCATTACCGCCGATGTCGATCGCATCGGATGCACTGATCGCACCACCGCATAAAGGTGGAGTGGCGACCAGAAGATAATCCGGGCACTTGGTATTGACTATGCCATTGCTGATGATCGTTCCATAGTTGGTGATCGTCATATTGGCGCCCGGGCGCAGGGCGTCGTCGCCGTCGGAGCGGATAATGGCCGCGCTATTGGTCGTCGAGCCATTGATCACAAAGCCGCCTGCCGGATCACGCAAATCCAGGGCCTGGCCCGTGGCCGGTCCGGCTCCCTTTGCCCAGATGGTGCCCTGGTTATCGATTCGGATGATCGAAGTTGTCGTTACTTTCACGGCGTCATCGGCAACGGAGGTGATCGATGCGCCCGCCGCATTGTTGATGACAAAGGTGACGCCGCTGGTGTTATTGCGGATGGCTCGCGCCGTGCCGGTTTGCTGAATGGTTCCGGAGTTGTTCAGTGTGACAGTCCCGGTGGTGCCGGTCACGGTAATGGCCTGCGTGCTGCCGCTCGTGCTCAGTGTGCCGCCAGCCTGCACCGTGCCGGTATCGCCTGTCGTGATGGTCTTTCCGGCTGTGTCGGTGACCCCATTTGCAACCGTGAAGTCGGCGCCCCAGGCGGGGGCATACAGGGCGGCCTGAACCGCGATGGCGATCGAGAGAAGGCGAAATGCCGGGGTTTTATTTTTCATGCGCTTTTCTTTGTATGCAAAGAGCGCAGCATATTTATTGTGTGTTACAGATTTGTTAACGTTGGCTCGAAGACTGGAGTTACATCCGACTTTGGGTTTTGGCGAGGAGAAGCCGGCTTGAGCTGCAATGAAGTCTGACCTTTTTCGCGCTGGACCGGTGTATTGCCTGGTACTCAGGGTTTTACGGGACTTGGATGGCGTGCCAGAGTCCATGCCGGCGGTGGCATGGCGCGGGCAGCCACAGCATCTTCGAGTATCTCCGCCAGCGCCGAAGGCATGTCTTCTCCCACAAGTTCATCCACTCCCGACCCGACGTCCGGATCGCCCCAGTGCACCAGTTCCATGCGACCGTCTGCGTGCTCGACGATGGCGGTGCAACTGTCCACCCAGTCGCCGCAGTTGATGTAGCGAATGCCGGCGATGTCCTTGATGACTGCGCTGTGAATGTGGCCGCAGATGACGCCATCGAGTTTCAGTTGATGGGCATGGCGGGCGACCGAATCCTCGAAGCCGTAAATGAACTCCAGCGCACCCTTGACCTTGTGTTTGGCGTAGCCTGCCAATGACCAGTAGCCAGGCTTGTGAAGTTTGCGGCGCACCCAGGACAACAGCACATTGAGTTGCACCAGCATGTTGTAGGACATGTCGCCCAGCCGGGCGATCCAGCGATGGTAGCGCGTGATCTGATCGAATTCGTCCCCGTGCATCAGCAGGTAGCGTTTGCCGTCGGCAGCCACATGCACCGCTTCGCGCATGACATGGATGTCGCCGAATTCGGTGCCAACATACTCGCGCAACGCCTCGTCATGATTGCCGGGAACGAATACCACATGCACCTTGTGGCGCGCCCGCTTCAGCATTTTTTGCAGAAAGGTGTTGTGCGGTTCCGGCCAGTAAATGCCGCGTGACAATGCCCAGAAATCGACGATATCGCCCAGCAGGTAGATGTGCTGGGCTTCGTGGTGGCGCAGGAACGACAGGAGTTGCTCGGCTTGGCAGGCTCGGGTGCCCAGATGGATATCGGAAAGGAATATGGAGCGGACTTGATTCACGATCAACCGGCGGGGTGTGGCGCGCGCTTGCGCCCCACGTAAAGGTAATAGGGAACACGCAGCCATGGCAGATAAGGCAGTGTGGCCATGCGTTCTTCGCAATAGACGCGGTCGGTGTAATCCTGCAGCGCCGGCAGGTGATTACTGCTCAGGTGCACCCCATCATGCGCGAACCAGCGCGGCCAGAAATGGCGCGCCAGTGAGCCATGTTGCACGGTTCCTGGCGATGCGTGTTGAGGTGAAATATAGAAATCCACCGCGCCCAGCAATCCGCCGGGGCGCAGCATGCGCACTGCATTGGCCAGCGCGCGGCGCCAGTCCGGAATCATGGACAGTGAATACGAGAAGAACACGCAATCGACTTCCCGGCCTGGCTTGTACGCCGTGGCATCGGCCTGCACCGCCCGGGCCACGTCCGGCCAGCGTTCGCATCGCTTGCGCGCCTGGCTGAGCAATGCCGGGCATAGATCCACCACGTCGACGCGGTCCAGCGACAGCATGCGCGCACCGAAGAATTCGAGATTGCGTCCGGTGCCACCGCCAAGTTCCACTACTGTGCTCCCGGGCGGCGGAGCGAGTCGTTCCACCAGTTCCTGCCGGCCATGCAGCAGCCGTTCTCGAAAATCATCGTAATGCGCGGCTTGCGGAGCGTAGAAGTCTTCCAGTCGCTGCGCGTGGTCGGTGCGATTGTCGCCGTCGCGCTGACCACGCATCAGATGCCAAAGCACCATGCTGTCGCTGACCAGGCTGGCCAGTGAGCGGTTACGAGAATGAATCGGAGTCAGTGGGCTCATGCGCGTATATCCGCAATGTGAAATCCAGCGTAGGTATGCACGCGATCGAGCGTCTGTAGCGCCCAGGCGAGTCCGTCATGAAAGTTCAGTGAATCGCGCAACAGCCGGCCATTGACCCGCAGTCGATCGAGATAGGCCGGCTTCTGGTGGGCACTCCTGAAGATGATGCGGGCATCCGGTGCGGCACGCTCCAGAATGGCCTGCCATTCTTCGCGCAATGCCTCGGGGTGATAGGAACTCATCCAGTCCATGTGATCGAGCAGCACGAATTTGGATATGGGCTCGCGGGTGCCTTGCAGAAAGCGGGTAACGGTATCGGTGTGAACGAGTACGCAATCGGCGGCGCCGCGCTTGAGTGCAAGAAAGTTGTCCGCCTTGATGTATTCAGGGCAGCAGTCCCGACTGTAGCGACCGCGCAGGTAGAGCGTCCAGAAATAGTTGCTGCGAACCGGCAGATCGCGAAAGACGTACTCGATGGCCTCGCGGATGAATCCGGCGACGCCACCCAGGTGCTGGCGTTGCACTTCCTTGCGTTGCGGATGCGGAACGCCGAGCAGGCTCATGGTCAACTGGCGTGACAGCATCCAGTTCATCCCCGGACCCCACAGGTGCGGTTGCACGAAACGGTCGTAGATCTCGCGTTGCTCCGTGAGACTGTTGGATTCAATGAGGGTATTGATTCCCTTGCGCAGCATCGGACGCAACTGCAAATAGCCCCGGAATCCGCGCGCTACAACACCGGACAGGCCATGGTAGTAGAAGCTGACACTGGGATTGTCATGTCCGAACCACTTGATATTGCTGTCCCAGTACTCCCGGGAAAATGGGCTTAGCTCATGGCGCAATGCCTGACGATACACACGCTCGATATCGGCGTGGCGGCCTTCGCCAAACAACTTGAAGAAATCCTCGAATTCCAGTCGTCGTATGCCGGCCAGTTTGAGTTCAAGCAATGCCGATTGACGCGGATTGGCGTCCACCGCGTGGATGCGGGCCGGGCCGGTCAGCGCGTAATCCAGTACATTGCAGCCGGCACTGGTGATGACCAGCATGCGGTCATTGGATTGGAGGTCCAGCGCCTTGCGATCGACCGCCGGATCCTCCCAACAGGTGTTGTAGACCAGGGAGCGCGAATAGATCAGGTCAAACAGCTTCTGGTCCATCGCGTCGCTGAGGCTTCGCCTTGTGTTGAGGCTTTGCCTTGGCAAAGTCCGGGCTGCGGTGCTCATTTCGTCCTGTGCATCGTTATGACTGTGCGTGCAGCTTATTCGTTGAGTGTGACGGTAAGATGAAAACTCACAGGTTTCTTACGGGAAATTGGCAACAAATCATGAAGGACGCGCCTTGTGCTGCAGTGGAGGTTCAAGGGAGCTTCATCAGCGGCTGCCCGGCCCTGATGATGCTGCCTTTGCTCACGCTGTCGCATAGCGAGTAGCCGCGCGGTGCGAACACGATGATGGTGGAGCCGTGCTGGAACCAGCCCATTTCGTCTCCCTTCATGAACCGGGCGTTGCAGGCAATGACATTCGGACCGCGGTATTTCAGGTGCAGCAACACGTCCAGAAAGTGCAGTCGTATGCTGGCGACCAGCACCGCTGCCACCGGCACCAGTGTCACCAGGTGACCGGTGCTGGCGAGGCGGGTTCGCACCACGGCGCGTTCATTTCGACAGAATAGTTTCTCGACGCGCTTGAGTGCGATCGGATTCACATTCCAGGTATCTCCGGAAATGTAGTTGACCTCCTCGACTGTGCAGTCGTGCGGCGCGTGAAAGCGGTGATACATGGTTGATGTGATACGCAGCGTGGCGTAGCAGCCATTCAGGTAAAGGCGCGCCAGTTCCGGATCCACCAGCAAGTCGAGCAAGGTATAGCCAAAGCCCTTGGCCTGGATCAACCCCACCCCGCGAATGGATCCGGATGCGCCGACGATGGCATCACATGGGCTGGTCAACACGGTCGGGTTGGCGTGCACCGGTCGCGCGCCTTCCTTCAACTCCCGGATAAAGCAGTCATGCAGGCTGTCAAAGCGCCGCTTCCTGGCTTCTTCAAGATTCAAATCGGCAAAGCGGCGCCACAACCAAATGGAAAGGTCACGGACCAGAGGCTGCCTGATCTGGCTGAACCAGCCCATGAACTGCGTGAGCAGGCGTCGCGGAATTCGGTTGGTCAGCAGGAAATTGATGTCTTCCTGAGCGAAGATGCGCGCAAGAACAGCGTGAATGGTCATGGTTTGGTCACATCACTGTAAGACGACTGGGGTATATGAAGGGAACGGAGGATTCCATGAACGAAAACCTGATCTTTATTGCAGTAAGTTCGGCGCTGGCGGCGATGGCACTGCCGCGACTGTTGCATCGCCTCGAATTGTCCCGTGCCAAGCACCCTTCGCTGACTGGACACTCGCGAATGGCCAAGCGCCTTGCCGCGCTGGTGCCGTTTTATTCCTATGACGAGGAGCGGTTCTTTCGCTCCGACGGAGCACCGGCGGATATTGCCGTCCAGCGCCGTGCCGGCTTCATGCGTCTCGCCGAGCTTTATCGGCAGCGTTTCTCGAAATCCGCCGCATTGACTGGCGAAACTGCGCGGGGACTGTCGGATCTGCAGTTCACCGGGGCCTACCGGGTGCCATTCCAGTACAGCAGTTACGTGCGTGAACATCTGCAGGCGGGCTCCTTCATGCAGTCCTCCAGCGGGGTCACGCTCACTGACCTTGACGGCAATCTCTTCTATGACCTGGCGGGCTCCTACGGGGTTAACGTGTTTGGTTTTGACTTCTACAAGGAATGCATTGCCAAAGGCAGTGAGCGCGTTGGCGAACTCGGTCCGGTTCTTGGGGCTTACCATCCGGTCGTTGCCCGCAATGTGATGCGCCTTCGGGAAATCTCCGGCCTGGACGAAGTGTCCTTTCATATGTCCGGCACCGAAGCCGTAATGCAGGCGGTCAGGTTGGCGCGCTATCACACGCGACGTTCGCATCTGGTG
>CANKAJ010000193.1 GCA_947479645.1 Betaproteobacteria bacterium | reverse complement strand
CTCCCACTGCCTGCGCCTGTCGTCGCGCGCATGCCAGGCCGCCAGCGTGGCAAAGCAACGATCCAGCGAATAAAACCAGCCGAAGCCCTGATCCTGCTCCGCTTCGGTCGAGCCGGGCCCGCCGACCCAGCCGCCGATGAAGGGCAGGCACACCGGTTTGCCCAGGCGCTGCGCCAGCTCGCTGAAGCGCCGGCGGCGCTCGGCGGTTCGCGCGCTCAGGCCCGCCTGTGGCAACACGACAGTACCGTAGGCTTCGTCACTCAGCATGGCCTCAATGCAGGCGAGAAAACGATCCGGGTCACCGGCAACCGCCGCCGTCACGTCACACGGATTGCGCACCGACGCGAATGAAGGCACCTGCGAAGACAGGAATGCATGCAACGCCGGGCGTGGCTGGGGCAGCGGCACGCCATAGCGTTCGGCCATATCGGTGGCAGCGACCATGGAGCCGCCCGAGGCGCCGATCACCGCCACGCCATGCGCCGATGGCCGGCGCGGCGCCTTGGCAAAAAACGACGCGGTTTCGAGCAGGCCCGCCAGACTCTCCAGCATGATGATGCCGTTGCGATCGAACGCGGCTTTGTAGGCGGTGGCCGACCCGGCCAGCAATCCGGTGTGCGACAGGGCCGCCGCCGCGCCCTGCTCGCCGAAAGCCAGTTTGGACACGATGACCGGCTTGTCGGCGGCCCAGGCGATCTCCCCGGCTTCGAGTAACTGCGACGGCTCGGCCATGCCCTCGAACAGACAGGCAATGGCGCTGCAGGCCGGATCATCAGCCAGATAGGCGATGAGGTCGGCGATGTTCACGTCGCAGGCGTTGCCGGTGGTGATGACATGGCTCATCACCATGCCGCGCTGCACCGATTGCCCGAGCGCAAATCCGACACCGCCCGACTGGCTGACCAGCGCGACAGCAGGACCGCGCGGCACTTCCAGCTTCATGTCGGCGGCGGCAAAAGAGGCCAGCGCACGGCGCGAGAAGTTGATGAAGCCGATGCAGTTGGGCCCGATGATTTTCAACCCGGTCTCGCGCGCAATCGCCGTCAGCCGCTCCTGCCGCGCCACCTGCTCCGGTATGCCGGTCTCGGCATAGTTGGAAGCATAGATCACCACGCCGCCGACACCGCGATCGGCGCATTCCAGCACGGCCTGCTCCACCGCCTCCTGCGGCGCCGCGATCAGCACGCAGTCGGGCACCTCGGGCAGCGCAGCAATGGAGGCATAACAGGGTGCATCACCAATGCTTTCGTATTTGGGATTGACCCGCAGCAGACGACCGTCGTAATCGCCCAGCAGCGCGGCCGTGCGCGCACCGAACGACTTGGGGTTGGGCGAGATGCCGTAGATGGCGATGCTGCGCGGATTGAACAGGCGCTCGAGCGCCTGGTGGCGATAGACATGACGCGGTGTGGCGGTCATATTGCTAGCCCCTGTCAGAACCGCAGCTATTGATATTAATTTCTTCGTAAAGTGCTTTTTTCATAAGCCTCTTTATCCAAATCGATAATAAATAACCATCGCGTTTCCGCCCTCCGCAATCGGCATCGATTGTGCGTGGCCGCCAGGGACGTCCAACGCAGGGGGCGCTACTGGAATACCATAGTACGCTGCCGAGGGGAAAGCATTGGGATGGACCACAAGAACAATGGCATCAGGGAGGCGGCATGGGAACGCAGTCGAAGCACGAGTTGAAGCCGGTCAATGCGCTGCAGGCCAACGATGAGCAACGCATGCTGCACGATGCGGCGATTGCGTTCACCGAACGCGATACGAATCTCAAGCGCGTGCGCGCACTACGCGGCGTCGCCCCCGGCTTTGATCGGCCGCTGTGGCAGAAGATGGCCGAACTCGGATGGCTGGGTATCGTTATCCCGGAAGAGTACGGCGGCCAGGGCCTGGGCTTTGCCGAGTTGCGCGTCGTCACCGAAACCTTGTCGCGCGCGCTGGTACCCGAACCGCTGACCGCCTGCGCGGTGCTGGCACGCGGCGCCGTGCTCTACGGTGACAACGCCGCGCTCAAGGCGCAATTGCTGCCCGCCATCGCCAAAGGCGATCTGATCCTGGGTGTGGCCTGGCAGGAGCAATTGGGCGGTCTCAATCCCACGACCATCGCGACAACGGCAGTGACGCAGTCTTCGGGCAGCGTCGTGCTGAACGGCACGAAGCGCTTCGTGACACCGGCAGCCGGTGCCGACGGCTTCATCGTATCGGCACTACACGGCGCGGCACTCGCTCTGTATTACGTCCCCGCCAATGCAGACGGGTTGAGCTGTACGCTGGAGCGACACGCCGACGGCACTTTCGCCGGCCTGTTGCAGTTCAAGGATGTCGCAGTGCGAGCGAAGCACATTGTGGCCACCGCAGCCACCGCTCAGGCAGCGCTGGTACGCGCCATCGACGAAGCCACCGTGATGGCCGGCGTCGAACTGTACGGCGTCATGTCGCGGGCGCTGCAGATTGCACTGGACTACATGAACACGCGCGTGCAGTTCGGCAAACAGATCGGCACCTATCAGGCCTTGCAGCACCGCGCCGTGGACCTCTACATCCAGAAGGCGCTGTGCGTGGGCGCGCTGGATGACGCGATACGCGTTCTCGACGGCAAGGTCGATGGCAATGTCGATGGCCAGGTCAGCGACGCCGAGCGCAGCGCCGCAGCCAGTCGCGCCAAGTCACGCTGCGCGGACGCCGCCTTTGCCATCACGCGCGAATCGATCCGTTTTCATGGCGCCATGGGCATCGTCGATGAATGCGACATCGGCCTGTACCTGCAACGCGCGCTGACGCTGTCGGCCTGGCTGGGCAACGGCGCCGAGCATCGCCGGCGCTATGCCAGTGTCTCGCCCTTCGAGATTGAAGAGATTTCCGCGTCACCGCACCGCAAGGAAAGCCCGCCCGGCACCGACTGGAATGCGATGAACGATGCCGATTTTCGACTGGAAGTGCGCGGCTTCTTTGAGCGCGAATACCCGGAGAACATCCGCTACCTGTTGCGTCGTGCGCGCTGGTCGGAAATCGGTGGTTGGGTGGCGAAGCTCGCGAACAAGGGCTGGATTGCGCCGGCCTGGCCGCGGGAGCTCGGCGGCATGGGTCTGTCACCAGCCAAGCAGATTATTTTCATCGAGGAACGCGAGCGCTGGGGCGTGTGCCGCGCCCCCGACCAGGGCGTGGTCATGATCGGCCCGCTGCTGATGCGCTACGGCACCGAGGAACAGAAGCGACGCTTCCTCCCCAAAATCATCTCGGGCGAACATGTGTGGTGTCAAGGCTACTCGGAACCCAACGCCGGTTCCGATCTGGCCAGCCTCACCACCGAAGCCGTGCTCGACGGCGACGAGTGGGTCATCAACGGCCGCAAGATCTGGACGTCGCTCGCGCACGATTCCACGCACATGTTCCTCCTGGCGCGCACCGACCGGAATGCCAAACGCCAGGCCGGCATCAGCTTCTTCCTGCTCGACCTGAAGACGCCCGGCATCACCATTCGTCCCATCCCCAACATCGAAGGCTATGCCGAGTTCTGCGAGGACGTGTTCGACAATGTGCGCATCCCGAAGGACAACATCGTCGGCGAAGTGAATCAGGGCTGGACCGTCGCCAAGACCTTGCTGACCTTCGAGCGGCTGCACAACGGCGGGCCGCGCCGCGCGCTTTACACGCTCACCAAGATTCCGGCGGTGGCGCAGCAACGCGGAATCTGGAATGACGCGGAATTCCAATCGAAGTTCACCAAACTGCGCCTGGACGTGGCCGACCTCGCGTCGGCCTACCAGCGCTACGCCGACATCATCGGCCTCGGACAATCACCCGACCCGGGCATTTCGATGCTGAAGATCTGGGCGTCGGAAACGCACACGCGTCTGTCCGAACTGCTGATCGAAACGGCCGGTGACGCCGGCAGCATTCGTGACGAAAAGCTGGCCTTCGGCGACAGCGAGTTCGACCTCTTGCAGACCTTCTACGCGGGTCTGCATGCCATGATCGGCGCCGGCAGCAACGACATACAGCGCAATGTGCTGGCCAAGCGCGTGCTCGGCATGCCGGGATAAGCGCAACCGGGACTCAACCAGAACAAATCCACAGTGAGGCGGCATGGGAACGCAGTCGAAGCACGAGTTGAGGCCGGTCAATGCTGAACCGGACCCCGTAGTGCGGACACCACGAACTGGGGAAAGCGTTACCCATGGACGGCCGGCTCGGTGGCTTGCGACGAGCCAGGAACCGGCCGTCGGCGGTCAACGCGGCGGTGCTCATTGCAATGGTGCCTCAGACAGGTTGTTTCCTTCGGCGCGCCAGCGCCGCTCGAATTGCGCCCGCACGCTGTTCCTGGACCATCGGCTGATCGCCACCGATGTCGGCCGCCCCCTGAGTGACATCATCTCGAACCTCGAAGGCGAAGACCTGCTGGCCGAAGACACGGCAGGCCGAAAAATCCACGCCCTGGGTCACCGGCCGTGGGACATCCCGGTGTTGCGCCGACTGCTCGAAGATATTCTGCCGCGCGAACAGGTCATGGAGGGCTACGTGGTCGAACACGATTTCCCCGGCCTTGGACGGCGCCGTATGGCGCTCAACGCCCGCCGCATCGTCACCGCCGCCGGCGATACCGAACTGATCCTGCTCGCTATGGTGGCGATTGAGCCGCTGGACTCCCGATGAACCTGCCCGACGACAAATTGCAGCCCGATTTGCAACTGCGCGCAACGGCCGAGGCCCAGCTCGCAAGGGCGGAAATGATCGTCCCCCCCGTGCGCCCGGCCGAAGAACTGCTGCACGAACTGCGGGTGCACCAGATCGAGCTGGAAATGCAGAACGAGACCTTGCGCCAGACGCAGCTGGCCTTGAAGGAATCGCGCGACCGCTACCTCGATCTGTATGAATTCGCCCCGGTCGGCTATCTCACCCTCTCCGCCGAAGGCATGATCGAGCAGATCAACCTCACCGGCGCCGCGCTGCTCGGCAGAGAGCGCAGGAATCTGCTGCGCAGGGAATTCACCTCGCTGGTCATCGTCGACGATCAGGATCGCTGGATTCGGCACTTCCAGGGTGTGAAACAACAAGATGACGAGCAAGGCAAAGCGGAGCTGGTACTGCAACGTGGCGACGGCACGACATTTCATGCGCAGATCGACTGCACGCACTCCGGAGGAAGTATCTTTGGGGTTCGCGTTGCCCTGAGCGACATCACCGCCCGCAAGCAAAGGGTGGAGGCCCTGCTGGAATCGGAGCGCTTTGCGCAAGCGACGGTGGATGCGCTCTCGGCGAACCTGGCCACCTTGGACGAGAGCGGTATCATCGTCGCCGTCAACCGCGCCTGGCGGCGGTTTGCCGAGGCCAACGGGGTTGAATCGGGCAGTGTTTCCGAGGGGGTAAATTACCTCGCGGTCTGCGATGCCGCGACCGGGTCGAGATTAGAGGGCGCATTGGAAATGGCAGCGGGCATCCGCTCGGTCCTGCAGGGCGCACTCTTTCAATTCGAGCTGGAGTATCGCTGCGACTCGCCCACGGAAGAGCGCTGGTTCGTCGGTCGAGTGACGCGCTTTCCTGGCGAAGGGGCGACCCGTATCGTGGTCGCGCATGAAGATATCACCGAACGCAAGCGCGCCGAAAACCTGATACGCCAGGCTCACAAAGCAATGCGGCAACTGACGACCCGGATCAACGCCCTGCACGAGGCCGAATCCCACCTGCTGTCGCGCGAGTTACACGACGAGTTCGGGCAGATGCTGACCAGCCTGAAGATGGATCTCACATGGCTTGCCTCCGAGCTCGGTGAGGAACGTCAGGAGTTGAAGGAGAAAGTCGCCTCCAGCGTGGCATTGGTCGAAGCTTCGGTACACAGCGTGCGCAGCATCGCGGCGCGCCTGCGCCCGCGCATTCTGGACGAACTCGGCCTGATGCCGGCAATCGAGTGGGCGGTGCGGGATTTTCGCGAGCGCTCCGGCGTCGACACGGAGGTGGTCTCAAATACCCAGGCGCGTGCGCTGGCGCCGGAACAGGCGACCGCCGTGTTTCGCATCGTGCAGGAGTCCCTGACCAATGCCCTGCGCCATGCCCGTGCAAAACGCGTTGACATCAGCTTGGATGCCGATGCTGGATGGCTGACACTGGAAATCCGCGACGACGGCATGGGCATGTCGGAGGGCGCGACGACCAGCTACGAGTCGATCGGCCTGCTCGGCATGCGCGAGCGCGCGCTCGCCGCGGGGGGCGAACTTGCGCTCGAGAGCGTTTTCGGAAAAGGAACGATTGTAAGCCTGCGCCTGCCGCTCAAGGAGGGAGAAGCATGATCCGGATAGTCATCGCCGACGACCATGCGCTGGTGCGCAGCGGCATGAAACGGCTGTTGGAGCGCGCGGCCGGCATCCGCGTGATCGGGGAAGCGGCCGAAGGCATCGAACTCATGCAGGTGTTGCAACGTCAACCGTGCGAGGTGCTGTTGCTCGACATCAGCATGCCGGGCAAGGACGGCTTGGCTCTGCTGAAGGAGGTACGGGGAAAATGGCCCGCAACCGCCGTCCTGATGGTCAGCATGCATCCGGAATGCGAGTATGCCGGCCGCGCCCTGCGTGCGGGTGCGGCCGGCTATGTGACCAAGGAAAGCGCGCCCGAGCAATTGATCGCGGCGGTGCGCGCAGTCGCCGCCGGTCACCGCTTTGTATCCCCGGTGCTCGCCGAAATCCTGGCCGGTCAACTCGCGGGGGATCAAAGGAAGCTTGCGCACGAGGCGCTTTCCGATCGCGAATACAAGGTGCTGGTGCGCATAGGCGCCGGCAAAACCGTCGGCCAGATCGCCGATGAACTGTTCCTCAGCCCCAATACCGTCAAGACCTATCGCACACGCCTGCTCGCCAAACTCGGCCTCGGCACAACGGGCGAGCTGATTCGCTACGTGGTGGCCAACAATCTGAGCTGACGGCGTCTCGCGTAGGCGCATCCGGTGCGATCCTGGCCCGGACGCGGCTACGCGAAATCCCGGGATGGCGTCATCGCCCGCTTATTTCCCCGATGCACGACTTTCGTGTCACCCAAACGGCTACAAGCGTGTAGCCGCATCGATGACGCCACTGCGGACGCGCAGGTTACAAGAGAATCAGATTTCCGCCTGCATCTTTTCTTTTCGCAAAGTACAAGAATGCTTTCTGGGCGAGAAAGGCGCGGACCGTTGCTCTGTGCTTTTGGCTGGAGGGCGGGCATGAAAGTGAATGAGATGGCACAGACGACAAACCCGAAAGCAAGCGCCACGATCACGTGTGCCGCGCGGCGGGGGCCAGTGGTGGCCGCGCGGGAAGATCGCCATGACAAACCTGTCATGCAGGACCAATCCCGCACGAGGGGAGGCTTCGATCGACTCCGGGCGCGTCTCCCGCTTGAGCATTGAGGCTATCGGCACGCTGCTCGCGGCGATGCCTCGTTGAAGCAAGTAGTTCCACCGAAGGAGGTGATCCATGGCAAGCACGAAAGACCAGCCGCAGGCCGGATGCAGGCTCAGTGCCGACGAGCGCAAGGTGCTGGTTGAACAGATTGCGCATGACCGCGCCGAGAAACGCGGCTTCGCCCCCGGCGGGGACGTGCAGGACTGGTTCGAGGCGAAGGCAGAAGTGAAGCGACTGTTGCGCCGAGTTCATCATAATGTCGGCGGATAATTCCAGGCGCCTGCTCGCCTGACGCTCGAGAGCGCCGGGAGAAAGGGCGAGCGGGCTGGCCGCGTTGCTCGGATAGGTGCTGGTGCTGGTGCTGCTTTCGAGCCCCGCTTCGCACTGGATACCGAGGGTGCCAAGCAGCGCATTGTTGTTCATGCTCTTCGGCGGCGTGTTGTTCCTGTGCGCCCGCATGCCGTCCAGCCGCGCCTCGCGGCGCGTCGCAATCGGCATCGCCGCGCTCAAAGCGAAATTGCTGTCCGCCATCGCCAAAGGCGATCTGATCCTGGGTGTGGCCTGGCAGGCGCAATTGGGCGGCCTCAATCCGATGACCATCGCAACAACGGCCGTCGCGCAGCCTTCGGGCAGCATCGTGCTGAACGGCGCGAAGCGTTTCGTGGCACCGGCAGCCGGTGCCGACCTGGCAATCCCGCACTGGCTATCCCGCGCTGGCTATCCTGCGCTGGCTATCCCGCACTGGCTATCCTGCGCTGGCTATCCTGCGCTGGCTATCCTGCTATTGCGAATAGCACTTTCGGTTATATGCATATTCCCATTGAGCGTTTTCGCGACTGGCTGACGCCACGTAGACTCCGTCGCCTCACTTGAAAGGATGTGGCGATGATGCTCACAAGACTCACACGAATCACCGGTCTGGCCACGCTGCTGGCGTTATCCGCCAGCCTGCACGCGCAGTACCCGAACAAGCCGATCTCGCTCGTGGTTGCGTTTCCGGCCGGCAGCGATGCCGATCTGTCGGCACGCAACCTGGCGCAGCAGGCGCCGAAGCACTTCGGCAATCAGCAGATCGTGGTGCAGAACCGGCCCGGCGCCTCGGGCGCCATCGGCACGCAATCGGTGCGCACCGCCCCCGCCGACGGCTACACGCTGCTGGCAGCGCGCATCGCCACGCATGCGATTCTGCCGGCCATGGACAGCAAGACCCCTTACAAGTGGAACGACTTCAGCATGCTGTCGGTGCTGGAGGTCAATCCCTATGTCTGTGCGGCCAAAGGCGACGGCCCGTACAAGACTATGCCGGACCTGATCGCCGATATCCGCAGGAACACCGGCAAACTGAATTTCTCCACGGCCGGAGTCGGCACGCTGCAGAACCTCGGCCCGCAATACCTGTTCGCGCTGGCCGGCCTGCCCAAGGATGCGGCGGTCGGCATCCACTACAAGGGCTCCCCCGAACTGATCACCGCGTTGCTGGGCGGTCAGGTGCAATTCGTCTGCAACAACCTCGGCACGCTGCTGCCGCATATTCAGTCGGGTGCACTGCGCGGCCTGATGAGCGCCACGCGCGAACGCCTGCGCGAACTGCCCGATGTGCCCACCGCGCGCGCGCTCGGTTGGCCCGACATGGAGAAACTGGCCGCCTGGTCAGCGCTGATGGGCCCGCCCGGCCTGCCCAAAGAAGTGGTCGAGCGCTGGAGCGAAGCTCTGGGCAAACTGGCGCGCGACCCCGACTGGATCGCCGGCAACGAAAAACTCGGTGG
>CANKAJ010000192.1 GCA_947479645.1 Betaproteobacteria bacterium | reverse complement strand
CTGAAGGTGCCGGGCAAGGAAATCGTGATCGACCGCGATCATGATGAAGATCCCTACATTGCGATGCAGGAGGCATTTACCGCGGCGCGCCGCAAGGTGGAAGAACATGCGCGCATTCGTCGCGGTGAGGTCAAGAAGCACGCCAGCGCGGCGCCCGAGGAATGAGCGGATCGTTCTCCCATGACGCCCCACGCCGCAGCTGCCCGGCCAGCCGTTATCCGCAAGGCGATCACGGGCGGCATTGCGCCCAACCTGATTGACTACGCGGCAACGCGCGCAAGCTTCAGTTGGGAATCGGCGCGCGCGCAGCTTGATGGCATGCGTGGCGGCGGGCTCAATATTGCGCATGAAGCGGTCGAGCGCCATGCGCAGGGTGTGCGGCGCAACCAAACGGCGTTTCGCTTTTTGTCGGTATCCGGCGTACGTCGCGAAGTGAGTTATGCCGAGTTGTCGCAACTCACCAATCGATTCGCCAATGTCCTGCGCGCACTTGGCGTGGGCAGGGGCGATCGCGTATTCCTGCTGTGCACGCGGGTGCCCGAGTTGTACATCGCCGCCCTTGGCGCGCTGAAGAACGGCAGCGTGGTATCACCGCTCTTTTCCGCGTTTGGACCGGAGCCGATTGCGACGCGAGTCAATCTTGGCGAAGGCGCGGTACTGGTCACGACGGCCTCCCTGTACCGGCGCAAGGTGGAGAAGATCCGCGCGCAGATGCCGACGCTCAAGCAGGTGCTGCTCATCACAGAGGAGGCAGTGTCGGCCGACATTCCCGGCACACTCGACCTGGGAGAACTCATGGCGCAGGCGTCGGAAACTTTCGAGACTGTCGCTACAGCACCCGACGACATGGCGCTGCTGCATTTCACCAGCGGCACCACCGGCCGGCCCAAGGGCGCGGTGCATGTGCACAATGCCGTTGTCACGCACCATGCGACAGGCCGTTACGCGCTGGACCTGCAGCCAGAGGATGTGTTCTGGTGCACCGCTGACCCCGGCTGGGTGACGGGGATGTCCTACGGCATCATCGCGCCGCTGCTGCATGGCGTGACCAGCGTCGTCGACGAGGGCGAATTCGACGCGGCGCACTGGTACCGCATCCTTGCCGAGGAGCGGGTCAGCGTCTGGTACACCGCACCGACTGCGATCCGGATGCTGATGAAGGCGGGCGCCGAACTCGCGCGCGCGCAAGCACTTCCCTCGCTGCGTTTCATCGCCAGTGTCGGCGAGCCCTTGAATCCCGAGGCGGTGTGGTGGGGCCAGGACGTGTTCGGCATGCCGATCCACGACAACTGGTGGCAGACCGAGACCGGCGGCATCATGATTTCCAATTTCGCCGCGATGGATGTGAAACCCGGTTCAATGGGGCTGCCGCTGCCGGGGGTCGAAGCGAGTATCGTGCGACGCGACGAAAAATCCGGCGCCGTCACTGTCATCGACACGCCCGGGGTACAGGGCGAGCTGGCGCTGAAAACCGGCTGGCCATCCATGTTCCGTGGCTACTTGCACGAGGAAGAGCGCTACCGTAAATGCTTTGCCGGCGGGTTCTACCTCACCGGTGACCTGGCCATGCGCGATGCCGATGGCTATTTCTGGTTTGTCGGCCGTGCCGATGACGTCATCAAGTCGGCCGGACATCTGATCGGTCCGTTTGAGGTCGAGAGCGCGCTGATGGAGCATCCGGCGGTGGCCGAAGCCGGCGTGATCGGCAAGCCTGACCCGGTTGCCGGAGAGGTCGTCAAGGCTTTCGTTTCGCTCAAGGCGGGTTACGTGTCCAGCGAAGCACTGCGCATGGAACTGCTGGGCCATGCCCGCAAGAAGCTCGGCGCTGCAGTTGCCCCGAAGGAGATCGCGTTTCTCGCCAGCTTGCCGCGTACCCGCAGCGGCAAGATCATGCGGCGCCTGCTCAAGGCGCGCGAACTGGGCCTGCCCGAGGGCGACCTGTCAACACTGGAGTCCGGCGCATGAACACGTCCCTCGCCACCGGCCCGCTGCCCTTTGCGCGCGACTTCGCGCTGCAGTTGCTCGAGGATATGCTGCGCATACGGCGTATGGAGGAAAAGTGCGCCGAACTGTACGGCGCTCAGAAGATCCGCGGCTTTTTGCATCTGTATATCGGTGAAGAGGCGGTTGCGGTGGGGTCGCTGCATGCGCTGCGTCCCGTGGACAATATCGTCGCGACTTACCGAGAGCACGGCCACGCCCTGGTGCGCGGCCTGTCCATGCAGTCGATCATGGCCGAGATGTACGGCAAGCGCGAAGGCAGCTCGCGCGGCCGCGGCGGCTCCATGCATCTTTTCGATGCGCGAACCCGCTTTTTTGGCGGCAACGCCATTGTGGCGGGCGGACTGCCCATCGCGGTGGGGCTGGCGCTGGCCGCCCGCATGCGCGGTGAGGCGAGCGTCACGGCCTGCTATTTCGGCGAAGGTGCCATTGCCGAGGGGGCATTTCACGAATCGATGAATCTCGCGGCGCTATGGCGCCTGCCGGTGCTGTTTTGCTGCGAGAACAACCTCTATGCGATGGGGACTGCGCTGTCCCGGTCTGAATCACAAACCGACCTGTGCGCCAAGGCAGCTTCCTACAAGGTGAGGACCGAAAGCGTCGATGGTCAGGATGTCGCTGCCGTGTACGAGACCACATGCCGCGCCGAGCAGTACGTGCGCGAGGGAAATGGTCCGTGCTTTATCGAATACCGGACTTATCGCTACCGGGCGCACTCGATGTTCGATCCGGATCTGTACCGCGACAAGCGCGAGATCGAGCAATGGAAGCAACGCGGGCCATTGCATGGTTTTACTGCACGCCTGAAACAGCTGGAAATGCTGAGCGAGGAGGAATTCCTGGCGCTGGACGCGAAGGTGGGTGCCGAGGTCGAGCGCGCCGTTGCCTTTGCCGAAGCCGGCGACTGGGAGCCGATCGAGGATCTGGCGCTGGATCTTTGCGCACGCGAGGCAAACAAATGAAGATGTCCTATCGCGAGGCCTTGCGCGAAGCCTTGCGCGAGGCGATGAGCGCCGATTCGCGCGTCTTCCTGATGGGCGAGGACGTGGGTCGCTATGGCGGCAGCTATGCCGTGTCCAAGGGGCTGCTGGACGAATTCGGCCCGGATCGCATCCGCGACACGCCGTTGTCGGAACTCGGCTTCGTCGGCGCGGGCATCGGCGCGGCGCTCGGCGGCATGCGGCCCATCGTTGAAGTGATGACGGTGAACTTCAGCCTGCTTGCGCTGGACCAGATCGTCAATACCGCGGCGCTCTATCGCCACATGTCGGCGGGACAGTTTTCGGTGCCGGTCGTGATCCGCATGGCCAGCGGCGCCGGCCGTCAGATCGCGGCGCAGCACTCACACAGTTTCGAGAACTGGTATGCCAGCATTCCCGGACTGACGGTGCTGGCGCCGGCGACAGTCGATGATGCGCGCGGCATGCTCGGACTGGCGCTTGCCGATCCGGATCCGGTGTTGATCTTTGAACACGCACAGCTCTACAACCTCGAGGAGGAACTTTCCGCGGACAAGGTCAGCGAAATACGCTCGGCCAGGGTGCGTCGTGCCGGCAGCACCGTTAGCCTGATCACCTATGGCGGTTCCCTGCCCAAGACGATGGCTGCCGCCGAAATGCTGGCCGAGGAGGGCATCGATGCCGAAGTGATCGATTTGCGCGTATTGCGTCCGCTCGACGAGGCGACCATTCTCGCGTCGGTGCGCAAGTGCCGGCGCGCCGTGGTCATCGACGAATGCTGGAGGAGCGGCAGCCTTGCCGGAGAGATCATGGCGCGCATTGCCGAGCAGGCATTCTACGATCTGGATGCGCCGCTGGCGCGCGTTTGCAGCGAGGAAGTGCCGATGCCCTACGCCAGACATCTGGAGGAGGCAGCGTTACCGCAGCCTGCCAAGATCGTCGCAGCGGCGAAAGCCATGCTCGGAAAATAGCAGGGAGGGCCGACGTGATCGAGTTCAGGCTGCCCTCGCTCGGATCCGATATGGACCAGGGCAAGCTGCTCGAATGGCACGTCAAGCCAGGCGATGCCGTGAAGCGCGGCCAGATCGTGGCCGTGGTCGATACTTCCAAGGCGGCGGTCGATGTCGAGATCTGGCAGGAAGGCACAATCGCGCAACTGCTCACCCAGCCCGGCGAAACGATCCCGGTGGGAACCGTGATGGCGACGCTGCTAGCGGCGGGCGAGGTCGCCTCGACCATGCCGGTGACGCCAGTCCCGCCGGTCGCGCCTGCGCTTGGGCCGGCGCAGGCTCCCGCCATGCCGGGCGCTGCGCCTTCTTCGGTGTTGCCGGCACTGCGCAAACCCGCTTCGCCCGCGGCGCGCAAGCGCGCCCGCGAGCTTGATGTGGATATCGATTCGGTCACCGGCACCGGGCCGCATGGCGCGATTACCATCGACGATGTCGAGAAGTTTGCGCGGTCCGCTATTGCGCCAGTGCCGGTGCCGGCAATGCGGACAGTTCAGAGCGCGCCAGCCGTGTCCGTGGCGGCCGCAAGGCATGCGGAGATGCGCAAGGCCATCGCCGCGGCAATGAGCCGATCCAAGCGTGAAATTCCCCACTACTATCTTTCCGAAGCGGTGCTGATGCGCCGGGCGGTTGACTGGTTGAAGCGCGAGAACGAAACGCGCCCTTTGATTGAGCGCGTGCTGATGGGGGCATTGCAACTGAAGGCTGTTGCGTTGACGCTGAAGCGTTTTCCGGAACTGAACGGTTACTGGCGCGACGGCGGTTTCCAGCCGTCGACGGTGATTCATATCGGCGTGGCCATCTCGATCCGCCAGGGCGGGCTGATCGCGCCGGCGCTGCACGATGTCGATTGCCTGGCGCTGCCCGAACTCATGCGCAGTCTCGCCGATTTGGTGAAGCGCGCGCGCGCCGGTTCATTGCGCAGTTCCGAGATGTCCGATGCGACCGTCACGGTCACCAATCTCGGCGAGCAGGGCGTCGATACCGTCCATGGCGTGATCTACCCGCCGCAGGTCGCGCTGATCGGCTTTGGTCGCGTGGCGGCGCGACCCTGGGCCGAAGACGGCGCGCTGCGCGTCGCGCCGGTCACCATTGCGAGCCTGGCTGCCGACCATCGCGTGTCCGACGGCCACCGCGGCGCGCTTTTTCTGGCTGCGCTGCGCGAGCAGTTGCAGCATCCGGAGGAATTATGAGTGCTGAAATGAAGTCCGACCTCATCGCGCTTCTCAAGTCGATAGCGCCTGAGGTCGAGGAAAGTGGATTGCAGGCTGACCGGCCGTTGCGCGATCAGGTCGATCTGGATTCGATGGACTGGCTCAACTTCCTCATCGCGGTTCACGAACACTTCAGGGTCGATATTCCCGAGGCGGATTACCGGCTGCTGGTGACGCTCGACGATCTCGTTGCCTACTTGTCGCGCAAGCGGACGCCCTGATCGGCCCATCCCTCCGCGCCCACCAGCGGCACGAAGCGGACCTTGGCAATTTCTTCAGACTTGTATCGCAGTTCCGATATCCGCGTCACCCGCATCAATTGTTGAACCTGCCGGTCGGTGCCAACCGGAATCACCAGGCGCCCGCCGATGTTGAGCTGCGATTTCAGCGACCCGGGCACCTCGGGGCCGCCCGCCGACACCAGGATCGCGTCGTAAGGCTCATTTTCGACCCAGCCGCGTGTGCCGTCCGCATGCCGCACATGCACATTGCGATAGCCCAGATCGGACAGCAGCGTTGCCGCTTTTTCTGCAAGCTGGCCGATGCGTTCGACCGTGAATACATCACTGGCGATCTGCGCCAGAACGGCGGCCGCGTAACCCGAACCGGTGCCGACTTCGAGCGCTCTTTCGCCTCCCTTGAGTGTCAGCGCGTCCATCATCAGCGCGACGATATAGGGTTGGGAAATCGTCTGGCCTTCGCCTATCGGCAAAGGCTCGTCGTGATAGGCGGATTCGCGGAGGTTCTCGGGCAAGAATGCCTCCCGAGGGACGGTGCGCATTGCGTCAAGCACCAATGGTGAGCGTATGCCACGACGGGCGATGTGGCTTTCAACCATGGCCTCGCGGCGCTGTAAAAAATTGATGTCGTTCATTTGAATGCCCCCTTTGCCAGTATCCGCGCGCAGCGATAAGTCGATTTGATATTCGTCAAGCATTGGGCGTGCTGTCCGCTTGCGTTCTTCCCAGAAAGAGCGCAAGCGTCTCTTGACCAGACGCCGCAAGCGTGCTCCTTTCCGCAGGCCGGCTGAAAGAATTGCCGTGCCTGACCGCAATAATATTGATCTTGCTCAAAACGGTGCCGGAATGTTCAGGCATGCTGAAAACAGGACAGAGCGGGTTTGCGCATAGGGCTCGACTTTCAGGCAATTCTCAAGTCAAAGGAGAAAATCATGACAAGCGCTACCACACAAAAACTGGTGACGGACCTTAGAGTGCTGATGGACGATGCCGATGAGCTGGTGAAAGCCACGGCGGCACAGACCGGCGACAAGATTGCCGAAGTGCGTGGCCGTCTTCAGCAGGCCGCATTCGATATCCGGCCGCGCCTCGCGCGCATCGAAGGCTTGCTCGAGGAGAAGGCCATGTCGGCGGCGCAAAGCGCAGATCAGTGCGTTCGCGACAGCCCGTGGACGGCCGTTGGGGTCGCGGCGTTTGCCGGATTTCTCATCGGCATTCTGGCGGGTCGCCGCTAGGGCGCGGTGCGCCGGCGTGGCGCTCCGATCAGCGCGCGCAGTTGGGCGCAATTGCGCGTATTGAGCACATCCTTCCGGGCCAGCCAGCCGCGTCGCGCCTGGCCGATGCCGTATTGCAGGTTGTCGAACTGGCTGACGCCGTGGGCGTCGGAATTGACACTCACCAGCACGCCCTCGTCCTTTGCCATGTGGCAATAAGTGTCGGACAGATCGAGCCGTTCCGGATGTGCGTTCAGTTCGAGGAAACGTCCCCGGGCGGACGCCTTGCGCAGGATCTGCAGCATGTCCACATCGTAAGGTTCGCGCGATTCGATCAGCCGCCCGGTCGGGTGGGCGAGCATGGTGACCAGGGGATGCTCCAGCGCACGCAGAATTCGTTCTGTCTGGCGCGCCCGTGACAGGTTGAAGCGGCTGTGCACGGCGGCGATGACGATGTCCAGTTGCTGCAATACCGAATCGGGCAGATCCAGAGCGCCGTCTTCGAGAATGTCCACCTCTATGCCTTTCAGCAGGGTGATGCCGGGCGTTGTGTTCCTGGCGATCTCATCGAGCTGCCGGCGCAGGCGTTCCGGATCCAGTCCATGCGCAGCAGTCAGGCGGCGGGAGTGGTCGGTGATGGCGAGGTACTCGTAGCCCCTGGCTTTTGCGGCAAGCGCCATGGCCTCGACCGAATCGTAGCCATCACTCCACCGTGTGTGCGAATGCAGATCACCCTTGATATCGGTGATTCTCACCAGTTGCGGCAGGTATCCGCCGCGCGCCGCCTCGATTTCGCCGTGGTCCTCGCGCAACTCCGGCGGGATGAATGGCAGCCCTACCGCCGCGTAGACTGACTCCTCGGTCTCGCCGGCGACACGGCGTGCATTCCTGAATACACCGTACTCATTGAGCTTCAGTCCCTGTTGCTGCGCCAGCGCGCGCATGGCGATGTTGTGCGCCCTGGAACCGGTGAAATAGTGCAGCGCCGCGCCGTAGCTTTCCGCCCTGACCACCCGCAGGTCCACCTGCAGGCCGCAGTGCAGGGTAACGCTGGCTCGTGTCGGTCCGTGTGACAGCACTTGCCGGACTTCACCGTAGTGCACGAACCGTTCTGTGACATCGCTCGAAGCCTCCGAGGTGACGAGAATATCGATGTCGCCGACGGTGTCGCGCATGCGTCGCATGCTCCCGGCCAACACGACCCGGCCGATGCCCGGCGCCGAACGCAGATATTCGACATAGGCTTTGGCATATTGCGCCGCCACGGTCAGCTTGCATCGATGTGCCTTGGACAGGCGTGATTCAACTGCCCGCAGCACGTTGAGCTCGGTCTTTTCGCCGAACCCGTGCAGGGTGTGAATGCGGCCGTCGCGCGCGGCGCGATGCAGTTGCTCCATGGTCTGGACATCCAGCTCGCGGTAGAGCGTCCTGACACGCCTGGGGCCGAGGCCGGGGATCGCCAGCAGGTCGGTTATCGTTGCAGGCGCCTGTTTGCGCAACCGGTCGAGCAGCGCGCAGTGCCCGGTTCTGGCGATTTCGTGAAGCTTGCCCGACAAGTCATCGCCGATCCCGGGAAGTTTCGGGAGCGTCTCGCCGTGATGAACCGCCGCAGCCACATCGAGTTGCAACTCCCCGATGACCCGGGCGGCCCTGCGGTAGGCGCGCACACGGAACGGATTCGCGTCCCCGATTTCCAGCAGGTCGGCGATTTCCTCGAATATGCGCGAGATATCGGCGTTGTGAACCGACATGGCGCGTTGCGTCGCGTTATTTGGCGCGGCGCTTGACCGAGGTTACGGCCTGCGCTTTGCCGTGCGCCTTCGGCGCGGCCGATGCGACCTGGCTCCTGATGTGCGCCTTCAGCGTGTTTTTGTGCTTGTTCGTCTTGCCCTTGCCAATGTCGTTCTTGGACATGCAAATCTCCTTTCATGTCGTTGCAAAGCCCGTCCTCTCTTTCGCAGTACATGATGAACCACGCCGCTGAGGCTGGTTTGACATCCATCAAATTCGGCTCATGTGAATGCGCAGGCCAATCAGCGCAGCCGAAGCCTGTGCCGAAGAGATCGAATATTGCCAACGCAGTCAATGCAGGCGCAGGCCGAGGCGCAGTGCCAGCGGTGCAAGCGCCGCGAGCGAAGCACTGGCCGTATCGCTGCAATCGAGTTCGATGGCATCGGCTGTTTCGTCCGTGGTGAGGGGTTCGTTCGTCGATAACTGCTGATCGAGAACGGCGGGGCCGGCTTCGGATGCATTGGTGCGCTTGGCGTGACGCCGGGCGACGCGTTCCTGCAGTACTTCCGGCGGCACCGAGCACGAAGCGATCACAAAGGGCACGCCAGCCTGGCGAGCCAGATCACGAAAGCGGGTGCGGTGGCGGCCGGCGAGAAAGGCCGCGTCAATGATCACCGGATAGCCGGTGGCGAACAGGGTGAGCGCGAGGTCGGCCAGTCGGTCATAGGTCCGTTCGGTGTCTTCGCTGGTGTAGATTCCGGCTCCCGGCGCGCTGCCGGTGCGCGCGAGCGGGGCCAGGCCGTGCAGGCGCTTTCTTTCCACATCCGAGCGCAACTGCACCGCCCGCAGCGAT
>CANKAJ010000191.1 GCA_947479645.1 Betaproteobacteria bacterium | reverse complement strand
GTGGTGGTTTTTTGGGGGGTTTTGGATCAACTTACTCAAAAAAAACCACGACCCGCAAGGACGGCTTTACAGTCCGTGCAGGCCTTTTGTTTCAGTTGCTGCACCACGCTTGCCTCTACTCGCGCGCTGCGCTTGCGGCTTCGGGTTTTCGTACGGATGAAAGGCCATCCATACGAAAACCTGAAGTTTCAAGAATCAGCTTGGGCATATTTAAGCCGATGTTCATATGAAATCCCAATCCATCCATTTCAAATCGCGCTCATCGGCGGCACTGGACAACCCGGTGCTGCAACAGAATTTGCGCCAGTTCGGCAGCGGCGGGCTGGCGCTGCTGCGGGCGCGGGCGGTGGAGGCCTATGGTCCGGCGCAATTCGAGGGGTTGCGCGATGCGGCCAAGGCGATCCGCGAGCGCGCGCTCGACAACCTGGCTGTGTGGCTGGAGAAATTCGAGACCCAGGCCAAGGCGCGCGGCGCCACCGTGCTGTATGCCGAAACCGCCGAAGAGGCGAGCGACCTGGTCGTGGAAATTAGCCGCCGCCACGGCGTGAAGAAAGTGGTGAAGTCCAAATCCATGGTGTCCGAAGAGGCGGGCCTGAACGAGGCGCTCGCGGCCGCCGGGGTGACGCCGATCGAGACCGACCTGGGTGAGTACATCATTCAGCTGGCCGGCGAGGCGCCCTCGCACATCATTGCGCCGGCCGTGCACAAGAGCAAGGACGAGGTGTCCGACCTCTTCGAGCGGCATCACCACACGCCGCGCAAGACCGATATTCCGGCGATGACACGCGAAGCGCGCGAAGTGCTGCGCAGTCATTTTTTGTCGGCGGACATGGGTATTTCCGGCGGCAACTTCCTGATTGCCGAGACCGGCTCTGGCGTGATTGTCACCAATGAAGGCAATGGCCGCATGGTGACCACGCTGCCGCGCGTGCACGTGTGCATCACCGGCATCGAGAAGGTCATCCCGACGCTGGAAGACCTGTCCACGCTGTTGCGCGTGCTGACGCGTTCCGCCACCGGGCAGGCGATCTCCAATTACGTGAGTTTTTTTACCGGGCCGCGCCGGCAAGACGATGTGGAAGGGCCGGAGCATCTGTATTTCATCCTGGTCGATGGCGGGCGCAGCAATCTGGTGGGCAGCGATCTTCACGACATGCTGCGCTGCATACGCTGCGGCGCGTGCATGAACCACTGCCCGGTCTACAAGACCGTCGGTGGGCATGCCTATGGCTGGGTGTATCCGGGTCCGATGGGGTCGGTGCTGACGCCGGCGTTCGACGGCATCGAGAACGCGCTCGATCTGCCGCAGGCCGCCACGATGTGCGGCGCCTGCTCGGTGGTCTGTCCGGTCAAGATTCCGTTGCCCGACCTGTTGCGCACCCTGCGTGAAAAGCAGGTCGATCTGGGCTTGCGACCGTGGCAGGAGCGCGTGGCAATGCGGCTGTGGTTTTGGTTCGCGCAGCGCCCGGCTTTGTATGCGCTGGCCACGCGGATCGGCGTGCGCGTGCTGAAACTGCTCGGTAATCGCGACGGCATGATTGCGAGACTGCCGTTCGGTTCGGGCTGGACTGAGGCGAAAAATGGCGGGCGTTTTATGCCGGCGCCGGAGGGGCGGACGTTTCGCGAACGATATGCTGCCATGCGCAGGTGATGCAGTGGCATCTTTTGACTTTATGAGTGTCGAACAGGAGAAGCACCATGACAACCGGATTTCGAGTACTCAAACGTCGTCGCCAGGTGGCGGGCACGCTGATCGAGAAGTTTCGCCACCTGCCGGTGGCCAATATCAGCGATTGCATGCATCGGATGACGGCCACCGGGCCACGCCTGCGACCGTTTCACGCCGGTGGCGTGTTGTGCGGGCCGGCCGTTACGGTCAAGTCGCGCCCCGGCGACAATCTGATGACGCACATGGCGCTGAATCTGGCTGTTGAAGGCGACATCATTGTCGTCGATGCCGGCGGCGAGCTGACCAATGCAATCGTCGGTGAACGCATGCTGGCGTATTGCGTGGCCAAGAAATTCGGCGGGATCGTGATCAATGGGGCGGTGCGCGACCTTGCCTGGATCAAGACCCGAAACTTTCCAGTTTATGCCGCGGGTGTCACCCACCGTGGCCCCTACAAGGATGGTCCCGGCGAAATCAATGTTCCCATCGCCATCGAGGGCATGGTCATCGAGCCTGGCGATCTGATCGTCGGCGATGACGACGGATTGGTCTGCGTGCCATTCGACCAGGCAGAATCCATCTGCGCGCTGACCACGGCCAAGCACAAATCAGAAACCGATACGTTTGCGGATATCGGTAAAGGCGACAACAACAAAGCGCAGTATGAAAAGCGATTGCGGGAACTGGGCTGCGTGTTCGAGGATTGATGGATCGATCGGTTCGCAATCATGGATCAGGCCGGCTGCGAGGTGCTGGCTGGCGCACTTCGAATACCTTGACCACCGACTTCCGTGTGTAGGCGTCCGCGGGAGGGATTTCCTGATTCGGGGCCGCTGGGAGGGCCAATGCGATAATGGCGTAATTTTGCCAGGACGCTGAATGTCAGCCGCACCCGAAACATCCAAGCAGGAATCCGCAACACCGGCCTCGGCTGACGGACAAGGTCAGGACGCCGGCGGCAACGTCACCCACGCGCAGTTCCTGCGCCTGTTCTCGGCGGTTGGCCTGCCCATGTTCATGGCCGTGGCCGACCAGACGCTGCTGGCCACCGCGGTGCCGGTGATCGCCGGCGATTTCGGGCAGTTGCATGACACCTCTTGGATTGCCACCGCCTACCTGCTCACCAGCGCGGTGATGATTCCCGTGTACGGGCGTCTGGGTGATCGCTATGGGCGGCGCGAGACATTGTTCGGTGCGCTGGCGCTGTTTGTGCTCGGCCACATCATCTGCGCGCTGTCACCCAGCATGGCGGTGCTGATCATGGGGCGCGCCATCGAGGGACTGGGCGGTGGCGGCCTGATGACGCTGTCGCAGGCGATGATCGGCGAATTGGTGATGCCGCGTCAGCGCATCCGCTTTCTTGGCTATTTTGGCATCATGTTCATGTCGGCCAATGTGCTCGGTCCGATCATCGGCGGGTATGCGGTAGCCCATATCGGCTGGCGCTGGCTGTTCGGGGCGCATCTCCCGCTGTGCGCCTTTGCCGCCTGGCGCCTGTCGCTGCTGCCGCATGGGAAGGCCCATCCGGATGCGGCCGGGGTATCGGACCTGCAGGGCCTTGCCCTCTTTGTGGCGGGCACGGCGACACTGCTTTTTGCACTCTCCTCGGCCGGCCACCGCTTTGCCTGGATATCCCTGTGGAGTGCCCTGCTGTTTGGCGGCGGTCTTGCGCTGTGGGCCTGGCTGCTGCGGCACGAGCGCACGCTGCGCGCGCCCTTCTTTCCCATGGAGTTGCTGCGCAATCGCACCATACAGCTGGTGGGTATCACCACCCTGTGCCAGACCTCGTGCTTCCTGGCAGTGATCTTCTATCTGCCGGTTTACCTCCGTTTTGGGCTGCAGATCGGAGCGGACCAATCCGGTCTGATGCTGGTGCCGGTATCCATCGGTATTGTTTCCGGTGCGCAGACCTCGATCCGTATTGCAGGGCGCATCGGCCGGTTGAACACCATGCCCGTGATCGGCATGGGCATCTCGACGGTGGCCTTGCTGTTGCTGGCGCTGCTGCCGCCGAACCTGACGGTCATGGCCGTGCTGGGCTTTCTGGTGGGCGTGGGCTTGGGTCCTTCGGGGCCCGGTTCACAGATGATGATACAGACTGCGGCCGGGCAGTCCCATCTGGGTGCCGCTTCGGCCGTGGTGATGCTCGCGCGTACGCTGGGTGCAGCCCTGGGGGCGGCGGTGGGCGGCGCCCTCATCTACGGATTGCTGCCGGACCTGAACATTGCCGACCTGATGCGGGCTGGTGCGCCAGTGCAGGCAAGCCAGGAGGTAATCCGGGTGTTCCACATCGCCTTTTTCGTGATGGCCTGCGTGGCGGGCTATGGCACCTGGAATGCCAGGCGCGTGCCCATGGTGCCGATCTAGGCAGAGGTCGTTCTTGGCGCGCCCGGTGCTGTGCTGCGGGTGATGCAAGGGGCACTTCAGCTCAATGCATGCGCAGGGATCACCGTCTGAAATCGTGGTTGCGTGATCCGTCCCGGATGCCTGCGGGCGAAACCCGCTGCGATCGGCCCGGCAGTTCGATGACCTGCATCCCGTCATGAACTTTATTGTTTGTGAACGCATTAATTATAAAGGCGCACATACCGCAGGCCCCCATCCGCTTTCAGCCGGGGTAGCTAGATGGTTGTCGTTTGCCAAATTGTTTCTCTGGAACTTTCGCGCGTTCGGTTTGATACGATGACATCATGCAAAAAAGGGATTTGACTGCATGCAGCCTGAAGATCTTGAATTACTTGTCACCTGGGCAATGCCGTTCGGAAAATACAAGGGACGTATCATCGCCGACCTGCCGGGTCACTACCTGAACTGGTTTGCCCGGGAGGGATTTCCTGCGGGAGAGATTGGGCGTCTGTTGCAGTTGATGCAGGAGATCGACCACAACGGGCTGAAGGATCTATTGGCGCCGCTACGAAAACGATCGGGTCATTGAAATGCCATGCCCGTTGCGGACCTGCTTCACGCCAGACGCATAGATGATGCATTTTGATGCACGCATGCTATCGAAGCAGTTTCAGGCCGCTGCATGAATATCGATCAGCACAGTCAATCCCCGCACATACGGCTCGATTCAACCCGCGCGATCATCTCCAGATCACCCCGGGCATTGCCTGCCATACCCGGATTGCCGGCGATGGCGGCATGCGCCGTGCGGTAGGCGGCGAGGGTGGCCGCCTTGTCGCGCAGCGCGCAATGGGCATGGCCGATGGAACTCAGGATGGCGTGCTGCATGAGAATGCGCGTGCCGGGATAGCGGCCGGTGATGTTCGGGGCTTTGTCGAATGCATCGCGCGCCTTGAGCATTTCGTCGAGTGCCTCCTGCCTGCGCCCCCGATCGCGGTGAATATTGCCTACCCAGCGGTGAATGTCGGCGGCAAGGTAGGCATCGTCATTGCCGACCAGTCGATGGACTTTTTCAGGCGGCACCTGGTCTATCAGTGCGGCGGCCCGTTCCATGCGCGTGCGTGCCACATCGAGGTCGCGTAGCGACCAGGACAGGTTGCCTGTGTGATGCAGGGCCAGCGCCAGCACCGCGCCTTTTTCTCCCTGCGCTTCGGCACTGGCCAGCGCCTCGTCATTCAGGCGGCGGGCCTCATCCGGTCGTTTTCCCCGCAAGGCCTGTCGCGCCTTGTCGATGTGGCCGCGCCAGTCGCGCACCTCGGCCTTCTTGATTGCAGCGGAATCGCCTGCTGGTGCAAGCAGCGCCCACTCGATCTGCAGGTGGTCACGCGGGGGCGCGTTGATGGTGATGATGCGAAGGCGTGCCAGCTTGCCGTCGCTGGTGCGCACGGCAAAGCACGCGCCAGCCTTGAGTTCGGCATCGGCGCCTTGTGCCGCCAGCGAGCGCAGGCTGAAATTCAGCTGCGCCAGTTGGGATGCATCGAGCTTGTCGAAATCCTGTTTTTCATCGATGCGGGCAAAGGCGGCACCGTTTCTGGCATCGAGGTGGCGTTCGTCCGCCGTCACGAAATGCCACCACAAATCGGTGCCTGCATTGTTCTCACGGCTGCCATTGTCCAGGTCCACCACGTAGCTGGGTGCAAGGTCAATGCGCTGCAACGCAGTGGCCACTGATGTAACTGATGCCACTGGTGCAGGTGTTGCAGTCGGTTGCAAGGTGTCAGACTGGCGCAGCAGATACACCCCCAGGCCACCGATGAGCAGCATGACCAATGCGACGATTGCCAGCAGTACGCGCGTGTCGCTCAGCAGCCCGGATCGGACGGGTGTGGGTGTGTTGCTCACGCGCTTGCGCCTCGGCCTACTCTTCGACCTTGATGCCGGCGGCTTTCACCACACCGGCCCATTTGGCGATCTCCGTGCGCAGATAATTGCCGTAGGCGGCCGGGTCCATCAGCGCCGGTTCGGCGCCCTGGGTGAGCAGGAACTTGCGCATGTCCGGGCTGTCGATGATTTTCGCGATCTCCGCATGCAGGCGCGCAATGACAGGCGACGCGGTCCTTGCCGGCACCATGACACCCTGCCATGACGACACTTCGAAACCGGCCAGGCCCTGTTCAGCCAGTGTGGGCATATCCGGCATCAGCGCCGAGCGCTTGGCGGCAACGGCGCCGATGGCGCGCAGCTTGCCTGCGCGTATTTGCGGCAGGCTGTTCATCAGGCCGATACAGAAGAGTTGCACCTGGCCTTCAAGCAGATCGATGGTAGCCGGGCCATTGCCCTTGTATGGGACGTGCACGATGTTGATGCCACCGGCGCTCTTCAGCAGTTCGCCGCACAGGTGCGGCGTTCCGCCCGTTCCCGTGGAGGCGTAGTTGATCTTCCCCGGGTTGGCTTTGGCGAAGGTGATCAGTTCCGCGAGGTTGTTGGCCGGGATGGACGGGTGCACCACGATGACGCTGGGCACGATGGCCATCAGTGTCACCGGCGCAAGATCGCGCAGCGTGTCATAACCAAGGCGCGGGTAGAGGCTGGGCGCAATGGTTTGCGGGCCGGCTGTCGCGGCGAGCAGGGTGTAGCCATCGGGTGCGGCCTTGGCGACGAGTTCTGAACCGAGATTGCCGCCGGCGCCGGGACGGTTGTCGGCCAGCACCGGCTGGCCCAGCGCATCAGCCAATTTCGGCGCGATGGCACGCGTGATGGAGTCGGTGGTCGAACCCCCGGGCGAAAAGGGCACGATGATGCGCAAGGGTTTCTCCGGCCAGGCGGCATGCGCGCCGCTGCAGGCGAAGAGGGCAAGTGCAAGTGCGGAAATCCGTAGTGTCATAGATCCCTCGTAATGGTAGCGGCACTATTTCGGATAATACTGGTGATCACAAATACATCAAAATGTCTTGTAAAAAATAGGCATCATATTGTTTCTGATATTAATATTTTTCAGGATGGCAGGCTTGCGATGTGCTCGGCAGCGCGCAAGCCGGTGACGCCGCACTTGACCAGGCCGCCCACATAGCCGATTTCCGGGCCGCCTTCCAGTCCGCCGGTGGCACCGCCGGCGGCATACAGGCCGGCAATGGCAGCGCCGCTCTCGGTGAGCGCCTGGGCGTGTTCATTGACGGCGATGCCGCCGAAGGTGTTGGTGATGCCGGCGCAGGTCGGAATGGCATGAAAGGGCGCTTGCACAATGGGCTGGGCCGGGTAGCGCGTGGTGCGGCGCGCCGGTTGCAACTCCTTCAGGGTGTTGCCGGCAATGGCCTGGTTGTAGGCGGCGACCGTGGCCTCCAGGCGCGTGGCGTTGATGTTCAGCTGGCGTGCGAGATCGGCCAGGGTGTCTGCCTTGAGCGTGCTTCCACCGGCCAGGGGCAGGTGCGGGTTGGCGGCGATGATGCCCTGGCGGCCGCCAGCTTCCCAGATGGCCTGGTCCAGGATGACGGCGGAAGAAAGCGGGTCGGGCAGCCTGGCGATGGCATTGGCGACAAAGACGCCGCCGCGGCCTTCATCGACAAAGCGTTCGCCATCGGGGCCGACCACGATGGCCGTGTGCAGGATGTTGTCGAGGTAGGGGTAGGGCCACAGCTTGTCGTTGGTCATGGCATCCCGCGAGAGCACATGGCCATAGAAGCTGCCCAGCCCCTTGGTGCCGGCGCCAGCGGCCAAGGCCATGCGCAGCCCGTCGCCGCGTCCGGTCCCGGCATTGCGCAATTTGATTTTTTCGGGATGCGGGCAGATGTACTGGCGCAACATGTCCAGACTGCCCGGAAAACCGCCATCGGCAATCACGACCGCGCTGGCGCGGTATCGCACTTCGCCTTCAGGTTGCTGTGCGACAAGGCCGTGGCAGGCGCCGTCTTCCATGATGAGCGTCTGCGCGCGTGAATTACGCAACAGCGCACCGCTGCGCTTGACGAGATTGGCTTCGAGCTGACGCAAAGTTACGTCGCCGCCGCGTCCTTCCCAGTTGAGGCCGGGCCGCACCACTGGTGGCGGCGCAAGCATCCAGCCGCGGTGGGAGGCCACGTCGGCGCGCATGAAGCGCGCGCCCTCCTCCTGCAGCCAGCGTACCGAGCGGCGGCCGTCCACCGCGATCATCTGTGCCAGTTTCTCCGTGACAAAGCCGCCGGTCGCTTCGGTGATGGCCCGGGTGAGCGCGGCCTCGTCGGACATGATGTCGCGAATGCAGATGTGGAAGGAGCCGCCGGTGTAGCGCGAATTGCACAGGTAGCGCTCCTCACTGCCCTGTTCCAGCACGACGACGCGTTTGCCCAGTTGCGCCGCGCGATTGGCCGCCACCATGCCGGCCAGTCCGCCACCGATCACGACGACATCGACATTCTGTTGTGCTGACACGTGCCCTCCTGGCGTATTCCTTGATGATCCTGATCGAATCCACGAATGGCGCTGACATCAACGTATTGGCATCGTAGCCACGCGGGGATGGTAAAAATCGGCATGAAATCGAATGATAGCCCGTCATTCCCGACGCGCGGCGAGCAGTGCATCGGCGAGTTCGACGAATCCCGCGCCACATTGCGAAGGTGTGACCCAGGCAGGCATGCTCCTGATCCGGTCGGCGTATTGCGCGACATTGGCCACACCCACCGAGTGGGGAAAGTGCGCGAACATCGGTTCGTCGTTGGGTGAGTCGCCGGCAAATACCCAGCGTGCGCGGTCGCGGTCGATGTCCTGTGCGAATTCTTCGGCCAGCAGGCGACGGCTGGTGGAGAGCTTGTCGTAATCGCCGAACCAGCCGTTGACATGGATCGAACTCACTTTCACGGTCAGTCCGGCTGCCTGCATGCGCCGCACGATGTCGTCCACCGCAGTGCGCGGCAGCGGCGCGACATCCTCGCAGTAGTCGATGGCAAGGTCGGCGGCGCGATAGGGTTGATCGGAGGCCAGGCCGCAGCCGGGAACCGCGGCCATGATGTCTTTGGCGAGCCGGGCCAGCCGCGATCGACGCTCCTGCTGCTGCTCCGGATCGGCCACGTGGATACTGCGCAGCCGGCGGTGCGCCTGGTCATAGCGCATCCAGAACGCGCCATTTTCCCCGACCACGGCGTCGACGGGCCACATGCGTGCAATGTGATCGCACCAGCCCGCGGGCCGGCCGGTCACCGGGATCACCATCAACCCGGCGGCATGCAGGCGCTCCATCGCCGAGTAGGCGGCGGCGGT
>CANKAJ010000190.1 GCA_947479645.1 Betaproteobacteria bacterium | reverse complement strand
TCGCGTTGCCAGCATACGACACGACCAGACAATGAAGGAAGCCTCATGAACCAAAGACTCATGCTTACCACTGAGCAACGCGCATTGATCGGCGCCGTCCGCGATGTCGCGCGCAGCATGGATATCCGCCGCAATTCGATCAAGTATCTGGATGGCACCTACCCCGAGGAGAATCTGAAGGCGCTGGCCAAGATCGGGGTGCTGGGGATGTCGATCCCCGAGGAGTACGGCGGAACCAACCTGCGCGTGTTTGAAACGGCGCTGGTGCTCGAGGAAATCGCCAAGAACTGCTACCCCACGGCGATGGGCGTGATGAGCCAGCTGGGAGTGCAGGCACGCGTCATCTCGACCTATGCTCCGGAGAGCATGAAGCGCGAGATCCTGCCGAAAGTATGTGCGGGAGAGATCTACCTCGCTGTGTGCATGACCGAGCCGCAATCCGGGACGGATGTCCCGAATTACAAAACGAACACGGTGATCAAGGGTGATCGCGCCGTGGTCAACGGGGTCAAGACGCTGATCAGCAAGGCGAAGGAAGCGGAGTGGTTCGTCGTGTTCACCCGCATCAACGGGTCGCCCGGGCGCGACGGGATCGGCTGCGTGTTGGTGAACCGAAACACGCCCGGCTTCGAGGTCACGGCGCGTTACCACACCATGGGCGGGGAGAACCTCTCGGAAATCCAGTTCAACAACCTCGAGGTGCCGCTTGAGAATGTGGTGCTGCGCGAGGGCGGGTTCAAGAAACTGCTTTCCGCATTCAACACGCAACGCTGCCTCAATCCGAGCATTTCCCTTGGCCTGGCCGAGGGGGCGTTCGAGGAAGCCATCAATTACGTCCGGGAACGGAAAATCCGCGGTCAAGCCGTCTCCTCGTTCCAGGGCATCCAGTGGAAGCTCGCGGAGATGTATCGCGACATTGAAGCGGGCCGCAGCCTCTTGTATCGCGCCTGTCTCAGCGCGAACCCCTTTCCGGATCCTCATGATGCGGCGATTGCCAAGATGTTTGTCAACGAGATGGCCATTCGGGTCGTCAATGAGGCGCTGCAGGTGCATGGCGGCTATGGCTACACCGACGATGCCCCCATCTCGCGCTTCTACCGTGGCGTGCGTTACGGCTCTCTGGGTGGCGGGGCGACCGAGGCGCTGAAAGACCTGGTGGGCAAGAAGCTGGTCGACGACTTTGATCCGGTGGACGGGTTTCTGTCGACGGGAATGTTCTGAGAGCGGGGTTGTTGCCCCTCATCGCCTGAGGGTTCCCGGGTTCAAATCCCGGCGCGCCTGCAGCCTGGAAGACTGATGCATCGGGTGACCCCGGCAAATTCAAATCCTTTAGATGATTTGACGCGCCTTGCCGGGCGTTGCTAGTATTGCGCCCTCTTTTCAGGCAAACACCATGACTATCGCCGCCTCCGCTTTCGATTTTCGCAGCGTGCTCACCGCAGGGGCCGTGGTCACCTGGCCGCAGGGGACTGGCGAGCCGCGCGGTCTCACCCGGCGCCTGGTGGCGCAGCGCCAGGAACTGCCGCCGGTGGAAATCTTCATTGGCATGAGCACCAGCGACACGCTCAAGCCCGAGCATGCCGATCGCTTCCGCTTCCGCGCCCTGAACGGCGCGGGCACCAACCGCGTGCTCACCGCCGCGAACCTCGTGGATATCGTTCCGGCCCATGTGTCCAAGGTGCCGGGCCTGCTGCGCGCGGGGCTGCTCAAGGTGGATGTGCTGCTGCTCAAAGTGCGGCCGCATACCACGCCCGGCATGTACACGACTGGCGTGATTGCCGATTTCATCCCGGCGCTGGTGCAGGCGGCGAAAACGGTGATTGCGGAAATCGACGAGCGCCTGCCCATGACCGGACAGGATGCGCTGGTGAAGCGCGCAGACATCGACGTGCTGGTCCAGGCCGATGCCGACGAGGTGTTCCTGCCCGATCCGGAGCCCAGCGAGCAGGAGTTGCAGGTCGCGGCCAAGGTCGCCGAACTCATCCCCGATGGCGCCACGGTGCAGTTGGGCATCGGCGGGTTGCCGGTGGCCATGTGCCGGGCTCTCAGCGGTCACCGGAATCTGGGCATTCACAGCGGCGTGGTACCCGACGGCGTGGTTGCGTTGATGCAAAAGGGGGTCATCACCAATGCCAATAAAGGCGAGGGTGCCGGTCTCATGGTCACGGGTGGCCTGTTCGGCACGCGCACCCTGTTCGATTTCGCCGACGGCAACAACGAGGTGGCGCTGCGCTCCAGCGAGTACACCCACAATCCGGTGACCATGGCGCGCATCAACATGCTTTACGCCATCAATTCAGCGGTTGAGGTGGACCTGACCGGACAGGTCAATTCCGAGGTGGCGGCCAAGCGCTATCTGGGCGCCGTGGGCGGTCAGGCCGATTTTGTGCGGGGCGCGCAGCTTTCGCCAGGCGGGCGTTCCATCGTGGCGTTGCCCGCGGCGACGCCGGATGGCAAGTACTCCAAACTGGTGGCCGTGCTGACCGGCGTGCCGGTGACCGCGGCGCGTGCCGACATGGACCTCATCGTGACCGAGTACGGTGTGGCCGACCTGCGTGGCTGCTCCTTCGCGGAGCGGGCACGGCGCCTGGCCGCCATCGCGCATCCGAATTTCCGCGACAGTCTGCTCGCGACCCTAAGTTAATAAGTTAATAAGTTAATAAGTTAGCGAGTTTGCGCATTGATGTTGATTGGCGCACATCAACCCTACCAGGAGACCATCGCATGACCGATACCGCCGCAGCGCAGCCCGCCATCCTTTATGAGGACCTGGGCGATGGCATCATCCAGATTCGCCTCAACCGGCCCGACCGCCTCAACGCGCTGGGTGTGGACATGGTGAAGGACTTTCATGCCGCCGTGCTGAAGGCCGTTGCCTTGCCGGCGCGCGTGTTGCTCATCCGCGGCAGTGGGCGCGCCTTCTGCGCTGGCGCCGATCTGAAGGAGCGTCGTGGCATGGACGATGCGGCCAAGGTCGCGCACAACCGCGCCATCAATGCCGCTGTCGATGCCATCGATGCGGCGCCCATGCCGACCATCGCCGTGCTCAACGGCCTGGCGCTGGGTGGTGGCTGTGAGATCGCGGTCGCCTGCGATCTGCGCTACGGCGCGGAGGACATCTCCATCGGCCTCACCGAGGCACGCATCGGCGCCATTCCCGGCGCGGGAGGAACGCAGCGCCTGCCGCGCGTGATTGGCGCCGCCAAGGCGCTTGAACTCATGCTCATCGGCGAGCCCGTCAACGGCAAGCGTGCCGAAGCCATCGGCCTCTTGCATGCCGCGGTGCCCACCGACAAGCTCGATGAGCATGTGCTCGGCATCGCGAAAGTGCTGGCCTCGCGCTCGCCGCTGGGCGAACGCACCATGAAGCGCCTGGTCCATCGCGGCCTGGAAGTGCCGCTGGCAGCCGGGTTGGCCATGGAGCGCGCCGCACTGCCGGAAATACTGGGGTCGGCTGATTACGCCGAGGGCCTGGCCTCGTTCGCCGAGCGCCGTCCGGCGAAGTTCACCGGCAAGTAAGAGCAAGGCAAGGGAATCATCAAAATGGCCGATGCCACGCGCAAGCCTGAAACGATCGCCTCGCAACTGCTGGAGCGATTGGTCAAGGCGCGTCTGGCGCCGGGCAGCAGCTTTGCCACCGAGGCCGAACTGATCGAGGAATTCGACGTCAGCCGGCCCACGCTGCGTGAAGCGCTGAAAATCCTGCAGTCGCAGGGCGTGATCGCGCTCAGACCCGGTCCCGGTGGCGGCATCATCGTCACCAAGCCCAGCATCGACATGCTCGCCCATGGCTTGTCGGTGTTCCTGCGCATGCATGAGGTGCCCTTCATCACGGTATTGAAGGCGCGTGAAGTCGTCGAGCCGGCGCTGACCTTCGAGGCCGCCGTCAATGGCACCGAACAGGACTTTGCCGATCTGGAGACTTCCGTCGCCAGGATGGGCACGTTGCAGGCGCAACGCGATCAGCAGGCCTTTCTCGATGAGAATCGCAACTTTCACGGCATCATTGCGCGTGCCAGCGGCAACAAGGTGCTGGAAGTATTCTGGTCGACCATCAGTGTGCTGGCGAGCGGGGAGCACCATGGCTTGCGCTACACTGTGGGCAATCAGGGGCATGTGATCGCGGCGCATGAGCGTATCCTGAAAGCCTGCCGCGGGCGTGATGGCGAGGCCGCTGCCGCTGCCATGCAATCCCATGTGAGCGACCTCGAGAACCTGGTGCGCACCCGTTATCAGCGTCTGCTGGCGCATCCCACCAGCGTGGTTTCCAGCAGGCCGGCTCAGAATCGCCGTAACAGTTACTAAGGGAAACACTGAACAAGCCTCAAATCTGAAGCGAATACCGTGTTTCCTCTGAAGTGGGGGATATACAAGGGGAGCGCCCCGAAGGAAGTCCCCTTGGGGGATAGCCCACTTGTTCGGTGCTGCCCTAATTGAATTGCCTTTAACCAGTCCGGATTGACAGGAGATAGTGAGATCATGAATTTTCAACTTAACGACGATCAAAGACGCATTGTTGGAACCGTGCGGGAACTCGCGCAGAACAATTTCAAGCCGCGCGCGCTGAAATACATGGATGGCACTTTCCCCTGGGAAAACATCCGCGAGCTGGCCAATATCGGCGTGCTGGGCATGGCCGTTCCCGAGGAATACGGTGGGCTGGGCATGAATGTGCTTGATACAGCGCTGGTGCTGGAAGAGATCGCCAAGGTTTGCTACGTGACCGGGATGGCGGTGTTGGGCGAAGTGGGTGTGCAGACCAAGATCATCGATGCTTTCGCCCCGGACAGCATCAAGCGCCGCCTGCTCCCCGGCGTGTGCAAGGGGGAGGTCATCCTCGCCGTGTGCATGACCGAGCCGCATGCCGGCACCGACGTCGCCAACTACCGCACCAATTGCGACGTCAAGGGCGACCGGCTGGTGCTGAACGGCGTGAAGACGCTGATCAGCCGCGTTGATGAAGCCCAGGGTTTCGTGGTGTTCAGCCGCATCAACAAGGCCCCCGGCCGTGGCGGCATCGGCTGCGTGCTCATCGAAAAGGGCACCCCGGGATTTGAATGCACCGCGCGCTACCACACCATGGGTGGCGAAAACCTGGCCGAGATCCGTTTCGAAAACTGCGAATTGCCGCTGGAAAATCTGATCGTGCGTGAAGACGGCTTCAGAAAGTTGCTGCAGGCCTTCAACACGCAGCGCTGCCTGAACCCGAGCATTTCACTCGGCCTCGCCGAGGGTGCTTTCGAGGAGGCGGTCAAGTACGCGCGCAACCGCACCGCCTTCGGTCAGCCGATCGGCGAATTCCAGGGCCTGCGCTTCAAGCTGGCCGACATGTACCGCGACATCGAGGCAGGGCGCTCCATTCTGTACCGCGCCTGCGCCACCGCCAACCCGTTCCCGAATCCCTACCAGGCCGCCAATGCCAAGATTTTCTGCAATGAAATGGCATTGCGTGTCACCACCGATGCGATACAGGTGCACGGCGGTTACGGCTTCACCGACGAATATCCGGTGTCGCGTTTCTATCGCGGCGCGCGCTACGGAACCCTGGGCGGCGGCACCACCGAGACACTGAAGGAACTGGTGGGCAAGATGATCATGTCGAGCTTCCCCGAAGACGGCTTCCTCGGCCTGGGCACGTTCTAAACGCGTTATCAATGCAAGAGAGGCTGCGGCCTCTCGCTTTTTATCCACTTCAGGAGTTCAGCATGCGTTCACTACTTTTTGTGCCCGCCGACAGCGAGCGCAAGATCGCCAAGGGCATGAGTTCAGCCGCTGATGCGCTCATCCTCGACCTGGAAGATTCGGTCGGCCCCGACAACAAGCCCACCGCGCGGCGTATGTGCGTTGAGGTGCTCGGTTCTGTGCTGGGTTCGGCGCTGGGTTCGGCGAAAAACGACAAGAAATTGTTTGTGCGCATGAATGCGCTGGACACACCGCATGCGCTGGCCGACCTCGCCGCCGTGGTGCGTGCGCGGCCGGCCGGCATCATGCTGCCCAAGTGTCGCGGCAGCCAGGACATGCAGACCGTCTCCAATTATTTGTCGATTCTGGAAGCGCGTGACGATGTCCCGCAGGGTTCCACGCTGATTCTGCCCATCGTGAGCGAAACCGGAGCGGCCATGTTCGGTCTGGGCAGTTATGCCGAGCCGCACAATCCGCGCCTGGCCGGCATGCTGTGGGGAGGCGAGGATCTGGCCGCCGACATCGGCGCCGTGTCCAATCGTGATGCCAATGGCCGGTATACGCCGCCGTATGAACTGGCGCGGACCTTGTGCCTGCTGGCGGCGACCTCGGCGTCGGTGATGGCCGTGGATGCGGTGTACACCGATTTTCGCGATTTGAAGGGCCTGGAGGAAGAATCAATCGAGGCTGCGCGTGCCGGCTATTCGGCCAAATGTGCGATTCATCCGGACCAGATCGAAGCGATCAACCGCGTGTTCACGCCATCGGCCGAAGCGCTGGCCTGGGCCAATCGCATCATTGCCGCGTTTGACGCCAGCCCGGGCGCCGGCGTGGTTTCAATCGATGGCAAGATGATCGACATGCCGCATTTCAAGAACGCCAGGCGCCTGCTCGCCAGAAGCAAGCCGGCAGCGTAGTTATTCAGCGTGCTTATAACTCGTTTCAAAATGAACAATCAGTAAAATTGTCATTCCGAGCGTAGCGAGGAATCTGCTGTAAAAGCAGATTCCTCAGCCTGCGCCCCGAAGGAAGTCCCCTTGGGGGGCGGCTTTGGAATGACAAGTCCTTGTGAAACCGCTGCTTATTTATCTTGAAATCCGGGCTGCAATTCCCGGCATGTGAAACAAGTTTGGGCGAGGCCAGACGGCACCGTCCGATTTTCTGCAAGTGGAGCCCAGAATGAAATCCAGCAAAAGCAAGTCAGTCGCAGCCAAGTCGGCGCGCAAGTCAGTGTCCAAGCCGGTCATTGCGAAAAAATCCCGTGGTGTCGCCGCCAAGAAACCGACGCGTGCGGCTGCGGTGACACGCAAGCTGACCAAGGCAGCCAAGACCGTCAAAGTAGTCAAAAAGGTCAAAGCGGCTAAACCAGTCAAAACGGTCAAACCAGTTAAAGCGGCCAAACCAGTCAAACCAGCCAAGGTTGCTGCCCGCCGACTGCCGAGCGAGGGGCACTATCCGCTGGCGGGCATCACGGTGATTGATCTCTCGCATATCTACAACGGTCCCTATGCCACCTTCCTGATGGCACTGGCGGGTGCCAAGGTCATCAAGGTGGAACCGCATGGCGGCGAGCACCTGCGTCATCGGGCTGCGCTGGGCGGCGGCGCCGCGCTGCCATTTGCCATGTTGAATGGCAACAAGGAGGCCGTGACCATGAACCTGAAGTCCAAGCGCGGCAAGGCGCTGCTGCTGGACATGGTGAAGCGGGCCGATATATTGGTGGAGAATTTCGCACCGGGTGCGACCGACCGACTCGGGATCGGCCCGGCTGATTTGCGCAAGATCAATCCGCGCCTGATCTACGCATCCAGCTCCGGCTACGGACGCTCCGGGCCGTATCGTGATTTCCCGGCCATGGATCTGACCGTGCAGGCGATGTCCGGCGCCATGAGCGTGACCGGCTTTCCGGATGGTCCGCCGACCAAGTGCGGTCCGGCGCTGGCGGATTTTTTCGCCGGCATTCATCTCTATGGCGGCATCATGACCGCGCTGTATGACCGCGAAAAAACCGGCGTCGGTCGCATGGTGGAAGTGTCCATGCAGGAAGCGGTCTACGCTTCACTCGCATCCAACCTTGGCATGTACCTGGGTCTGGGCAAGAAGAGTCCGCAGCGCACCGGCAACCGCCACGGTGGCATGGCCGAAGCGCCCTACAACGTCTACCAGGCCAGCGATGGCTGGATCGCCATCATCTGCCCGTCGGACCGCCACTGGGCCGGCCTGATCGAGGCGATGCAGGCGCCGCATCTCACCACCGATGCGCGCTTTGCCAACCTCAAGCTGCGCGTGCAGAACATCGACGCCATCGACGAGATCGTCGGCGGCTGGACCATCAAGCATTCGCGGCAATACATTGTCGACAAGCTGCAGGAGTTCCGCGTGCCGCACGCGCCGGTGCGCGACATGCAGGAGGTCATCAACGATCCGCACATGCATGCGCGCGGCACGCTGCAGAACATCAAGCACCCTGAATATGGCGATATCACCGTGCAGCACAGCCCCATGCACTACGAGGGCGTGGCACGCATGCCGCTGCGGCCGAGCAGTCGTGCCGGCGCCGATGGCAAGCAGGTGTTCGTCGACTGGCTGGGCATTTCCAGGAAGGAATTCAACGCGCTGGTGAAGGCGGGCGTGCTGTAACCGGAGCAATCGTGATGTTGCGCATAGCGGTCCTCGACGATTACCAGAGCGTGTCCACGAAGCTCGCGGACTGGTCGCGGCTGGAGCAGCAATGCGCCATCACGGTCTTCAACCGTCATCTCGGATCGGTGGAGGAGGCCGCCGCCGCACTGCAGCCCTTCGATGTGATCTGCCTGATGAGGGAGCGCATGGCATTTCCGCGCGCGCTCATCGAGCGTCTGCCCAATCTGAAAATGCTGTCCGTGACGGCGATCGTGAATCGCACGCTCGATGTCGCGGCAGCCACCGAGCGCGGCATCGTGGTGTCGCATACCGGCATGGGTCCGCAAGGGCAGTACGGTACGGCTGAACTGACCTGGGGCCTGATCCTGTCGCTGGCGCGCAATATTGCGCTGGAGGCGCATCGCATGCGCAGCGGCGGCTGGCAAACCACCGTGGGCGTCACTCTGGAGGGCAAGACGCTGGGCATCCTCGGCCTGGGCCGCATCGGCGCGCGCGTCTGCCACTATGCCCGCGCCTTCGACATGAAGGTCATTGCCTGGAGCCAGAACATGACGGCCGACGCTGCTGCCGCAGTCGGTGCCACCCGGGTTGAAAAGGATGAACTGATGCGCGCCAGTGACGTGCTCAGCCTGCATGTCGTCCTGAGCGAGCGCACCCGCGGCTTGCTTGGTGAGCGCGAACTGGCGTTGATGAAACCGACGGCTTATCTCGTTAATACCGCGCGTGCCGCATTGGTACAGGAAGCGGCGCTGATGGATGCCTTGCGCAACAAGCGCATCGCCGGCGCGGCGCTGGATGTGCTGCACGTCGAACCGCTGCCCGATGCGCATGAATTGCGCGGCATGGACAATGTCGTGCTGACGCCGCATCTGGGTTACACCATCGAAGAGCGCCTGCGCCTGTTCCATGGCAAGACCGTCGAGAGCATCGCGGCGTTTGTCGCTGGTGCGCCGGTGCGGGTGGTGAATCCCGAGGTGCTGGGTAAGGGGACCTGAGCGGT
>CANKAJ010000189.1 GCA_947479645.1 Betaproteobacteria bacterium | reverse complement strand
TCCTCCAGCGCAAACGCTTCGGCGGTGCGAAAAGGCGATCGCAGTGCCTGCAGCCGGGCGGTGATCTCCGCCTGCTTGGCAGCCGGATCGGCCGCCGCCTCGATCTCGGCTTTATAACCGACTTCGATGCCGCCTTCAAATGGCAGCGAGCCCGAGCGCAGGGACGGCCAGGCATAACGTGGCGTGTAGCCCGCCGTGGGCCGGTGGCCGCTGCCGGCCACGCCGAACACATTGCGGATCAGGATGCTGCACCAGGGCACCGTGCTCAGGTTGATTGCCGTCATGGCGCGCATGGCCACGCGGATGGTCGATTCCTTCTCCGCCTCCAGCCCGATCGGGAAGCCCGGGCAGTCCACCAGATGCACCACCGGCAGGTGGAAGGTCTGTGCCAGATCGACAAAGCGGATGAGCTTCTCGCAGGAGGCGCGCGTCCAGGAGCCGGCGTAGTGATACGGGTCGCCGGCGAACACCGCCACCGGCCAGCCGTCCAGACGAGCGAGACCGGTGATGATGGAGCGGCCCCACAGCTTGCCGATCTCGAAGAAGCTGCCACGATCGGTGACCGCGTCGATGATGGAGCGCATCTGATAGACCTTGCGGCTGTCGCGCGGGATGATGGAGAGGAGCTTCTCCTCGCGCCGGGCCGGGTCGTCGCCGGTGTGCACGCGCGGGGGCAATTCGTCGACCGAGCGCGGCAGGTAGGACAGAAAGCGCCGGGCGCGCTCGAAGGCGTCCTCTTCCGACGCAGCCTCGTCGTCGACGGTGCCATTGCGGGCATGGATGCTGGCGCCGCCGAGTTCCTCCTTGGTGACGGTCTGGCCCAGGCGCGCCACCAGCGCCGGACCGCCCACGAACATCTGCGAAGTGCCCTTGACCATCACCGAATAGTGCGATGCGCACACGCGCGCAGCACCACGGCCGGCCACCGAGCCCATGGCCATGGCCACCACCGGCACTGTCGACAGTATGCGCACCGTGGGGTAATAACTGGTGACAAAGCCACCGGGGAGATTGGCGTGCCCGGCCTTCTCCAGACTCTTCACCGAGCCGCCGCCGCCGTTGCCTTCCACCATGCGGATCAGCGGGATGCGCAACGCGCCCACCATCTTTTCCGTGTGGTTATGCTTCTCTTCATTGCTGCCGTCATTGGAGCCGCCGCGCAAAGTGAAGTCATCGCCATAGACAGCCACCGGACGGCCGTCGATGGCGCCGCGGCCGAGCACATTGTTGGTCGGGGTAAAGGCCGTCAATTGGCCGCGCTCATCGTATTTCCCCGTCCCCACCAGCGAGCCAATTTCCTGGAACGACCCCGGATCCAGCAGGCGATCGATGCGCTCGCGCACGGTCAGTTTGCCAAAGTCGTGATGGCGCTTCACCTTGTCCGCACCGCCCATCTGCCGCGCGAGCGCCTTGCGCCGCTCCAGTTCGTCCAGTTCTTCCTGCCAGCTCATGAAAATTCCTTCCTGAATATTAATTCGTTGCGAAAAGACAAGCCTGCAAAAGTGTCATTCCGAGCCCAGCGCGAAATCTGCTGTTAGATAAAGCGCAAAGCGGATTCCTCAGCCAAGGCTTCGGAATGACAAGCCTATTTCAAGATGATCAGCGCATCCGCCGCGATTGCGCCCTGCCCGATGGGCCGTACCAGCACCGGGTTGATGTCCATTTCAGCGATGCGATCACGCATCAGCCAGGCCAGTTCGGACACCATCACGAGCGTTGTTGCCAGCGCGTCGATGTCGCGCGGCGCCTGGCCTCTGACGCCGGAAAACAACGCCGAAGCCCTGAGTTCACCAATCATTTCACGCGCCGTGTCCAGTCCGAACGGAGCGATGCGGTAAGTGGTGTCGTGCAACACCTCGGCCAATAGGCCACCCAGGCCAAATGCGACCACCGGACCGAACAGCGGATCGTTGACCACGCCGATGATGGCCTCCAGGCCATCCGTCACCATCTCCGATACCAGCACGCCACCCAGTTGCGCCTTGGGAGCCCCTTTGCAGGCCGCGGCAATCACCTCGGCTACGGCGCTCGCGAGGCCCTGGTCATTCGCCACATTCAATTTGACCGCACCGATGTCGCTCTTGTGGGCAATATCCTTCGAAACTATTTTCACCGCCACTGGGAAATTCAATCCCTGCGGCAAGCGGCCGGCCGCCGTTCCGGCAGGAATAAGCACATCGTGGGTGACGGTGATGCCAAATCCGGACAGCACTTGCTTGGCGGCATGCTCGTCCAGCGTCGCCGCGCCCGCCGGCAACACCGGCAGTGGTCTTTCGGCAACGATCGCCTCCGCCACCAAACGCTCGCGCCTGGCCAGGGCATCGGCATAGTCGGCCAGCTTGCCCATGGCTGTCGCTGCACGGCGCGGAGAAGACATGACAGGGATTTTTTCCGTCGCGAGAATTTCTAGTCCCGCGACCGCCGCGTCAGCAGGTGTCGACGAAAAGACCAACACGGGCTTGTCGGAGTCCTTGCTCACGCTGACCAGCCCCTGCGCCAGATATTTGAAGCGCTCCCCGGCAGTCAGCGCGGCCAGGATGGCGAGTTGATGAATATCAGGATCAGCCAGCATCGCCCTGGCCGAATTCAGGAAGCGCATATCGTTGGCATCGCTGAGAAAGCTCGCCGTATAGTCGATCGGATTCTGCAGCGAACCGATGCTGGGCAGATTTTCTTTCAGCACGGCCAGTGTCTTCTCGCCGAGCGGCGCAAGATTCAATCCGGCGGTGTCTGCGGCATCCGAAAAATTGACCGCTGCACCGCCGGACCCGCCCAGCACCCCGACATTGCGACCTCGCGCAAACCGGCCAGCAACCAGGCAGCGCAAGAGATCGATGGTGTCATCAATGTCGTGCACTTCGATTACGCCGCACTGTCGGAATGCCGCACGGCAGATGTCATAGGGCCCGGTCATGCAGGCCGTATGCGAGGCCGCCGCGCGCAGGCCCTGTTCCGTATTGCCGGCCTTGAGCACTACCAGCGGCTTGCCCGCGGCCAGCGCGTAACGCGCCGCCGCCATGAAGGCACGGCCATCACCGATGCCTTCCAGATAGGCCAGAATCACCCGGGTGTGCGGATCGTCGACAAAGGCCCTGATCATCTCAGGCGCCTTGATGTCGGTTTCATTGCCGCTGGCCACGACATTCTGAAAGCCAATGCCGGCGAGCGCCGCATGCACCACCAGGCTGTTGCCGAAGCCGCCGCTCTGGATGACGGCGGAGACGGGACCGGCTTTGAGATCGGGCTCGCGAGTAAGACTGCTGAAGCAGGCATACACACGATTGCGCACGTTCACATAACCCAGGCAGTTGGGCCCGATGAGGCGCACGCCGCTTGCTCGCGCCTGCTTGAGCATCCTGTCTTCGAGAATGATGCCTTCGGCACCGATCTCCCGAAAGCCGCCACCCAGCACCACTGCGAATCCAATGCCTTTACGCCCGCACTGTTCAATGGCCGCTGCCACTTGCGCCGCCGGCAGCGCGATGACGGCAACATCGCACGCCTCTCCAATATCAGCGATGGATGCAACGCATTTTTTTCCGCGAATGTCCGGATAACGCGGATTGACCGGGCAGATGGCACCCTGGTAGCCGTGACGCTCCAGCGCCAGCAGGGTCTGCGCGCCCGGCCGGCCCGGATCGCTGCTGGCACCGACGACCGCGACACCGCGCGGGTTGAACAGGTTGGCGAAATCGGAGCCAGGCATACTTGCAGTCGCAGACTGGGTCATTTACGGCTCCAGCCGTTGCACGCTCGCAGGCAACGGCATTCCTTCAATGAAGTCTGTCACCAGATCGGCAAACAACCGCGGTTGCTCGCGCTGGGTGTAATGACCGGTCGGCGGGCGGGACACACTGACCGGTGCCGGTATGGTTTTGCGCAGGCGGCTGATCAACTCATCGTCGAAGAAATGGCTTTGCTGCGCCCACACCAGCAGCACCGGCCTGGTAATCCGCGCAGCCTGTTCCCAGAGGTAGGGCACCTCGCGCAGTCCAGCCCCGCGCGTGATCCAGTACAGATCAGGATCCGCCTTGGCGACATACTTGCCCGCCCAGTTTTTTCTGAGTTGATATTTGGCATGCAGGTCGTAGAACTCCGGCTGCCAGTCCGGGTTCAGCTTGCGAAAATGCGCCGACGCTTCTTCGATACTGTTGAACCCTCTTGACTCGGTGCCGCCAGCCACGACGCCGGACGCATACAGTGCGGCACTTTTGGGTAGCTCGGGCGCGGTTTCACACAACACCATGGCGCTCGCATCATCCGGATACATGCCCCCATAGGCAAAGCCCAGCCTCGACCCAAGCGAATGCCCGACAAAGGTATAGGGTACGGCATTCAGCGTCTGAACCAGTGCATGCAGGTCTTCGGCAAAACGCTGCACCGCGTAGCCCTGGCGCGACCAGTCACTGTCACCATGCCCGCGCAGATCCGGGCAGATGACCCGGTAGCGGCGGCTCAGCAGGCTCGCAATCGGATCCCAGGTATGCAATTGCACGCCCAACCCATGCACCAGCACCACACATTTCTCGCCAGCCGGATTCCATTCGGTGTAATGCAGGGAGATGCCCTCGGGCACGGTGACACGTCCTTCCCGATACTGACCCGCATAGGGATCAGCCCACGCCGTTGCGGCACCCATCTTTATTTTCCCGTTCATTAGGCATCCTCTCCTGAGCTACCTGAATATTTTTCAGATGCCAAAGGCTGGTTCGATTCGGCATTGTGATTCGTATCTACTGAGACTCACCGCATGTTGCCAGAAGTATTATGATCACGCAGAGCAACGAAAGCCAATCAGGAACAGACGGCGCGACGCAACAGGAGGAGCATTCAATGCAGACATTCAGATGGCTGGCGCAGTGCACATTAACGATAACGACATTGATCTGTACCGGCTCTGCGTGGGCACAAGGCGCAACCTATCCCGCCAAACCGGTCACCCTCATTGTGCCGTTCGTCGCGGGTTCAATCGCCGACGTTGAAACCCGACTGTATGCGCCCAGGCTCACCGAAGGGCTGGGCAAGCCGGTTCTGATCGATTACAAACCCGGCGCGGGCTCGTCTATCGGCACCATCTACGTCGCCAAGTCCGCAGCGGACGGCTACACCCTGGTCTATGCCTCGCCCGCCTTCTCGGTCTATCCGGCCTTCTTTGCGGCGGACAAGCTCCCTTATGATCCGGTGCGTGATTTCGCCGCGGTCACCCAGATCACCCGGCGCGGTACCTTGTTGCTCGCGCACCCGTCCCTGGGTGTCAAAACGTTTCCCGAATATCTCGCCTACGCCAAGGCCAATCCGGAAGCCATCAACTTCGGCACCTCCGGCGGTGGCGGCATCCTGCACATCGTGGGGGCCTGGTTGCACAGTTCCACCAACACCAAGGTCACCTTTATCCATTACAAGGGATCAGGCCCGATGTTCGTGGATCTGGTGGCCGGACGCGTGACCGTGACCCCGACGGTATTTTTTGTCGGCCTGCCCTACGTCAAGTCGGGCAAGCTGCTGGCGATTGCCAACATGGGGCTGGAGCGCTCGAAGTATCTTCCGGATCTGAAGACGATGGATGAACAAGGCCTGCCCGGATTCGATTACTCGAGCTGGTCAGGTTATTTCGCGCCGGCGCGCACCCCCGATGCGATCGTGGAAAGAATCAGCGCGGAGTTCGCGAAGATTGCGAAGGCTCCGGACCTGATCAAACGCATGGATACCGAAGGCGCCGAACTGGTAGGGAGCACGCCCGAGCAGTTCCGCAGGATTATCGCCACGGAAGCGGCGCGCTGGCGCAAGGTGGTTCAGGAGAACGGCATCAAGCTTGAGGAATAGGCCGGACGATAACCGTATTGATAACAATTACTTCATGGTTATCATATAAATAAAGGCTTATTCTTCATTCTGATATTAATAATTTAGAACCAGTTTCAATAAGACTTGTCATTCCGAACCCGCAGGGTGAGGAATCTGCTTTATGGTTTGAATTTACAGCAGATTCCTCGCTGCACTCGGAATGACAAACTCACCAAGTGTTCATTCTGAAACGAGTTGTCAGTTTTCCACCTTGATGTTGGCGGTCTTGATGATGCGCGCGAACTTGACCGACTCTGACGCCATCAGCGCGGCAAACTGCTCCGGCGTGGTGATGTAGGGATCCATATCCTGGGCGAGCATGCTCTTGCGGACATCGGGCTGGGCCAGCGCCTTGCCGATTTCCGCAGACAAGCGATCAAGCAATCGTTTCGGCGTGGCGCCGGGCGCCAGCACGCCGTACCAGCTCTTCAGCTCGTAACTCGGCAACCCCGCCTCGGCAAACGTGGGCACCTGCGGCAAGGCCGTCATGCGGCTCTCGGTGGTCACGGCCATCCCTTTGAGTTTGCCGCTCTTGATGAACGGAATGATCGCAGCCGGCGGCGCGAAAAACAGTTGCACCTGTCCCGCCACCAGATCGGTCAGCACCAGTCCGGTTCCCTTATAGGGCACATGCTGCGTCTTGACGTTGGCCTGGATGTTGAAATACTCGCTGGCCAGATGCGTGATGCCGCCGGTGCCGATGGAGGCGGCGTTCAATGCGCCCGGCTTGGCTTTGGCCAGCGCAATCAACTCCTGCAGGTTATTGGCAGCCACGCCCGGATTCATCGACAGGATCAAATCGGTGCGGGCCAGCGTCGCCACTGCGGCGAAATCCTTGATGCTGTCGTAGGGCAGCTTCGAATTGAGCAACGGGCTGATCACATGCGTGCTGGTGACCAGCAGGATGGTGTGACCGTCCGGTGCTGATCGGACCATGGCCTCGGAGCCGATCACCGTATTGCCACCGGGCCGATTGTCCACCAGCACCTGCTGACCGAAACCCTGTGCCATTTTTTCACTGGTCAGGCGGGCCAGTATCGTGGTGTTGCCACCCGGATCATACGGAACGATGAAACGAATCGGCTTGCTGGGGAAGTCCTGCTGGGCACTGGCCGCAGCGGCCAGAAGCATCAGAGTGCCTGTAACAAGCTGGCGTAACATCCTGGGGGACTCGTTCATCACGATGAGTGTCCTGCATGAGTGAATGAAAAAGAATGGTAACAGACCGGTCGGCGCACGGTGTCACCATGCAACCGCATCACGCTGACGGCGCAAACATCCGCACCCGCCCTTCGTCATCGAAAAAACGCGTGGCCATGACCTGGCAGCGATTGAGCAGGCGCGGCTCATCCGGCCGGTAATCCGGCATGGCGTAGTGCAGCGTGGCGATGTCATCGATCATCAGGATGTCGCCAGCGGTCCATTCGTGGGTGTACTGGTATTTTGGCTGCAGCTGATGCCTGAACAGATAATCCAGCATTGCTTGGCTTTCTGACTCAGGCAATTCATTGATGCGCACCGAGTAACCGGGATTGGCATACAGGATCTTGCGCCCGGTGATCGGATGCGTCATGAAAACAGGATGCGACACCGGCGGCTTGGCCTCGCGTTGCGCCTGCGTCAACGGCGGCCGCGGACTGCCCTTGTCACGGCGCATCATGTCCCAGAATTTGCTGAAATCATGCAGCGCTGTCATGCCATCGAGCCGCTGCTTGATGTCCTCGGGCAGGTCCGCATAAGCCGCCTGCATGTTGGCAAACTGCGTCGCGCCGAGCGGCCTGCCATCTCGCAGCGGAATCTGCCGGCCATAGAGCACGTTGGCAAACGCGATCATTTTGCTGTAGGACATGTCGGTGTGCCAGTCCTGCCCGGCATCCAGCACGCCGATCTGGCGACCGTCCCGCATGATGTTCGACAGGATCATCACTTCGGGCAGATCCGGTTCGTGAAACAGGTTGGCGACGTTGATTTCCAGTTCGCCAAAACGCGCAGCGAAATCACGCAACTGGGTTGGGGTCAATTTCTGATCCGGGATAGACACCACGCCATGCTGGCCCAGCGCCAGCGTGATCGCATCAATTACAGCATTGTCGAGTTCACCGGACAGGTCCAGTCCGGTGATTTTCGCGCCCAATATCTTGCCGCTGGGGATCAGGTTCAGCATCTTGTTATGGACACACTGAACAAGTGTCAATTAGGGAGAAAGCGTACATTGTGTTTCCTCTGAAGTGGGGGATATACAAGGGGGCACGCCCTGAAGGAAGTCCCCTTGGGGGATAGCCCACTTGTTCGATATTTCCCTATGGCAACCCGAGCGCGTTCTTGGCCAGGATGTTGCGCTGAATGTCGTTGGCGCCGGCGGCAATGGTGGCCGGGAACACGGTATAGAACGAACCCGCGATGTTCGCCGTCACGTCGCCAAACGTCACATCCTCGGCGGACAATCCACCCGCTGTTCCGGCAAGCTCGACCAGCAGCGCGTTCAGGCGCATCGTGGATTCCGATGCCCAGATTTTCAGCATCGACATGCCAGGACCGGGCGTTTCCCCGCGGGCAATCACGTCGGCATAGCGCTGAAACAGCAGCACCAAGTCGCTCACATCCAGTTCCAGCTTCGTGTACTTCGAGCGGAACTCGGTGTCATCCCACATGCCCCGCGCCATTGCCACTTCGCGTGCCTTGCTCATCGGATAGAACGCCTGCCGCGGGCTGCCTGCACCCAGTCGCTCGAAGCCGAGCAGACCCTTGGCCACTGTCCAGCCGTTGTTCAGACCACCGACAATGTTCTCCTTCGGGATACGCACATTGTCGAAGAATATCTGGCAGAACTCCGGATGGCCGGTGATGTTGGTAATGGGCTTGATGGTAACGCCGGGGGTCTTGAAATCCAGAATGAAGAAAGTGATTCCGGACTGGCGCTTGACGTCCGGATCGGTGCGCGCCAGGAGGAACATGTGGTTGGCATCCTGCGCGAGCGACGTCCAGATCTTGGAGCCATTGACGACGTAGTGATCGCCATCGAGCACCGCCCGGGTCTGCAGGCTGGCCAGGTCCGAGCCTGCATTCGGCTCGGAATAGCCCTGGCAGAAGAGATAGTCCACGGCGAGAATCGGCGGCAGGTATTTCTTGCGCTGCTCTTCGGTGCCGAATTTCATCAGCGCCGGGCCGAGCAAGTTCAGGCCATGCTCCAGCACGCGCGTAACGCCGATGCGCTCGCGCTCTTCCAGCATGACCACCTGCTTGGAAGGCGACAATTCCATGCCGCCCCACTTGCGCGGCCACGCCGGCGCCAGCCAGCCATATTTCGAGCAGGTCCTCATGTAGTCGTAGATGTCCGCCTTGCGCGGACGACGCATCATGAAGCGAAATTCACTGGGGAAATGCTTCTCGAAAAACGCGATGGCCTCGAAACGAAACTCATCGTCGGTCAGCGCATTCCAGTCGGTGTCCTTCGGGCGCTCGCCCGGCTCGCCGGGAAGATTGGCCGGCTTGATCTTCGCCATGATGGTGGCGCTGTCGGCCTCGGCCTGCTCGAACGTGCTGCG
>CANKAJ010000188.1 GCA_947479645.1 Betaproteobacteria bacterium | reverse complement strand
ATGAGCGCGGGGCGAGATACGCTGCAGGTGATCGACAAGGAAACCCTGGAAATCGCCGGCCAGGTCCGCCCCGAACCCGGCAAGTCGCTGGCCCACGTGGAGTTCACCCGCGATGGGCGCTATGTGCTTGCCAGTCTGTGGGAAAAGGATGGCGCCATCATCGTGTTCGATGCGCAGACCCTGAAGGAGGTCAAGCGCATTCCGATGAATATTCCAGTGGGGAAGTACAACGTGTATAACAAGATCACGCGGTCGGAGGGGACCAGTCACTAGATGGGGGTGCCGGGCACCACATTTGTGACAGAAATTTTGCGCAATATGCATGGAGGAAGTTCGGGGGAGCGGAATGCCCGGAATCGACCTAAAGTGCCTTCACGGCACGACGTAAATCGGGCGTCGGCTTCAACCCCTAAGCTGCCGTAGAGCTACTGCCGGCCCACGTCTGCCGCTCTTCTTTTATAACGAAGTTGTACGACAGATCGCGCTCAGGAAATCATCACCGATTTATCCTAATCATAATGATGCACATGTGTCATGAGCGGCGTATCATGCGTGCATGGCCTCCCACCCCACCACCAGCGCATGAAGTCCGCGATTGCCCGTTCGGATTCTTTAGCGCTCTCGCAGATTCAGCGTGAGCGTCTTGCGTACATTGATTACAAGGTTTTCTTCAGTGGCGAACTTCGTCGTGCGGATCTGGAATCCCGCTTCGGGATTGCGCCTGCGGCGGCAACTCGTGACTTGACGTGTTACCGGGGATTGGCCCCCGGCAATCTGGTCTATGACTCGAGCGCAAAGCTCTACACCATTGGTGACCGCTTCAGCCCGATTTCCCCCTTCGTGGTCGAGCGCGCCCTGGCTTGGCTGCGGCAAGGCTACGGCGATGGCCTGGCGCTGAACATCGGACGCCAAATGCCGACCGCCGGCGCGGATCTGCTTGCCCCGCCACCGATTAAAACGTTGGGTATCGTCGCACGGGCCATTCATCGCGGCGAGGCACTCAGCGTCACTTACCAGTCTCTTGCATCTGGCGCGGCTATCCGGGACATCGTGCCGCTGGCCCTCATTGATAATGGATTGCGCTGGCACGTGCGGGCATACGACCGCAAGAATTCAAGGTTCGGCGACTTCGTCATCAACCGCATTTCCAACGCGAAAGCAGCGACTGTCCCGATGGCCGAAGAAGAGTCTTTGGCTGAAGACAAGCAATGGAATCATCAGATTGAGCTGGAACTGGTTCCGCATCCGAAACTTCCGCACCCCAAGGCGATTGAGGCGGATTACGGCATGTCAGGTGGCGTGTTGAGGGTGTTTGCACGCGCTGCGGTGGCGGGTTACGCGCTTGGTCGGTGGAGTGTGGATTGCTCATCCAAGCACATCCTTGACCCCAATCGACATCATCTCTGGTTGCGCAATCCACGAGTACTCGGTGGTGTCGATAGCGCAACTCTCGCGCCGGGTTACCCAAAAAAGGCCGGCGCAGATGTCGCTCTATAACGCCGAAAACGACACAGCCTGGGCGCTGATCGCGGACGGTGCGCAGGAAGCGACGACGCAATTGATTATGGCGGCCTGTATCACGCACACACGTATGGGTAGTGCTGGTGATGACTGATGCTTTGCCATCCCTCGATCTATAAGTGCGCATGACGGAATCCACCATGACCAACCTTCTGACTTTACAGCCCGGTGCACTGGCCGACTACCAAGAATGGCTCAACATCATCAAGCAGCGCATCGTCTCCGTGCGCATGCGCATGGCGCTTTCAGCCAGCCGTGAGTTGATTCTGTTTTACTGGGAACTGGGTGCGATGATTGCCCATAAGCAGACCCAAAGCCAGTGGGGGGACAAGCTCATTGCCCAACTGTCGGCCGACTTGCACAAGGCCTTTCCTGACATCAAGGGTCTGTCGGCATCCAACTTGAAGTATTGCCTGCGCTTTTTTCAGTTCTATTCCAGTTCGCAAGGCGTTCCCAGCCCTGACACCGCAGCTTTGCCATTTGGTCAACAGCCTGTTGACCAATTGCCTTGGGGGCACAACATCCAGATTTTCACCAAGTGCCGCAGCGTGGCCGAGGCCCGTTTTTACATCGAGCAAACCCTTGAGCAAGGCTGGAGTCGCGATGTGCTGGCTATGCAGCTCAAGTCAAACCTGCATGCCCGGGCAGGCAAGGCGGTGACCAATTTTTCCCGAACCTTGCCACTGCCACAGTCTGACCTGGCCCAGCAATCCCTCAAAGACCCTTACACCTTCGACTTCATGACAATGACGGAGCCGTACAACGAGCTGGATGTGGAGCGCCAACTTACACAGCACATCACGCAGTTTCTGCTGGAACTTGGCAAAGGCTTTGCCTTCATCGGCCGACAGTATCACCTGGAAGTGGCAGGCAACGATTACTACATTGACCTGTTGTTCTATCACGTCACACTGAAATGCTATGTGGTGGTGGAGCTCAAGAACCGCAAATTCATCCCGGAATACGCCGGCAAGCTCAATTTCTACCTGTCCGCGGTAGACAGCCTGCTCAAACGCGACGACGACCAGCCCACCATTGGCTTGCTGTTGTGCCGAGACAAAAACAACATCGAGGTGGAGTTTGCCTTGCGCGACATGAACAAACCCATGGGCGTGAGCGAATATAGCCTGGTGGAAACTTTGCCTGACAACCTGAAGGGCGCATTGCCGACGGTAGAGGAAATTGAGAGCGATTTGCAGCAGTTGCAAGAAGTGGATGACGGCAATAGCAACGGTGGCAGTCAATGATCAAGATTTCCAAACAGGCTGATCGCCTGCTTTTGACCTATGTGGTGCTCAGGACCTGGCTGGACTTATAGCGGAATCAACCCGCGCCGCCGGCACAAACGCATCCGAAAGACATGCATCCGGCGCCAGCTCGTGCGCAAGGAACGAAGGCTGCGCGGCTTCGACCATCCTGATCGAACCGTAGGCATGGATCTCGTTACCCGACAGAGCAGGGAAGTCTTCGAGTATCGCTTCGTGCACGAGGCCGCTGCGGCCGCTCCACTCGTGGCCAGCCGCTATGCCAGGGTTGACTCGATGATGAGCGCGGGGCGGGATACGCTGCAGGTCATCGACAAGGAAACTCTGGAAATCGTCGGCCAGGTCCGTCCCGAACCCGGCAAGGCGTTGGCCCATGTGGAGTTCACCCGCGGCGGGCGCTATGTGCTCGCCAGCTTGTGGGAGAAGGACGGCGCGATCATCGTGTTCGATGCGCAGACGCTGAAGGAGGTCAAGCGCATTCCGATGAACATCCCGTTGGGGAAGTACAACGTGTATAACAAGATCACGCGGTCGGAGGGGACCAGTCACTAGGTGGGGTACTAGATGCTTCGCAAGCGGCTATTTAGAATGGCGGCGGACAGTCAACGCGCAGCGGAAGGCCCGTTTCGGGATGGCAAAATTCGATCTGGCAGGCGTGCAGCATCAGGCGCTCCGCCTTGGCGCAGGATTCCCGGGTTCCGTAGAAGTCGTCGCCCAGGATGGGGTGCCCCATCGCTTCCATGTGCACCCGCAACTGATGCGAACGTCCGGTGATGGGATCGAGCTCGATGCGCGAGACCGCGCGCGCAGTGTCGATGTCGAGTACGCGATAGCGGGTGAGGCTCGGCCGGCCCATGGTGTGATCGACTTTCTGCTTCGGGCGGTTGGGCCAATCGACGCTGATGGGTAGCTCGATCTCCCCTGTGTTGGCAGCCATCCAGTGCCCCTCGACCAGGGCTTGGTAGCGCTTGCGCACCCTGCGCTCCTGGAACATGACACTCAGCTCGCGCTGCGCTTTGGCACCTCGCCCCATGACGACGATGCCCGACGTGCCCATATCCAGGCGATGAACGATCAAAGCGTCGGGAAATTCGGCTTGAACCCGGCGCGACAAGCAGTCTTCCTTGCCTGCGTCGCGCCCAGGCACGCTCAACAACCCGCTGGGTTTGTTGACAACGATCAGTTGCTCCGAGAGATGGAGGATGGCAAGTCCCCGGTTCGCGGGCGGACAGTAGGGCGTGGATGGCATGCCACGGATTGTCTCATTGAGATTCGACTCGCCAAATTCCCGAATTGAGCGGTCCGCGATGGCTGATTGCATGCGTTGGGTCAGGTGGCCATAAAGCTGACCTTGGATCGGGCTGGTGATAGTGAATGGTGTCTTATGGGGAAGGGTACGGAATACGTGCATCCGGCCAGTACCGGACTACCAGGGCTGTCGCCGGATAGCGCCCGCTCCAATAGCAAACAACCGAAATATTGCCATTGATCGATCGCCTTACTATAATGATAAATGTAAGGATAAGAGGAGACTGAAATGTCGAACGACGCCACACTGACCAGTAAAGGTCAAACAACAATTCCCAAGGAAATTCGGGACAGCCTTTCCATGAAGGCTGGAGACCGGATGACGTTCACGCTGATGCCAGATGCCACGGTAGTCATGCGGGTGAAGACAAAGAGCGTTGCTGAATTGGCGGGGGTGTTACGCAAGAAAGGTCGCAAACCCATCCCGGTTGAGCAGTTGTCGCGGTGATGCTTGGGATCGATACCAATGTTCTGGTTCGCTTTTTGGTGCGGGATGACGAAGCTCAGTTTGACAAGGCACGCAAGCTGATCAAGCGTGAAGTCGCGGCAGGGCGCCGCATATTCGTCAGCCAGTTGGTTCTCCTGGAAACCGAATGGGTTCTACGCAGCAGTTACGGTCTGCCGAAGAATCTGATCATTGATACCGTCTCGCGATTGCTTGATACGACTGACGTTCGATTTGAGGAAGAGCCTGTCATTGAAGAGGCGCTTTTCATCTGGAAGGATACGACTGCCGATTTCGCTGATTGTCTGATCGGCGCCCAAAACCGACGGCTTGGATGTCGAGCGACTGCGACCTTTGATGTGAAGGCTTCCAAGTTGCCGGGGTTTATAGCTGCCTAACGATAATGAGTGAAGCGTGGTCACAACGCGTTTGCTTTAGGCGTTTCTAGCCTGCCCCGTTAAGAGCTACCTGCTGTCCAAAGGCGAGGTCCCCGCCGGTACACCTGGCTTCATCGTAAGCAAAATAAATGAAGCAATGGAGCGCATTCTTTCCAGCCCTGAAATTCCTCCGCTACTTGCCAATATGGGACTGGATCCTTGGTACCTTAAGTCAGAAAATCTTCAGGCTTGGCTGACCAGCGATGTACAAAAGTGGCAGCGCGTTACCAAGGCAATCAAATATGAGCCTGATTAGTCATCCTCCTTTGCGGGGGAGACAAGACGACTCAAAAGAAGGACATCAAACGTGCCAAAGACTATTTCGAAGGCTACAAGGTCATAAAGCTGACCTTGGATCGGGCTGGTGACGGTGATGGTGAATGGCGTCTTATGGGGAAGAGTGCGCAATACGTGCATACGGCCATCTTTAGCCACACAACGGGATTAGCGCAGAAGTCTGCATAATCGGCCAATGCGGTCATTGAGCGATATTCATGCCAACGGCGGCAATGTACAGGTCAGCCGTCGTAGCCTTGAAACTCAGGGCGAGTGACCGCTAATAATTTTCGGCTACGCCCGCATCCGACCCCGAAGCGGTCGCCGGTAGAAGCGGAATTGACGAAATGACATTACCCGGGTAATGTACCGCCATGGCCATCGCACAATCCAAATTGACGGCTCAAGGGCAGATCTCAATCCCCGCTGAGGTACGCAAGAAGCTCGGGGTCGGACCGGGATCGGTTCTTGAATGGGAAGAACGGGACGCCGAGATTGTCGTTCGGCGCGCCGGGAAGCACACTTCGAGTCAAGTATATGCGGTGCTGTTCGGCGCCGACCGGCCGGTGACAACTGTCCCTGTGAAGCAGGGTATTCGCGAATACGTACGAAAGAAGCATGCGCGCCGTTGACACAAATCTCCTGGTGCGCCTGTTGGTTCGGGACGATCCGAAGCAAGTCGCAGCGGCCGAGGAGTTTGTCGAACGAGGCGCTTGGGTCTCTCAACTGGTCTTGGCAGAAACTCTGTGGGTGCTGGATGCCGTTTACGAGCGCAGCTCTTCGCAACTGGCAGCTGCGCTTGATCTGTTGCTCGACCATCAGCATTTGACACTACAAGATGCGGACGTCGTTGGGGAGGCGCTTGCCTATTTCCGTGCGCGCCCCGCTCTCGGTTTCTCGGATTGTTTGGTACTCGCGATCGCGCGAAAGGCAGGCCATTTGCCTCTTGGCACGTTCGACAGGAATCTCGCGCGCTTGGAAGGTACTCAACGCCTGTAGCGCACCTAGCATTTGGAAAGTACAGGGAGGTCTTGCGTCCGTTCTCGGCCACTAAGTGCCATTGGCAAACGGCCCACCCATTTCGGTGTAACTGCAGATAGTTTTAAACTGTACATAGTGGCCGCTTGAAGGAGGTCAAGCGCATTCCGATGAATATTCCGGGTAAGCGTCTGGTAAAGGCCCTCTTGTTGGAGTAGCCGAAGGCGTGGAGGATGGTGTCCACCAAGTTGAGGAAGTGGACACCAAGATGGATAAGCGCTCGATGGTGGTGGCAGGGGAGCCGTTCCGTGTCACGGGTAACGGCCGGCGGTATTTCAGCAAGGCACATCAAGAAGCGGTGGTGGCGAAGTGCCTTGTCCCTGGGGCGTCGCTTGCGGCGGTGGCGTTGGCCAATGGTTTCAATGCAAACCTGGTGCGCAAGTGGGTACGCGATCGCCGAGCAGGCGATGCGTTGGCCAAGTCAACGGCGAAACTGTTACCAGTTATCTGGTGAAGCTATTGTGGTTCGATGGAGACGGGCTGTGCCTGTTTGCCAAACGTCTTGAGCGTGGGCACTTCGTATGGCCGCAGGCTGCAAGCGGCAGTGTGGCCTTGAGCGCGGCTCAATTGTCGATGTTGCTCGAGGGCATTGACTGGCGACGACCGGTGAGAACCGCGAGGCCACAATTGGCCGCATAATTATTTTGCGAATCTTTATTCGCTGTTGATGAACTTTTGCATGCGAGCGATTGTCTAATTAAGCAATAAGAATCAACGATCCAATCGCACCTCACCCATGACGATTGAGCAGCACGGCAAACCCGAATTAACTCCCGAAGCTGCTGCTGCGCTTGCTGCCGCTATCGTAGCACTGCCCGATGATGTCGAGACACTGAAGGCGATGGTGATCGAGCAGCGCGCCAAGCTCGCCGTCAACGACACCGAGATCGATCACCTGAAACTGTTGATCGCGAAGTTGCGCCGCATGCAGTTCGGTCGTTCCTCGGAGAAATTGGATCGGCAGATCGAACAGTTGGAATTGCGCCTGGAGGAATTGCAAAGCGCGCAGGCCCAGGTAAGCACAGTCAAGCCCAAAGCCGATCAACCCGCAAAGCCTGTGCGCCGGCCGCTGCCTGAGCACTTGCCGCGCGAACGCGTGGTGCACCAGCCCTCATGCAGTTGCCCCAGTTGTGGGACGGCGATGCGCCAGATCGGTGAAGATATCTCGGAGGTTCTAGATTACGTACCGGCCCGGTTCCGGGTGATCCGGCATGTTCGCCCGAAGCTGGCCTGCCCGGAATGCGAGCGTATCGTGCAGGTGGCTGCCCCCACGCGGCCGATCGACCGAGGGCTGGCCGGTGCGGGACTCTTGGCCCATGTTCTTGTCTCCAAGTACGCCGATCACTTGCCACTGTACCGGCAGGCGCAGATCTACGCCCGGGAAGGGGTGGAAATGGAGCGCTCGACCCTGGCCGAATGGGGCGGCGGGTGTTTCAACCTGCTCGACCCGCTCATCGAGGCACTGGGGCGCTACGTGTTTGCCGCCGGCAAACTCCACGCCGATGACACCCCGGTGCCGGTACTCGACCCGGGCCGAGGCAAGACCGGCCGGCTCTGGACTTACGTGCGTGATGACCGGCCGGCGGCCAGCACGGAACCTGCAGCGGTGTTGTTTCGCTATTCTCCTGATCGGCGAGGCGAGCGCCCACGCGAACATCTGAAGAAATTTACTGGCATTCTCCAGGCCGATGCCTATGCCGGATTCCGGCATCTGTACGAAGGGGATGCCATCCGGGAGGCCTCCTGCTGGGCGCACGCCCGGCGGGGCTTCTACGACATCCACCAGGCAACACAGTCGCCGATCGCGGCTGAGGCGCTCCAGCGCATTGCTGCGCTATACGCCGTCGAGTCGGAGATTCGCGGCCACCCGCCCGATGAACGCAGGCAGGTTCGTCAGGCGCGCGCCGGTCCGTTGCTCGAATCGCTGCGCGAGTGGTTGCGCCAGACGCTGGCCCTGGTATCGAAGAAATCGGAGTTGGCCAAAGCCATCGGGTACGCGCTCACGCGCTGGACGGCACTGACACGCTATCGTGACGATGGTCGTATTGAGATAGGCAACAATGCCGCTGAGCGGTCGCTGCGCACCGTCGCGCTCGGGCGCAAGAATTATCTGTTCTGTGGCTCCGATGCCGGGGGCCAGCGTGCGGCCGGGATCTATAGCTTGATCGGAACGGCCAAGCTCAATGGGCTGGACCCGAGGCCTATCTGCGCTACGTTCTGGAGCGCATCGCCGAACATCCGATCAACCGGGTCGCGGAACTACTGCCTTGGGCAGTGGCAGAAACACTTAATGCAGAAAACCAGCAGCGGCTCGCTGCTTGAATTCCTAACCCGGCGTCAAGACGGTACTCGCCGGACGCTTACGTGCAAACTTCAGTCAATGACGTTAAAAATGACTACACACCAATGAACAAACGCCGAAAGCCAGTGCCGCCGGCACGCCAGCAACAGCGGTCGCAATCAAAAGTGCAGAACAACAGCGTCACGCTGACGCTTTCCGAGACAGTCAATCAAGCCCTCGCAGCCTACAACGGTCGCGACTGGGCAAAGGCTGAGCGGTTGTGCAGATTGATTCTTAAGGCCAATGCCGAATACTTTGGTGCTCTGAACCTGCTGGGTGCAATTACGGCACAAACCAATCGATTGGAAGAAGCAGCAGACTTGTTAGGTCGTGCAGTGGTTGTGCAGCCAAATAACGCAGCCGCCTATTACAACCGTGGCAATGCGCTGAAAGAGCTTAAGCAACTGGACACTGCTGTCGCCAGTTACGATAAAGCCATCAGCATCAAACCGGATTACGCACAAGCCTACAGCAACCGTGGCATTGCGCTGCAAGAACTCAAGCAACTGGACGCGGCGGTCGCCAGTTACGATAAAGCCATCAGCATCAAACCGGATTACGCAAAAGCCTACAGCAACCGTGGCCTTGCGCTGAAAGACCTCGGGCAACTGGACGCGGCGGTCGCCAGTTACGATAAAGCCATCAGCATCAAACCGGATTACGCACAAGCCTACAGCAACCGTGGCCTTGCGCTGAAAGACCTCGGGCAACTGGACGCGTCGGTCGCCAGTTACGATAAAGCCATCAGCATCAAACCGGATTACGCAGAAGCCTACAGCAACCGTGGTCT
>CANKAJ010000187.1 GCA_947479645.1 Betaproteobacteria bacterium | reverse complement strand
GTGGCGAAGCCGGTTTGCACCGGCTTCGCCACGCCGCACAATCCGACCAGTAACTACAACGTTAAACTGACAGGAATTCCCACATGCTCGATACCGTCGGCAACATCTGGATATGGTCGGCATTTCTGGCGCTGCTTGTCACAGCCCTCGCCGTCGACCTGCTGGTACTCAAAGGCAAGGGCGCGAGTCCGGTGTCCTTCCGTGAAGCGCTGAACTGGTCGATCGCCTGGATCGCACTGTCCCTGCTATTCAATCTGGGACTGTGGTTCTACCTGCGCCAGACCCTGCCCGCCGAGATCGCCGACGAGAAAGCGCTGCAGTTCCTCACTGGCTATGTCATCGAGAAATCGCTGGCGGTGGACAATATTTTTGTGTTCCTGATGATCTTCACCTTCTTCGGCGTACCGCTGGCATACCAGCGCCGCGTGCTCATCTTCGGCGTGATCGGGGCCATCGTGCTGCGCACCATCCTGATTCTGATCGGCGCGTGGCTGATCTCCCGTTTCCACTGGATACTGTACGTGTTCGGCGCCATCCTGCTCGTTACCGGCGTCAAGATGATGCTCTTCGCGGAACAGGACCCGGACCTGAACGCCAATCCCATCCTGAAATTCATGCGCCGGCACATGCGCATCACCAGCACCTACGAGGGCGAGCAGTTCACCGTCACACGCAACGGCGCTCGCTGGTTCACACCGCTGTTCGTGGTCATCGTCATGATCGCCGTGACCGACGTCATTTTCGCAGTCGACAGCATCCCGGCAATATTCGCCGTGACGCTGGATCCGTTCATCGTGCTCACCTCCAACGTGTTCGCGGTGCTCGGCCTGCGCGCCATGTACTTCATGCTCGCCGACCTTGCCGAGCGCTTTCACCTGCTCAAGTACGGACTTGCCTTCATCCTGGTATTCATCGGTATCAAGATGGTGCTGATCGACATCTACAAGATCCCGATCGGCTTCGCGCTCGCGGTGGTCGGAACGGTGCTGGCCATTTCGGTCGTCGGCAGCCTGTACGTGACCCGATCAGGCAAGGCCAGCCACCCCCCGTCCCTTCCCGACGCCTGACCCACTGCACTTCCAACGCAATCAGGCAGCACGAGCAGGGGCGCATTTTTCAGTTGCGGGGACGCACCGACAGGCGCGCGGCCTCCAGTTCCCGGCGCAACCTGATGCCTTCGACCTGCAGGTAATCAAAGAACGCCCGCGCCACTGCCGACAGGTGCTTGTTGGCGCGGTGGACGATAAACCAGGAACGCCGGATGGGCAGATGACGCACATCCAGCACTGCCAGTTCGCCGCGGTTCGCTTCGGCGATCAGCGCGTGCAACGACAGCAGCGACAGGCCCAGGCCGCCAGCTACGGCCTGCTTGATGGCCTCATTGCTGCCCAGCTCCATGCGAATACGCAATTTCAGGCGCTGATCTCTGAGGAACCGCTCGCACGCCATGCGCGTGCCCGATCCATCTTCACGCAGAATGAATGGATGCAAAGCCAGTTGCGCTAGCGATACATGCCGCTTCCCCGCCAGCGGATGATCCACCGGCGCTATGGCGACAATGGGATTGTCGGCAAAGGGCACCCTGACAATGTCCATGCCGCGCGGGGGCATGCCCATGATGTAGAGGTCATCTTCATTGCGAGACAGCCGGTTCACGATTTCGGCGCGATTGCCCACCTCGAGGGCGACGTCGATATCCGGATGGCGCTTCATGAACGGTCCCAGCAGCCTCGGCACGAAGTACTTGGCAGTGGTCACCACCGAGACCTTGAGCCGCCCCTGCTTGAGCCCTTTGAGCTCGGCGAGACTGGTTTGCAACGCCTCCATGGCGCGGCTGACCTCGCGTGCGGTCTCGCCAACGAGCAACCCGGCGTCCGTGGGCACGACTGCGCGTCCGGACTGATCAAGCAACGGCATGCCCACTGCGTCCGCAATCTGCTTTACCTGTTGCGAAACGGTCGGCTGGGATAAATGCAGTTCCTTGGCCGCGCGACTGAAGCTCCCGAGGCGGGCCACGGCTTCAAATGTACGCAGTTGTCTCGACGTGATGTTCATTGATCGGCTTTCGTATTTCGGCAAAAAAACCAAATCGGCGGGCTAGGCATGCCTTGCCTGCCACCCGCGTCAGAAAAGCCCCGAGAACACTTCCTTCAACGGAAGGACTGCCCGGAATTTACATAGGTTTATTCTATATCAGACTTTAATATATTCGATTTTACTCTATGACATGTCTTGACTAGCATGTCCGCCATGATCTCAGCCCTGCTCAATGCTCCTTTGCTGTTCTTCGTCCTCGGCGCGTTGTCGCGCATGGCGCGCTCGGACCTGCGCATTCCGCGTGCGTTGTCAAAGACACTCTCCATCTACCTGCTGGCCGGCATCGGCCTGCATGGCGGCGCGCAACTCGCAAGCGCCGGCCTGGCGTCGCTGCTGGCGCCTGCCGCCGCGGCGCTCGCTCTGGCCTGCCTGATTCCGCTGGCGGCGTACGCGGCGCTGCGGTACCTGCTGCGCCTGGACGGATTCAATGCCGCCGCCATCGCCGCCCATTACGGCTCGGTCAGCGTGGCCACCTTCATGGCCGCCACGGCCTGGTTGCAGTCCCGCAATGTCGACTACGAGCCGGCCCTGGTGCTCATGCTCGCCATCATGGAGGTCCCGGCCATTCTGATCGGCCTTTACCTTGCCGAGCGCTGTCGCGGGTCCGGCAGCACCGGGGCAACTGCATGGTCAGCCATTCCGGCCAGCATGCTGCGTCACGGCAGCGTGCTGCTGCTGGTCGGAACAATCCTGATCGGCGCCGTTGCGTCCAGGGCGAGCCTTGATGCGGTCAACCCATTCTTCGAGAAACTGTTCATGGGCGCCTTGTGCCTGTTCCTCATCGACCTGGGGATACAGGCAGCGACCCGATTAGGTGAGCTGAAAAAAAGCGCCCTGCCACTGGCCCTGTTCGGCGTGCTGGCGCCATTGGTCTTCGGGTCAGCCGGGCTGCTGGTCGGGCACGCAGTGCTCGGGTTTGGCGCCGGCGGCACAACCCTGGTTGCCGTGCTCGCCGCCAGCGCTTCGTATATTGCGGTGCCGCCGGCGATGCGCATGGGCGTGCCGGAAGCCAACCCGGCGCTTTACCTCATGCTGTCCCTGGGCGTGACCTTCCCGTTCAATTTGATGTTCGGCATACCCCTGTTCAATCACCTCGCAGAATGGATCTCCAAATGAAGAAATCCGCTAAGACCGGCAATGCGCGCGCACATCCTGCAGCGCTTGTGGGCATTGTCATGGGCAGCAAGAGCGACTGGCCGGTGATGCAAAAAGCCGCGGAAAGCCTGCAGTCGATGGGCATTCCATATGAAGCAAAGGTGGTCTCGGCCCATCGCACCCCGCTGCTGCTGTATCGCTATGCCAGCAGCGCCGCCAAGCGCGGACTGTGCTGCATCATCGCCGGCGCCGGCGGTGCCGCCCATCTGCCTGGCATGCTGGCGTCGCTAACCGAATTGCCGGTGTTGGGCGTGCCGGTGCCGAGCCGGCATCTGCAAGGCATGGACTCGCTGCTGTCCATCGTGCAGATGCCCAAGGGCGTGCCGGTCGCCACGTTCGCCATCGGCGAAGGCGGCGCGGCCAATGCAGGACTGTTTGCCGCGGCGATTCTGGCGAGAACCGATTCGCGTGTTGCCGATGCGCTGCACCGCGCGCGCCAGGCCCAAACGCGCGCCGTCGAACGCGCCTCGCTGCCGCAGGAAAGCGCGTCATGACCCCCCCCGGCGCCATGCTCGGGGTGCTGGGCGGAGGACAACTCGCACGCATGTTTGCCTTTGCCGCGCATCGCCTGGGCTATCGCGTAACTGCCCTTGATCCCTCCCGGGACTGTGCCGCGGCCGGCGCCGTCGACCGGCTGATCTGCGCGCCACTGGACGATCGCGCGGCATGGCTGGAGATGGCCCGCAGCTGCAGCGCGGTGACCATCGAAACCGAAAATGTGCCGGCCGCGGCATTGCGCTTTATCGGCGAACATGTGCCCGTGGCACCGGATGCGTTTGCGCTGGAAGTGTCACAGCACCGGCTGCGCGAAAAGAACTTTCTCTCAAAGAGTGGCGTGCCGGTGGCCCCCTACGCGGACATTGCGTCGAAAAAGGCCGCGAGCATGCAATACCCCGACCTGGTCCCGGGAATCCTCAAGACCTGCCGCCATGGCTATGACGGCAAGGGCCAGTGGCGCATAGGGGCTGCGCATGAATTACTGCCGGCATTTGTGTCCCTGGGTGACGTAGCCTGCGTACTGGAAGCTCGCCTGCCGCTCGCCGCGGAACTGTCGGTCATTCTGGCCCGCGACGACCGGGGACGCATCGCCCTGTTTCCGGTTCCCATGAATACCCATCGCGACGGTGTGCTTGATATCAGCGTCGCACCCGCACCGCTGCCGCTTGCGGCAATCCGCGCGGCACGCAAGTACGCGCAACGGATCGCGCACGCACTGAACTATCGCGGCGTGCTGTGCGTCGAATTCTTTCTGCTGCAAAACGGCAATCTCATTGTCAATGAAATCGCGCCGCGACCTCACAACAGCGGGCACTTCACCATTGAAGCCTGCCAGACCTCCCAGTTCGAGCAGCAGGTGCGGGTGCTCGCCGGAATGCCTTTGGGAAGCACAAGACAAACGCGCCCCGCCGCCATGGTGAACCTGCTGGGAGAACTGTGGCAACACGGTGACATGCACTGGCCGGCCGTACTGCAGGAACCCGGTACCCATCTTCACCTGTACGGCAAGTCCGTACCCAGGCCGGGCCGAAAAATGGGTCATATCACCTGTCTCGGACCGTCGGCACCGTTGGCGGCGGAAAGACTGGTTGCGCTGCGCGCTGAGTTGCCGGCAATAACACGACAGGACCTGCCGGCGAAATCGCCCATCAATCGCATCCCGCAAGATCACTTCGCCCCGAACGTGCATCTTTGAGCAATCCCGTCTTACACGGATCAGCGTGACCTCCTCCGTGCCACGCCGCGGCCGCCCAAACATTTCCCGACCGGCACCTTATAATGACCGCCAGCCCGCGTTGAACCAGCGGACGGTGCCATCAGGCATGCAGCTGTGCCCGACAATAAAAGAGGGGAAGACCATGAAGCGACTGATCTGTGGTATTGCCGCCGTGCTGGGCTTTTTCGCAATCGCAGCAGCGCCGGTGCTGGCGCAGAGCGATTGCAAGAATCGCGGTGAGCTGGACGCCAATTACTGCGACGAGAATCGCGATCTGGTGGCCGATACGCCAAAGGAGCCAAAGCGCCTGAAGACCCCCGGCACGCTGGTCTTCACCTATACCCCGGTTGAGGATCCGGCGGTTTACGAAAAAATCTATCAGCCGTTCACCGCCCATCTGGCGGCCTGCACCGGCAAGCGCGTGGTGTTCTTCCAGGTACAGTCCAATGCCGCCGAAATCGAGGCCATGCGCTCGGGGCGACTGCATGTCGGCGGTTTTTCCACCGGACCGACGGCCTTTGCCGTCAATATCGCCGGCGCGGTGCCGTTCGCGGTCAAGGGCACGGAGAAGGAATATCAGGGCTACAACCTCATCATGATCGTGAAGAAGGACAGCCCCTTCCAGAAACTGGCGGACCTCAAGGGCAAGAAAGTGGCGCACACCTCGCCATCATCCAACTCCGGGCACATGGCACCCATCGCCCTGTTCCCCAAGGAGGGTCTGACGCCCGACAAGGACTACAAGATCATCTTCTCGGGCAAGCACGATAACTCGGTGATGGGCGTGAACTCCGGGGACTACGAGGCGGCAGCGGTGGCATCGGACGTGTTCTATCGCATGGCGGGCCGTGGTCAGGTGAAGGAGAGCGACTTCCGCATCATCTACCGCAGCGCCAAGTTCCCGACCTCGTCGTTTGCCTATGCACACGACCTGGAGCCGACATTTCGCGACAAGATGCTCAAGTGCTTCTACGACTATCGCTTCCCGGCCGACATGCAGAAAGCCTTCGACGGGGCCGACCGTTTCTTCCCCATTACCTACCAGAAGGACTGGGCCGTGGTGCGGCAGGTGGCCGAAGGCGGCGGCGAGGCGTTCAATCGCGCCGCCTATGAGAAGGAGTCCAAGCGCGAAACCGATGCACTGAAGAAAGCCGCCGAAGAAAAAGCGAAGAAGCAGTGATCCGCGGCATGACTGCCGGCGCCGCGGCGATCCTATGCGCCGCGATGCTGGCCAGCGCTGCAGCCGTTGCGCAGAGCAGTTGCCGGCAGCGCGGCGATCTCGACACCGCCTACTGCGACGACAACGGTGACTTGCTGGCCGATGCCCCGCGCGATGCGCGCCGCTTGAAGAATCCGGACACGCTGTTTTTCACCAACTCGCCGCTGGACGATCCGGCCGTGTTCAACCGGCTGATGCAGCCCTTCGTCGATTACCTCGCCACCTGCAGCGGCCGGCGCGTGCGCTACTACGACGTGTATTCCAGCGCGGCGGCCATCGAGGCGATGCGCTCCGGACGCATGCACCTGGGCACCATGTCTTCGGGCGACACGGCATTCGCGGTCAATGTGGCCGGCGCCATTCCCGTGGGCATCCGCGGCGACGCGAGCGGTCCGCAGGGTTATCAGTTATGGATGATCGTGCGTCGCGACAGCCCCTATCAGAAGCTCACCGACCTCAAGGGCAAGCGCATCGCCCACGCCACCCCCTCATCCAATTCCGGCAACCTTGCGCCGCGGGCGCTCTTTCCGGCAGAGGGACTGGTTCCCGATCGCGATTACAAAGTAGCCTATTCGGGCAAGCACGAGAACTCCATCTCCGGCGTGGCCTCGGGCGACTATGACGCGGCCCCCGTCGCCAATGACATCCTGGTGCGCATGGCCGAACGCGGCGTGGTCAGGATGGAGGACTTCCGCATTATCTGGAAGAGTCGCAATTTTCCGCCCGGGGGATTGTCGATGGCGCACGACCTCGTGCCGGCGCTGGCGCAGAAGATCCGCGACTGCACCTTCAGCTTCCGTTATCCGCCCGACATGCAAAAGGGCTTCCAGGGCGCCGACCGCTGGGTGCCCATCGACTACCGCAAGGACTGGGAGATTGTGCGCGTGGTGGCGCAGGCCAGCGGCCAGTCATTCACGCGCGCGGCGTTCGAGGCCGAGAAGTCGCGTTCGGACAAGGCACGGGCCGAAGCGTCCGCGGCCGCAGCAACGGCGAAAAAGCCATGAACACGGCAGCCGATACCCAGCCGACCACGCAGGCGGCGCTCGTCATTCGCAAGTTGTTCAAAGCCTACGTGGCCGGCCAACCCGTGTTGAAGGGCATCGACCTGACGTTCGGCGGTACCGGCCTGACGGCGATCATCGGCGCATCGGGAACCGGCAAGAGCACGCTGCTGCGTTGTATCAACCGGCTGGTGGAACCGACGTCGGGCGAAATCCTGCTCGAGGGCGAGGACATCGTTCGCCTCGGCGGGGAACAACTGCGCGCGGCGCGACGGCGCATCGGCATGGTGTTCCAGGAATACAACCTGGTCGAGCGCCTCACGGTAATGGAAAACCTGCTGACTGGCCGATTGGGGACCATCGGCCCGCTGGACGCGTGGCTGCGACGCTTCCCACCAGCCGACATCGAGCATGCCTTTGCCTTGCTCGACACGGTGGGACTGGCGAATTTTGCCAATCAGCGCGCCGACAGCCTCTCGGGCGGCCAGCGCCAGCGCGTCGGCATCGCCCGGGCGCTGATGCAGGAGCCGCGGTTGCTGCTGGCCGATGAGCCAACCTCCTCGCTTGATCCGAAAACGTCCGTGGAAATCATGGAACTGCTGCGCGAGCAGGGCCGGGCCAACAACATTCCCGTCATCGTCAACATGCATGACGTGGAACTGGCACGGCGTTTCGCCGACCGGGTCATCGGCATGCGCAACGGCGAAGTGGCCTTCGATGGCGCAGCGACGGCGCTGGATGACGGCATGCTGCGCAGCATCTATGGCGGCGAGGGCTGGCTGCAATGAGCGGCGCCGCGCCACTTCGCGCTCAGCCCGCCTACCTGCCACCGTTCCGGCAAAGCAACGCGCAACGCGCCGCTTTTGTGCTGCTGGCCGCGTATGCGCTGTACGCAGCGGCGCAGTTCGACCTCACCTGGGCGCGCTTCATCATCGGACTGAGCAACGGCGCGCGCTTTCTCGGTCGCATGTTTCCGCCCAGCTTCGCCAATTGGGAGCCGCTACTCAAGGGCATGCTGGAGAGCCTGGAAATTGCCGTGCTGGCCTCGGTCGTCGGTATTGCGCTGTCGCTGCCGCTCGGGTTGTTGTCGGCACGCAACCTGATGCCCGCGTGGGTAACCTGGCCGGCGCGCTCGCTGGTCGCGCTGTGCCGCGCCCTGCATCCGGTCATCGTGGCCATCCTGTTCGTCAAGGCGGTGGGTTTCGGCGCGCTGGCGGGCATCCTCGCGTTGGTGGTGGCCTCGGTAGGGTTCATCGGCAAATTGTTCGCCGAGGCCATCGAAGAGATCTCGTTGAAGCAGGTGGAGGCCGTGCGCGCCAGCGGGGCCTCGTTCGCCAACGTCATCACCTACGGCGTGCTGCCGCAGGTGTTCTCGCGATTTGTCGGATTCGGCACCTACCAGTTCGATTCCAATCTGCGCAATTCCACCATGGTCGGCATCGTCGGCGCCGGTGGCATCGGCGCAACCTTGTTCTCGGCCTTCCAGCGCTTTGACTACGATTTCGTCTGTGCCATCCTGCTCACCATCATCGCCGTCATCGTGATCGGTGAGACGCTCACCAATGTGCTGAAGAAGGTGTTCCGTGCCTGAAGCGCGCCCTGAGGCACGCCAATGGCGGCGATTCGGCGCCGGCGAACAACTGGTTCGTTTCGCCGTCTACCTGCTGCTGGTCGCGACCGTCGTTGCGGCGGGCCGCTCCGTGGAAATCATTCCCGAGTTCCTGTACGACGCCCCGGAACAGATGCAGGACCTGCTGGTGCGCATGTGGCCGGTCGATTTTGCCCACTACCCCAAGGGCGTGCACGCCGGTCTGATGGAGACGCTGCAGATCGCCACGCTGGGCACGCTGCTGGCGCTCGTGCTGGCGGTGCCCTTCGGATTGCTGGCGGCACGCAATCTCACACCGCTGCCACCGGTCAATTTTTTCGCGCGTCTGGTGCTGGTGGCCAGCCGCTCGGTGAATTCACTGGTGTGGGCGCTGCTGTTCGTGGCGGTGTTCGGGCCGGGGGCACTGGCGGGAATGCTGGCCATCGCCTTTCGCTCCATCGGTTTCCTGGGCAAGCTCATCGGCGAAGCCATTGAGGAGACCGCCAAGGGTCCGGTGGAAGCGCTGACCGCGGCCGGTGCCGGCACCGGCGCCCTCATCTGGTATGCCTACTGGCCGCAAATCAGGCCCGCCTTCTGGTCCATCGTGCTGCTGCGCTGGGATATCAATGTGCGCGAATCGGCCGTGCTCGGGCTGGTCGGCGCAGGCGGCATCGGCATGGCGCTGGACACGGCGCTCAACCTGTTCCAGTGGGAGCGCGTGGCCATGGTGCTGGTCGCCATCTTTGTCGTCGTAATCATCGCCGAGCTTGCCGTCACGCAAGTGCGCAAGCGCATCCTCTAGCCCATGCGCCCACTGGCAGAATTCCCGTCAGAGGCGCGGCGATCGATCGTCGGCGTGCTCACCGACATCGACGATACGCTGACCACCGAGGGCAGGCTGACCGCCGCCGCCTACTCGGCGATGGAGCGCCTGCATGCCGCCGGGTTGATGGTGATCCCGGTGACCGGCCGGCCCGCGGGCTGGTGCGATCACATTGCACGCATGTGGCCCGTCGACGCCGTGGTCGGGGAAAATGGCGCGTTCTGGAT
>CANKAJ010000186.1 GCA_947479645.1 Betaproteobacteria bacterium | reverse complement strand
TGCTCGGACGCATTCGTGCCACTGGGCCATTTTCAGGCGAAGGCGCTCCATTACCCTGACCTGCCCATCGCCGAAGTGCCACACCCGTTCGGCGGCTTGTCCATCAAGGAAGTGCAGAGCGTTGCGGAACGCTGCATCGAAGATATCGCCAGAATGGCCTGTGAATCAAAGCTGCCGGGCAGCACCGGCAGCAGCGCCGATCTTCGCGCCAAAAAACTGCGAATGGCCGACGACTACACCGAGGTGAACCGGCTGTTTCGCGAGCGTCGCTGGTCGGATGGCCTGCCGATTTTTCCACCGACCGAAGCGCTGGTTGAGCGCCTGCTGGCATCGACCGCGCGGCCAAGAGACGAAGTCATCGCCACCATCGCTCCGGGATTTGGCGCAGCCACGGTCGAGATGATCGCCATCAACGCCGCCATGGCCGGCTGCGATCCGGGCTGCCTGCCGGTGCTGTTCGCGGCGCTCAAGGCGGCCACCAGTCCGGAATTCAATCTGCAAGGCATCCAGACCACCACCGACCCGGTCACGGTATGGCTGATCGTCAACGGGCCCATCGCCACGACACTCGGCATGAATTCGGGCACCAACTGCCTGGGGCAGGGCAACTGGGCCAACGCCACGCTCGGCCGCGCCCTGCGCCTCATCCTGCAGAACGTCGGTGGCGCGCTGCCCGGTGAAATGGACCGAGCCACACAGGGACAACCCGGCAAGTTTCTTTTCTGCTGCTCCGAGAATGAACAGCAGAATCCCTGGGAGCCCTTGCATGTGGAGCGCGGCTTCCGTGCCGACCAGAGCGTGGTCACCGTGGTCGGGGCCGAAGGCACGCTCAACATGAACACCCATGTGCGCACCGCAGACGAAATCCTGCGCATCTACGCCGACACCCTGCCCCGCGCCTCCGGCAACGACTACCGAACCGGCGGCGATCCCTGGTTCATCATCTGCCCGGAGCACGCGCAGATTCTGAGTGCCGCGGGCCTGAGCAAGGCCGACATCAAGCAACGCCTATGGGAACAATCAAAAATGTCCGCCAGCAGAATGGCCACGCCCGATCTTGAGCTGACGCAGTTGCGGCGGCGCAAGGAACTGGGAACCATCCTGCCCAACACGATGATCCCGGTCTGCACGTCGCCTGACCGGTTGGGCATCATCGTGGCCGGCGGCGAGGGGACCCACTCCGTGCATGTGCCGAGTTTTGGGAATACGCGTTCGGTGAGTCGGGAGGTCGTTTGCTGAATAGCTGGTGAAGTCACTCGGGCTCAAAATCGGTGTGTCGGTATAGGGTAGCCAGTCGCCGTGCCAAAATACCGTTTTGAGCGGAATCGTCTGTCGGCCGGGTGATTCCATTCGGTCCCCGTTTATGTTCCTCCCTAGAAAAATAACGTCTCCTCCGGGAAAGACCACGCTTGCGCAGGAAAGCGCCCCGCACACAATCCCGAGTTTGCAAATCCATGACGGGGTCAGTAATGACCGCTTCGCCTGAGTGTTCACGCCACATGAAGTTGGATCGGTGCAGATCCAGTTCGGTGTCGGGCGCTTGGGATTCCACAATTTCGGCCAGTAGCAAGAGTGCCTGGCCAATTCCGTCATCAGGCTGAAGCGTGTGGGCCTTGCGCAGCCTTGTTGCCGGGACGTCTCCTTGCATCAAGTACCGTCGCAGCTCTCGGGAGAGGGTCAGGCAGCGACTGCGTGCAGCAGCCGTGCCTGTTCCCAGTCGCTGTAGATGTTCCATTTCGATCAGAAGCAGAGAGCTCCCGCCGTCGGTTGAACCAACCTGTCCATGCAATCCCAGAATGACCGGCAAGCCTGAACACCGCCATTGGGATTGGCGTTCTGCCAAACCGTATGTCGCCTTATCAATGGTCAGCTTGAAGACCGATTTTTCACCGGCCAGAATGACCGAATAAGCTCCCCGACCGATCACTGGCCTATCAACCAGTACTGGATGTTTCAGTGCCAGCCTGACGCCACGTTCATTCCTTGAAAATAGCTTGCGGTCACCCCAAAAAATAACGCCCAAGATTAGGCGTCTTCCGCAGAGACATCATCCCCGATGGCTTCGAGCGCCATCATGGAACCCAGCTGCGGTAGCTGGTCCTGGGCAATCGCCTCAAGCTCACCTACAACGCCAACCATGCTGCCGGTGACGCGCTCGATCTGAGTCTGCCGCTTGGCCCAGATTTTCTGAATGGCGCGCTTTTCAGACTCAAGATCCCGGCGCATCGACTCAAACCCTTCGAGCATGGTGCGCACCTTCTGGGCAAACTGCGCGCTGGAAAGATAAATGTAGAGTTGCTCCATCTTTTCATTGCGTCCGGTGTTGACCAATTTCAGGCGTTGCGCTTCCAGCAAGATGACGCGCAGGGTCTCCGCAACCGGGCGCATGACCTGAGGCGATACGACCCACACGTCGCCCACCCGGCAAAAACTGTCAGGAACCCCTTTGGGCATGGCGGTAGTCACGATGACCGCGATATCGGCATTTGCCAGCTCCTGATCGTCTTTGAGCTTCTGCAGCCATTTGTCCGACCACTTCTCAGCCCGCTTGGCTTCCCAGATGATCTTGCCGCAGATCTGCCCCGTGGGTGTACGCACTGTCTGCAGTACGTCCGCGCCGCGTTGCCCTTTTTTCACCTCATCAATCTGGTCATGAAGGAATGCACCCCCGAGCATGTGCTCCAGTTCCAGTTCCAGTACTTCCCCCTGAAGCTGTTGTGAGCCCTGATCGAGCTTTCGTCGCAGGTCTTCGTTTGACCGCTGGGCGTCTTCAATCTTCTTCTTGTATTCAGCCTCAATGAGTGAAAAGCGCTCGGCTTCACGATGGCCAATCTGGGCGGTCAGGCGGGCACGCTCCTCATCCATTTTGCGCTGAAGTTCCACATTTAGATTCGCTTGCTGCTCCTCCAGTTGCTGTTTTTGCTTACGCAGCGCCAGTTCCTGTTCCCGAAAACCTTGGAGCTGCTTGTTCTTTTCACCCAATTCGGCAGCCATAGCAGCCTTTTCCTGTGCAAAGTCGGCCTGAGCGCGTGTCTTGGCTTCTGCCAGAGCGGATGCGGCCTGAGCCCGAGCCGCTAGTTCGGCTTTACGAGTATCTGCCAAATCCTCATTTAACTTATTTAGCCGATCAATAAACTGCTTGCTGGCCTTGCGTTCGGCCTCACTGGCAAGCGTTACCTCCATTTGCTTGCGCTGAGCGGCGAAGGCCTGCTCGAATTCGTCCTCGTAACGTTCGATGGTTTGACGCGTGATGCCAAGGTCGAGAGAAAAGTGGTGTTGGCATTTCGGGCAGACAATCGGTTCGTCGGCAGCGATGATGATTTTTTTTATCCATACAGCCCCCATTCTTGTTTGGACCAGCATTACTCGATGTGTACCGCCAGTTCAGAGTACAGGCCAAAAGATGGCCGGAAGTGGCTAGTCGCAATCGCTGCAACACGCCAAGCATTAAGCGACAGGGGCATTGTCCTCCCGGTAGTGGCTCACCCAGTGAGCGACTGACGAGAGAATTACTTGGCGTATTGAGCTGCGGCGTCCCGTAGGCGTTGCGCGACTTGTTGTTTAAGTTCCGGCGGCGCCAGGACACGCACATCAGGCCCGAACCGCATGATTTCCAGGAGCAACTCTCGGGGATCGCTGTAGGGGACCGTTAGGAGATAGGAGCCATCTGGTGTGGTTTCAGATTGCTGATCAGAGTGCCACGTTTCTGACTTGATCCAAGGCGCCTGAGTGGCGGTAAAAAGTAGCTTTGCCCAATGGCGTTCATTTCCAGAGTAAATGCCAAAGTCACGGCCAATGAGTTCTTCCACCGATTTTTTGGCGACGGCCTTGGCGCTTTCGGGCAATAAGGCAGCCTCTTCTATGGCGTCGAGGGCAAACATCCTCAGTCCGTCGGCCTTGTGGCACCAGGCAACGAGGTACCAGTTTTCCTTGTAATACACGAGAACCTGAGGGGAGACTGTCCGTTCGGAGCGCTCATTGCGGCTGCGGGTGAGATAGAAAATCTTAAGCCGGCGACGCTTAACAGAGGCCAGAGCGACGGTCTCGAAATGAGGACTGGCCACGCGCTTACTGGCGGAACTCAGAAGACGGACGCGAGCCCTGACATCTGCGGGTATATCCTCCGCCGCACCAAGCATCATGCTGACGCGGGTAATGAGGGGCTGCAGGTGCTCAGTGAGAAGGCCAGGCCCGATGTGACTGGCCAACTCATGAATCATGAGCAGGGCATAGATTTCCGACGCAGAAAACCACGCTTTAGGCAGGCCCTGCTTTCCACTGCTCCAGCCTTTGTCCTCCAGGACATAGCCCCGTTGATGACCACCTTCACCGCTTTTCCAGACGATTGGCGCTTGCATCTGATCACGGAGAACATCGAGATCGCGCTTGAAGGTCGATAGCGAAACCTCCAGTTCCTCCAGCAAGCGTTCACGGGGAACAGGCTGGTGGCTGTTTTCGAGGATCGAGACGATAGCGCGGAGGCGGGTGGCTTGGCTCACATCTTTAGCCCTAAGCTTTAAATCCAAAATTGTTACGGTGCCAAGAAAGATTCTTTTTCCGCCTTTCTGTAAGCATATCTACTGGCAATCTCGCATCCAGCGCTATACCTAGCCGCAGCGCGGTTTCATCATCTAATCTCTCGGAGCAAAGCAGCGTTCCGTCGTTGTCAAATGATACAAATCCCTTATCAAAGAGCGCGTCCCATATAACCGAGAGCAAAAGGCCATTTTCGTGATCTGTTTTTTGAGTCGATGATGCTTCCGACCATGGAACAATGTGAGAAGCTATTAGTAGTCTTCTATTTGTTATGCCTGAGATGCAACATCTAACCCCATGGAATTCCTCAAGAAGACTTCTGAATGGACCCTGCCCGATTCGTCTCTTTACGATTACATCAATGTCCTGACCTGGCTTATTTGCATACTCATTTTCAATCTGAGTCAATGTGGCCTCTAACTCGAAGCGATATTGTGTCAATCGAACGTCGTTCTCGACATTTGATAATGAATGATCGGAGACTGAAAGGATTCTCTCAGTATTGATTTCTCGATTAGCTACATTATTCTCTGCAGCAGGGGGAGGGTCCATTCGTGTAAATTCAGGCAACTTTGTATCTGTCTCGCTTGCATAGGACAAAAAGGGTGTTCCCGCAATCGAGCGCATTGTGTTGTAAATACTCTTGCCACTCTCGCCCGTAAATTCGTACCCGGCCATACCTTGCTGTTCAAGCTTTTTTCCGCAGCCTCTCAAAATATCATTAATCTCAGGTATATCTAAAAGCTTGTTAAGCTTCACGTCTCCGATAAATAATGAAGCGGTCATATCGTAATAAACTAAGGTAGCCCAATCACTATTACTTTTGGGTTCATTGGGTAGCCTTTTTCTCAACTTAATCCAAGCAGAAACTCTCCATCGTTCATTCTTTGACGCAGCTAAAATCCAGACATCGTTAGTTTCGACTTCGGCTTCTGCAGCAGCCAACTTTAGGAATGACCCTATAGTTACGTCTGATCCGAGCCAGCCACCTAGGCCCTTCGGTGCTAAAGCATTCTTGTTCCAATCCTGCCAGTTATAAAACCGCACTATCTGCTTCTTGCTTTTCATTTTGAGTTTCCGATTAGCTTGCAAATAATATTTACAAGTTTTAGTGCTTCTGGCGAATTGGAATATGTAGAAGCTAATTGTGGTGCCGATATTACGATGGATAAGCACCGAGCCCTAGATACGGCAACATTTATCCGATTCCGACTGAATAAGAAACTAAGGTTTCTTGGTAGATACTCCTGTCCTGAGGTAACCATAGAGACAATGACCACTTCGGCTTCCTGTCCTTGAAACTTATCGACTGTCCCCACCCGTGCCCCGATAGGTAATGTTCGCTTGAGTAGATTTACCTGCATGTTGTAGGGCGCAACGACCAAAATGTCATTTAGCGTGATCGGCTGTATGTTCCCATTCTTGTCGCGATAACGCTGGGTCAGTAAGTTCGCTACCAGTTCTTTGACGACGGTGGCCTCTTCTAAGCTCTTTTGCGAGCATCCATCATGTTCAACCGGAAGATTCTGAATCCCGGTTGGCTTCAGTGCGGGATGTGCGTTCTTGTCCAGCACAAGCGCCTGCCCAAAAGTCGATTCATCCGAAACAAGCCTTGATTCATAGATTGCGTCGGAAATGAACCGACAGACATCTGGGTGCATCCGAAAGGTCTTCTCCAGGAAGATCCCCTTCTCTGGTGCGATGGTGGCTTCACCATTCAGGAGGTAATCCAATGCGGAATCACCACTACGTCCGGGATGGTCGCCCTGAATCGGCTGCCCGAGTTGCATCTGGTCCCCAAGAAGGATCAGGTTCTTGGCACACATGCCCATGGCGATCATATTGGCCAGTGACACCTGACCAGCCTCGTCGATGAACAGGTAGTCAAAGTCGCTCCAAAAACTGCTTTTTGACAGCAGCCATGCCGTCCCGGCAACCAGTTGGGGTCGGTCTTTCAGTATGGGCTTGTCAGTTGCAACGTTGATGATGAAATCACTCTCGATGCCCTGTTCCTGTTTGGAGATCTTTTTCATCCCAGAATAGGATGCGCCATCCTCCTTCATTCTCTTATCCACGGCCTCCAGCAAATTGTTGATGGCCTTATGACTGTTGGAGGACACAGCGATGCGCTTTCCTGACTGAAGCAGGGCCGCTATCAAATGGGATCCTGTATAAGTCTTGCCGCTTCCAGGCGGTCCTTGGATGAACAGATATGAGTTGTTTAGTGCCTTGGCTGCATTGATGATCTGGGGCATCACGTCTGGAGCCGGTGTAATAATCGGGTCGCCCGGTCGGATTGTCTGGATATCTGGAATGCGTCGGGAAAGGTAGTCGAGCAACGACTTGTAGCTGGCGGTGCCACAAACGACTGCATCCGCAAATGCAAACAGCGCATCTCGCATTGCATTTGACGGAACAGGTGCCCCGATTGAAATAGACAAGCTGGCAGGCGGACCTTCGTCGCCACCCCTTATTTCGAGTTCGATTGTTAGTTCATCTTCGTCCAGGCCGACAATTTGTACATCTTTCAGATTGTCCAGGCGCTTGGCGAAATCACCATTTCTTACCTTGAAATCCTGCTCTGGAAACTGATAACGGAACACTTCAGAGCGGTCCCCTTCACCCATACTCTCCGGGGAGTGAAGCCCTGCAACGACTTCAGCGTCTTCCAGTAATGTTTCGAGGTCTGCGTCCTGGCGGTCAAACAGGGACCACCAAACCGGCTTGTCAGCGCGCCGATGGAAATCAAGCAGCTGAAAAATCAGTTCCGCGATTTCCCGATTTAAGGCCGGGTTCTCCGGAGTTGTGACCAGTCGTGCGTAAAACTGCTCCAACTTCTCTTCGTGCTCAATGGTCTTGTCGGATTTCTGGCGGGCCGGCTTTTTATTCTTTGCCTCCTGGACTGCCGCTTTGGAGAACCACGCCAAGCCCGCAGGTCGCATGGTCAGCAGCCATTCACGCAATTGCCACGTTGATCTGCAGTCTGCTTCGTTATATAGACGAATCGATTCAAGCAGCTCGGGATCTTTCGATTCACGCCAACGCTCATACGCAACAATGCTATCGGTCGCTTTTTGGACTTCGCCGTCGCGCTTTTCTGCGTAAAAGGACTCCACTTCCTTGATCGAGTAGCTTGGCTTTGAGATGCGCAGACCTTCGCGAACCACTTTGTAGAGGTCGACAAGCCGGGCGTCCCTGAGCAATTGATCCACGGCCGACTCCCGAACGCCATGGCTGGTCATCAGGCGTTTCAGTGCCGTGTTCTCATAATGGGCGTAGTGGTAGATATGCAATCCGGGGTGCGTCCGCAATCGTTCAGTGACAAAGTCCACAAAGTCCATAAAGGCTTGCCGCTCTTCTTCACGGGTATGCGCCCAAAAACACTTGAACCGAGCCTTGCCGGTGTCGAAGTAATAGACCCCGAACAGGTACTCCAGGCCACCCGCCTCCATGGGGTCGCCCTCCATGTCGAAGAACAAGTCTCCCGGATCTGGAGCTGGAAGCCGGGCAAAGCCCCGTATCTCTTCTTCGGAGGTTGGCAGCACGACCGCCCGTTGACGGCCGGTTTCCCGCTCTTCGACCTGAAGGGCTGCTTGTTCCCTGAGCTTGGCGAAGCTGGTATCCGCCAACTTTGGAATCACGGTCTGTGCAGGTGTCGCTGCCAATTGGGCTACCGTCCGCACCCCGGCGAACTCCAGGCGGGATATCTGCTGTCGGGAAATGTTGGCAACAGCGGAGAGGTGATCGTCCGCCACTCGTTTGGCCTCGCAGCGTTCCCGCCAGTGACAAAGTGAGCAGAACTCGCATGGTGCGGGGTAGGGCGGCTCAGTCGTTTCGTAGGACACGGTGAAAGACAGCATCCGAGCCAGCAAATGCCGGTAGTAGTAGACATAGTCAGCCACCCGGAAGGTTTCCCGCTTGCCGTTACCCAATTCCACGTGCATATGAGCGGGCAGGTGGCCGGTAACGTCGCTCAACAGGTCGGAATAAAAGCAAAGCTGGAGAAGGAACTTGGCCTTGGCGGAGCGCGCCAGTTTGGTATCCACAACTTCGTATTGATGGCCGCCGTCCTTGCCATTGTTGCCGACGTGGATGAGGAAATCGGCATGACCAATGAGGTTGCCTCGTACCAGCGTGGCCTGATAGATCACTGGGGCGCCCTCGGCGATCGCGGCGCGTGTGGCTGCAGCCCGAGTCTCCAGGCTGCCTTCTGTACTGATTTTCAGGACCTTGCCCGGAACATCTGAAAGGGTGTCCAGGAAGGCGCCCTCATGCTCAAAGCCCTTGGCCTGAATCAGCTTGGCCTGTTCATCGGCGGCGGTCTTCTCCATGGGCTGGTCCAGATTCAACCGGTCCAGCCAAGTGAGGTGCTGGCAATCGGCGAAATGGGTCAGGTCGGTCGCGGAAACTAGAATCTGGCCGGCTACTTTTTGCATTGTGGGCCTGCCTCCGTGACTACTCCCTCAGGAACATCCGGGAATTAATGGAAAACTAAGGCTAACACGGTTAGTGGGTCACCGAGTGAGCTACTGCCGACATTGTCGTCTAATCGGACCTCGATAAAAATATGGCGTTATGTAGCTCATTCCATGAGCCACTACGGCAAGCACAATGGACTTCCTGACAGCAAATTGGGAGGTGCAATGATGAATCTGACCCAACACGCAGCATGCCGGATGCAACAGCGCGGGATCAAACCCGAAACGATTGAGATCCTATTGGAATCTGGGGCAAGGGAGCGTGACCACCGTGGCGGGACAATTCTGTACATCGATAAGCCTGCCCGGCGACGCCTGCGGGACCAATATGGTTTGGAGCATTACAAGGCAATCGAACGGCAGTTGGGGGCCTACGTGGTTGTTGGGGAAGACGGCTCGGTCATTACCGTGGGCCATCGTACCAAGCGGATCAATCGAAACTGACGATAAGGAACATAGCCCTGGTCTTCCACGACTCCATTGGCTTGTGGCGAGTAGAGTAGACCAGTCAGCACCCAATCATCTTATTTCAGCCGAGCCGCGTCAGCAAACGCATCAGGCGTTCCACGGACATTTCCCGGAACTGCCCATTGAGCAACCGCGAAACGTCTGGCTGACCAAGACCCATGAGTTTGGCTGCCGCGACCTGGGTCAGTTCCTGTGCGGTGATGACGCCCTGAATGCGGGTCACCAGCTCAGCTTTGAGCAGATGGGTCTCGGCATCGGGAAAGCCGAGATCGGCAAAAACGTTCTTCGTGCCGCGCGTGATGCGGGTACGCATGCGTCTTTCCCGATCAGTGCTGCTCGATCTTCTCTTGCAGCCAAACTTTGATGAGCGACTGGTACGGCACGTCACGGGCGTTGGCCGCCGCCTTGATCGAATCGAGCAGGTGCTGCGGCAGGCGCAGCGAGATTGTCCTGGTCGAGGGTTTCAGGTTCGGCAGCACGACGCGCTGAGCCTTCGCCCAGTCCAGATGTTGCGT
>CANKAJ010000185.1 GCA_947479645.1 Betaproteobacteria bacterium | reverse complement strand
GTGTCGCAACAGCAGATCGTCGAAACGCTGCGCGCCGGCCTGGCCGGCGAGGCGGCGACCTGGATGCACGATGGCAGCCGCTATCCGGTGGCGGCGACCATACAGCTGCCGCCAGAGCAACATGGTGACCTTGATGCACTGTTGCAACTGCCGGTACGCACCGCCGCGGGGAAGCTGGTTCCGATCCGTGAACTGGTGACGGCGAGCGATACGCTGCGCGAGCAACCGGTTTTCCACAAGGACCTGCTGCCGGTGAACTATGTCGTCGGTGATATGGCCGGCAAGGTCGACAGCCCGCTGTACGGCATGTTTGCCATGCGTTCCGATATCGGTGCGCTCACCACGCCAGGCGGTGGAGCGATGGGTGAGTATTTCATTCGTCCGCCGGAGGATGCCTATCGCGACTATGCGGTGAAGTGGGATGGCGAATGGCAGATTACCTACGAAACCTTCCGCGACATGGGCGCAGCCTACATGGTCGGCCTGATCCTGATCTACCTGTTGGTGGTGGCGCAGTTCGGTTCCTACCTGACCCCGCTGGTGATCATGGCGCCGATACCCCTGACTATCGTCGGCGTGATGCCCGGGCATGCCTTGCTCGGCGCGCCGTACACGGCCACCAGCATGATCGGCATGATCGCGCTGGCCGGCATCATCGTGCGCAATTCCATCCTGCTGGTGGATTTCATCAACCTGCAGGTGCGCGATGGCGTGCCGTTCAAGGAGGCGGTGGTGCAGTCGGCCATCACCCGCGCGCAGCCTATCCTGCTGACCGGTATCGCCGCCATGCTGGGGGCTTTTTTCATCCTCGACGACCCCATCTTCAACGGACTGGCAATTTCCCTGATCTTCGGCATTTTCGTCTCCACCCTGCTGACGCTGGTGGTGATTCCGCTGCTGTATTTCATTGCCTACCGGAAACGGCTGGGCACGCCCGCAATCATTCAACCTGAAGGAGAAACAGCATGACCACATGGCGAGTCGTTCGTGTCGTTGCCGGCATCTTCATCCTGCTGTCACTGGCGCTGGGCACCCCCGGCAGCCCGATATTCGTGAACCAATGGTGGCTCGCATTCACCGCTTTCGTCGGAGCCAACCTGTTGCAGAGCGGCCTGACGCGGTGGTGTCTGATGGAATCACTGTTGCGCAAGTTTGGAGTGAAACCGGGGTGCTAGGACGCGACTGAGTGCTTTTCCCTGTCGTCTGCAAGAGACATTTTATGTACCCGATGAAAAGAGGCAATTCATGTATTACACCGCCGAGACCGCTAAATCGTTCGAACAGGCCGCGACTGACCTGGATGCCGCCGTGAAGAAGAACGGCTTTGGCGTCCTGCATATCCACGACCTGGGTAATACCTTGCGCGGCAAGGGAATTGCGTTTGAAGAACAATGCCGGGTCTTTGAAGTCTGCAATCCCGCACAGGCCGCGAAAGTGCTTGCGGCGGATATGCGTCTGAACATGGCGCTACCCTGTCGTATCTCGGTATTCACGCAAAAGGGCAAGACCCTGATCGGCCTGATCAAGCCGGTGGCAATGTTGTCTGCGCTGTCGAACGATCCGTCCCTGGTTCAGGTGGCTAGGGAAGTCGAGGCGGCGACCATTCGCATGGTGGATGAGGCGAAGTAGGGCCGCCCTCGCTCGTCTCGATCGTGACTCCGGGAAGCACAAGAGGAAGTTTGCGCGCGCATGCTTGGGTGTCGCCCTAAAAGTAAATGCGCGCCCACAACTCCAAACGCCGCGCATTCTGCTTCTCCCCGAAGTCGGTGCGGGAGCCTCCACCGAGCATGTACAGGCGTGCCTGAAGCTGGACATTGGTGATGCCGGTATAGACGACTTCCGGTGTTACCGAAAAACTGCGGTCATCCAGGTTGGCCATCAGCGTTACTGCAGGGGTGAAGTACAGGATGTCCCAGGGTTCCTTCTGGCTGGCGCGAAAATACAGGTAACGCTGCCCCGCGCTGGGTCTTCCATACTGACCCTGAGCAAGGCTGTTGGCCTTTCTGAGCAGGGTGGTGAGTCCGCTTGACGTGAACTGGTTCATGCCGTTGTCGACCAGTTCGTAGAAGTCCCGGTTCTGCGCGGCGCTGTAGCCGGACCCGTTACGGTAATACTCCAGAATGTAGGTTGTTTCGCGCTCGGACAGATAACGCATGCCCAGCAACTGGTTGGTGACATCCGATTGTTGCGTGGTGACATTGCCACGGGAATCCGTGATCTGGCGCTGTGCATCCGCAACTCTGGCCCATTCGCCGTGCACCTCAAAATTGGTGCCGAGGTTGCGCGAGAAATCCAATCCGTAGCGGTGCGTGCGGCTGCCGCTATTCAGGAACATCAGGTCGATGTCGGTGTCCATGAACAGCATATAGAGCCGCCCGGCCGCATTGAGATGTCCGCTGCGTCCGAAGTCGTTGTTGACGTTGGCGGTGACCGGTAGCAGCACCGGCGTCAGGGCGAGCGTCTGCAGCGGGCCGTCGAAATTTCGGATGTAGTCGGCGGACAGCACGGTATAGCCCTCGCGGGCCAGTTCGGGGTCATTGGGATCCTTGGCGCGCTCGACGAAGCCGACCGGGCTCCATGCATAGCCCTTGCCCCATTTCAGCGCAACCTTACCGGCGTCCACGGACAGGCCCGGTGCGAATTTGTGCGAGAAGTAGGCTTCGTCGAAGCGACTGGCCCGGGAGTCACCGAGGCTGCCTTGTTGTGATTCCAGGTGAGCGCGGAAGCTGGCCGTGCTGTCTTCGCCGAAGCGCAGCTTGACGGCCGGCTTGAACATGAGCGTCGTGCGATCGCTTGATGCGGGTTGCTGCAGCTTGTCGTAGAAATTGAGCTTGTAGAACGCGCCGTCGCGATTGAGCCGGAAGGATTCGGTCTTCAGGTCGGCCTGACCCGAGAACTCGAAGGGTTTGCGCGCAAAGCTCGATGCATCGAAGCTGTATTCCTCCGCTGCCGCGGGCGCGCCGGCCAGCAGGGCAACACAGGCCAGCCAGCAGGCCGGTTTCATTTGCGCAGATCTTCCACCCGCGGCAGGTAGTTCAGCGTGAACACTTCGTCCGGCAGTTCGCGGCGGCGCAATTGCGAATACAGCATCACGGACTTGTATCCCTTGAACAGCGGGCTGTCGGTCTCGACGGTGGCGGGGCGGCGGATGCCACCGCCGAAATCCTTGATGTCCTTGAACAACAGCGTCTTGATCAGCAGGCCGCTGACCGCATAGGCTTCGATTTTCAGCGGCAGCACGGTCTTGCGGTCCACCCACATCTTCAGGCGGTCGTAGGCCACTTCGGCGGTGCGCGCCTTCAGCGACAGCACATCGGCGTCCTTTTCCGCCTGCATCGACTCGGCGTTGTACTCAACGGTATAGTCCACGCGCAGGATATCGGCGTTGTTGAACACGCCGCCGATCACCGATTGCAGGCTGGTGATGCGCATCGGCTTGCCCACACTGGGAATGTACAGCCACATGTTGTCACCGGAGCGCAGCGTTGCACGGCCCTTCTCGCTGGGCGGATCGAGGAAAAGCGCCACCAGCTTGTCGCGCCCTTTCTTCACCGAATAGAGCACGAACTCCTTGCGGGCCCCGTTGGGCTCGATGTTGATCAGCTTGCGATACATCTCGTAGCTTTCCGGTTCGAGATTGCGATCGACTTTTTTAAGAAGGTCGTTGGGGTCGGCGCCCAGGGCCGTTTGTGCGACCAGCGCCAGCAGCAGGGCAAGCATGCGAAGAGACATTGCGGATATCCTTTGAGGGTTGTCAGACGTGACGCAGTGCGGTGATGGGGTCCATGCGCGAGGCAGTCCAGGCCGGCTGCAAGCTGGCCAACACGGATACCGCGATGACCATCAATGACACCACCAGCGCATCCCAGGGGGACAGCACCGGCATCAGCACCAGTCCCTGCTGTTGGCCGAAATTGTAGGTGAGCTGGGCCGCCCTGAGTCCATAGATGGCCACGACGCTCAATATGGCGCCGGCCAGTGTGCCGACAATGCCCATCAGCAGTCCCTCGGTCAGGAACAGCCACAGAATGCGCGATGGCGGGGTGCCGATGGCGGATATGGCGCCGATTTCGCGAATGCGCTCGTATACGGCCATGACCATCACGTTCATGACCGCGACCAGCACGATGGCCACCAGCATGATCTTGATCGAAATGGTCATTACGTCGATCATGCTGGCGATGTTGGCGAACGGCGAGAGCTTCTGCCACGGATGCACTTCGATCGCCGGGCGACCTTCCTTGTTTTGAATGTTGGACGTCGCGGTGATAAAGGCATCGGCCACTTTTTCTACGTTTTCGACATTGCGCACGCGCACGGCAAATTCGGTGATCTCCGGCTGCTGCAATCGCAGCAGTTCCCGCGCGTCCTCGATATGCACATAGCCATCGCGCCCGCCCGGCCCGGTGGCGCTCTCCAGCGTGCCGCGGATCAGGAAGGTCTTGCCGTTGACCGATCCGTCGCGGTTCGTGGCCACCAGCACGATGGTATCGCCGGCTTTCACCTGCAGGCCGCGTGCCACCAGATCCGGGACCAGCATCTCGCCGCGCTCCAGCAGCGGCCCGCCTTTCTTGCCGCTGCTCTGGCGCGCGGCCAGCAATGGCGCAACCGCTGCTTCCTCGGTCGGCTCAATGCCGTTGACGCGCACGCTGGTGGTTTCGGTGAAATTGCTGAACATGGCACCGAACTTGACCCGCGGCGCGACTGCCTCGACTGCCGGCGTTGCGCTGAGCGCCTTGCGCACGCGATCGGCCAGTGCCGGCGGCATATTCAGGTTGAGTGGCAGGCTTTCGATGGAGGCCACGTAGCCGCGGCGATGCACCTGCATGTGCCCGACAAAGGAGTCTGTGATCTGTCCGACCATGAGGTTCTTGAAGGAACCGGTGATGGCCACGAACAGCAATACCGCCATGACACCGATGATGATCAAGAGCGACGTCAGCGCCGTGCGGCGGCGGTATCGCAGCAAATTCCGTGCAGCCAGATTCAGTACCTTAGACATGATTGCCTCCCGTCCCGAGCTGCAGCCGGCCATCCTCCAGCGCATAGGTCAGTTCGGCTTCGCGCATGATTTTTGGATCGTGAGTGGAAAACACAAAGGTGGTGCCGAATTCATCGCGCATCTTTTTCATGAGGCCAATGATGCGATAGGCACTATCGTGGTCCAGGTTCGCAGTCGGTTCATCGGCCAGCACCAGTTTGGTATTGGCCACCAGCGCCCGCGCGACGGCCACTCGCTGCTTCTGGCCACCGGAGAGCTGGTCGGGCCGTTTGTGCGCCTGGTCCGACATGCCGACGGCAGCGAGCAGTTCCGTGATTCGCTTTGCGCGTGCCGCAGCAGGCCACTCCTGGACCATGATCAGCGGATATTCGATGTTCTCGTAGGCCGTGAGCACGGGGATCAGATTGAAGTCCTGAAAGATGAATCCGATGTTCTGCCCGCGAAAGCGCGCACTGGCGTTACGGTCCAGTGTTGACACGTCGGTGCCCATCACCGTCAGCGTTCCGCTTGTTGGGCGATCAAGGCAGCCGATCATGTTCAGTACGGTGCTCTTGCCGCTGCCCGAAGGCCCGACAAATGCCACAAAGGAGGCGGGCTCGATGACGAAATCCACGCTCTGAACGGCGTGCACGTCCACGTCACCGGCCCGGTAAGTCTTGTCCAGCTTTTCTGCGCATATCAGGTTCATGGTCTATCCAAAAAATCGTCCGGTAGTTGGAGACATGCTGCGCGTATTCAGGGTTGGCGGAATTGATCAGGATCAATAATTGAGAAACATATTGGTGTAAATGTTTGTAACAGCCTCGTTGTGTTATATGGGTTCTACCATCAGACGATTTACTCCTTGTGCCGTATGGTTTCGATATTCAAGCTGGTAGCGCGGCCGCAGGCGCATCATTGTTGATGCAGTACATAGAAAGCGGATTGTGATTTCAATGTCTCCGCCTGGACGTGGCCGCAATGACTGACAAACTCATCGGTGATGCGCTTTGTCCAAACTGCGGGGTGTTGGCGCCTGGCAAATTTTGTCCAGAATGCGGTCAGAGTACTGCCCGGCAAATGCATACCGTGCCGGAATTCGTGCGTGAATTCATACGGCATTACGCATCACGCGATGGCGTGCTCTGGCAAACACTGGCCAAACTGCTTTTTGCGCCGGGAGTTCTTACGCTTGAATATCTGGCGGGAAAACGCACCGGCTACCTGCGCCCGCTGCAGCTCTATCTCGCAGTGAGCGTCGTCGTGTTCGCCGCCACGCAGATATACGGGTTGGATCTCAGCTTGCGGCTGATCGGTGAGCATGGCATCCACCTGGTGCGAGGCACGCCACTACCGGTCGCAGATGACAATATCGCTTCGCGATTTTCGCCGCTGCAACTCATTCTCGACCATATCGATATCGCCAAGGTTCGCCACTTTGCCTCATTGTCGAACGAAGAGCGGTTCAATTTCCTGCGCGCACGGCGGCTTCAATATATATCGTCTTTCATCCTGTTGATGGTGCCGGTCTTTGCGCTGATCATGAAGGCCTGCTATCGCAGTCACCGGCGCCGCTATGCAGAACACCTGATATTCGGCCTGCATATTCACTCGTTCGCGCTGCTTATCCTGCTTGCACAAACTCTGCTGCCGGCAGTTCTTGGCAACCTGTTGTCGCTCTGGATCCTGGGGTATCTCTTTACTTCGCTGAAACGTGTCTACGGTGGCAGCCGGGCCGCGGTGCTGGGCCGAGGCGCGCTGGTGGCGATGCTTTACTGGACGAGCTATTTCGCCGGCAATTTCCTGCTGATCCTCGCGCTGGTGCAGTGGTAGCGTCGGCGGCTTGGGCAGCTGCGGATCCGGGGCGCTTTCGGTACGAAGGATGAGTACCGTGCAGAAACAGCAGCTTCCCGGTTTCAACCGCGTTTCAGATAGACCTTGACGAAGCTGCTTTTCAGTTCCTCGCCTTTGGCCGGCAACTGGTCGTTGCGCGCTTCCTTGGCCAGGCCGAGAAGAGCGTCCAGATTCTTGCGGATGAGCTGAATTTCGGCGTCGTTGGTTTCCGCCTCGACGACATTCAGTTTTTCGCTGACCTGCGCGTAAAGTGCGACGAGTTTGCTGTGATCCTTTGCATTGGCGGCATCCAGCATCAGTTCCATCGCATCATGGAAATCCACCAGTGCAACTGCCAGCATGGAAAACCCGTTGCGCTTGAACATGTCCTGAAACACCGGACGCACCTTTTCCAGATCCAGATGCGCCTGGTGCAGGTCACCGGTGCGTACAAGGGTACTGACGCCGGCAAACATGTCGGCGACACGCGCGAGGTCAGACTGCAACTGTCCGTCACCCTTCAGCGCGTAGGGCTGATAGGCTGAGTATTTTTGCTGGAAGCGCTGGTACGCCGGCAGTAGGCTCTCGTAGTTGGCAACGGCTTTTTCACGTTCGTTCTTGCCAGTCAGGAACAAGGTCTGCTTGTAATAGTTGTTCATGGCGTTAAAGTCCTCCAGGAACAGTTTGCGCGTGAAAAAATTGCTGGCGTAGCTGCCGCCGATGATGATGACTGCGAGTAATACGCCGGCAATGGCGATCATGGCCTTGCCCGGCCCCTTCGCGACTCCTGCCGCCGGGTTGATGCCGAGTATCCGGTAGAGCGGACAGAAGTGGATTCCCGCGGTGACGATCATTATCGCGCCGGCCACATAGGCGCCGATCTGCCAGCCACCGGCCAGCCAGAAAAACGCCAGTTCCAATAAAACCACTCCCAGCAGGGATCGTACGATCCGATCCAGTGTGTTGACATTGTTCATGATCATTCTTTCGTTACGATTTATTGAGTCTCAACTGCATACCATCTTCGATATTTTGTGCATTGCAGGGGTTGTTGCATTGATACAAATCAATGTCACAAGGAAAGCGAGCGAAAAGCGCCGATTATTGGCGCTGCCTGTTGCATTCCAGCCGTAACCGCGGATAAGCTGTCTTGATATGGATCAATTTCAGTCACGGCGGCCAGGGTAGAGTTCAATCGCAATGGTCACAGCACAAAATCATTTTTCAGTCGGAGGTTACTCTGGCCTGATGTCCCGGCGTTCAGCGCAGCGCTGGGGGCGCTGGTTTGTGTTCGTGTGGGTTGCCATGTGGTTGAGCACGGCCTTGTTGCCTTGTTGCGAAGTGGAGGCGGCCGTTGCTGCCCAGGAACAGGCGCAGCACGCCAATTGCGAGCATGCGGCAGACCCGGCACCGGATTCCGATGGCGATCATAAAACCGGAACTTGCCTCGGCATGACCGCGCCGGCTCCGGCGCCGGCCGAACGACTCGCCGCGTCGATCGGCAGCACCCTGAGCCAGTTGGCGCCGGGCTATGCGACACCTTCCCACGTACCAACTTCAATGCCGGCGTTCACGCGCCTGGTCGCGTATCGAGCCGCACCACCGCCCATGGCGGTGTATCTGCGCAGTCAACGACTCCGTATCTGATTCCTTTCGCGGTCAAGCGCACCGGCTCGTCATGCCTGCGCGCCTGACCGGCGTGCCTCTCCAGGCACATGTCCTCCTGTGACACGACAACAGTACTGCTGTTGATCGGGTAGTCAATTTCGCGACAGTGAAAGGAATTCCAGATGCGCACATTTGCATTCACCATTACGCTGCTGGCTGCAGCCCTGGCGGCACCAGCCAGCGCGCAGCTCGCCGATGCGGACCCGGCAGGGGAAGCCCGTATTCGCTGGCGCGAGCTGATTGCCCAGGCACCTCGTCTGGCCGCAGACCTGCCGCAGAATTCGTTGGCGTCGGCGGCGCCGGCTGCAGTATCTGCGCTAGGTTCGCTCATCGATGAAGCGCTGAAGAACAATCCCGAATTGCGCGCGGCGGCGAAAGAAACTGAAGCGGCGAATCAGCGCGTGCGCCCTGCCGGAGCACTGGAAGACCCGATGTTCGAGGCCGGCTTGCTCAATGTGCCGGTGCAGCCATTGCGCCTCAATCGTGAAGACATGACCATGAAAATGCTGGGGGTGTCGCAAAAGCTTGCCTACCCTGGCAAGCGCGAGTTGCGCGAGCAGGTGGCGGCCAAGGAAGCGGAAAGCGCCGGCTTCGGTTTGCGTGAAACCGGCAACCGCATTGTGCGTGACGTCAAGCTTGCGTATTTCGATCTGGCCCTGGTTGGCGAATCCATACGGCAATTGCAGGGAAACCGGCTGGTTCTGGAGCAGTTCCTGCGGATTGCCGAGAGTCGATATGCGGTGGGCCAGGCCGCTCAGGCGGATGTGTTCAAGGCGCAGACCCAACTGGGCCGCATGAGCGAGGAGTTGCTGCGCATGGAGCGCGAACGCCCGGTGCTGGAGGCCGAGTTGATGCGCCTGCTCGGACGGCGTGGCAGCGCCGCCGCCATTGGCGCGCAGTTACCGCAGGTTTCGGACACGGCCTTCAGCCTCGCCGGGTTGCAGGAGGCGGCGCTTCGCGAACGCCCGCAGCTGCTTGGGTTGAAAAGCGTGATCGATCGCAATACCAAGTCACTGGAGCTTGCGCACAAGGAAAAACTGCCCGACTTCGACGTGCGCTTTTCCTACGGACAAAGAGAAAGAGACCTGCTCGGAATGCGGCGCGAAGATCTGTTCAGTCTGACCGTGGCCATTAACCTGCCGGTATGGCAGGCGGACAAGATCGGCCCCCGAATTGCCGAGTCGCAGGCCATGCGCGACCAGGCGCTGGAAGTGTTGCAGGCACAGCAAAACGAAGTGCTGGCCCGGTTGCGGCAGCAGATTGCGATTACCGAGCAAAGCCGCAAGTCGGTGCAGTTGTACGAAACCGGCATCCTCCCGCAGGCGCGACTGGCAGTTGAGGCCACGCTCGCCGCTTACCGGGTGAGCCGCGTCGATCTGCTGTCGCTGCTGGACAGCCAGATGACCCTGTTCGGCTATGAAATTAGCCGCGCCAGGGAAGTGGTCAATTTCAACAAGGCGGTGGCGGAGATCGAACTGCTCACCGGTCAGCGGATATTCTGAAAGCGCCGGCAAGGAAACCATGATGAAACGTGCCATTCTGATTTTATCGATGCTCGTAATCGCGGCCGCGT
>CANKAJ010000184.1 GCA_947479645.1 Betaproteobacteria bacterium | reverse complement strand
CAGGCCGAGTCGCATGCAGGGCCGACGAGCCGCACGCTGTACGTCTTCGATGTCAGGGCACCGGAAGAGTATCTGGCGGGGCATATTCCCGGCATGAAGAACGTGCCGGGCGGCCAGTTGGTGCAGGAAACCGAATGCCATGCCACGGTTTGGGGCGCGCGCGTGGTGCTGGTGGATGACGATGGCGTGCGCGCGGTGATGACCGCGCATTGGCTGAAGCAGATGGGCTGGGACGTCGCCGCCATGACTGTCGATATGCAATCGCACGGGAAACAGACCGGGGCCTGGGTGCCGCGCGTGCTCGGGCTGGAGCGCATGACGATTGCGGTGACAGACGCGGCTTCCTTGCAGCAGCGCATGCAGGCGGGCGGCGTCAGCGTCATCGATGTGGACTGGAGCCGGGATTATTACGAGGGACATATTCCAGGGGCCTGGTATGCAATCCGCTCGCGCCTCGATGCCATCCTGCCGCAACTGCCGGCATCGCATGCCCTGGTGTTCACCTCGAGCGACGGCAATCTCGCCAGGCTGGCGGCCGGCGATGCCAGGGAGGCCGCGTCGTTGGAAGTCCTCGCCCTCGACGGCGGAACCGCTGCCTGGCGCGCAGCGGGGTTTGCGCTTGAGCAGGGCGCAACACGCATGGCAACTCCTCCGGATGACTTGCGCCTGCGTGCACGCGAGCAGTCCGGTAACATCAAGGAGGCGATGGAGGCCTACCTGTCGTGGGAAATCGAACTGGTCAACCAGATGGCCACTGATGAGGATCAGCGGTTCAACATTGTCACCGGCAGGTAAATCCGGCGTAAGCTCGCAGCAATAGCGGCGGGTGCGTTTGTTTTTTTATCAAGCGTTGGCGCAAAGCAAAGGGTAAATTGTCTGCCATGAAGGCTGCAACCAGATTCGTCGCTGACGCGGATACCGGAATCGGTGACGTCGCGCAAGAGGCATGCTTCCTGTGCCCGTATTCCGCGTCCTCGCGCTTATCGACAGCATCCGTCAGGAAGGAGCATCTTCCCGCGGCGGCATTGTTCGGTCTGGTCCTGTTTGGCGCATCGGTCATATCACGCGAGACCGCCGCCTCGGGCAGCATGCAGATCGGGGTTCAGGCTACCGTGATGCGGCATGCATCGATTGCTTCGGTGCACGCGCCCCGGCGCATCGCCATCAGTTCCGAGGATGTGGCGCGCGGCTACATCGATCTTGACGAGCCGATCGAAGTTGCGATCCGGACCAATGCACCTGAAGGCGTTCTTCTCGGCCTGGCGCTCAGGTCCGCCGAGGTGCGCTCGGTGCTGCTCGACGGCCCCGCGGGAATGGTGCGTGTGTCACGCCTGGGTGCCACCCTGCCGATTGCCAAGCAGGGGCAGGGGCTGGTCTCGCAACTGATAAGGCTGAAGGCGCGCCTGGAGCTTGCATCCGCGGCCGCGCCGGGATTGATTGCCTTCCCGGTACTTCTATTCATTGCGCCCAACTGAAGGCAAAAGACCCCGGGAGAACTCTGCGCGCCGCTCAGGCCCGCGATACTCCGCCGGCGAACTTCTGCGCCAGCGCGTCCGCGACCTTGCGCAATACCTCGTTCCAGTCGCCCGGAGACGGCTGGCGAAAAATGCGCATGGTCGGATACCAGGGGCTGTCTTCGCGGTCGAGGAGCCAGCGCCAATCGGTGTTGATCCGGTTCAGCAACCAAACCGGGCGTCCCATCGCACCGGCCAGATGGGCAACCGAGGTATCGACGCTGATGACCAGATCAAGCTGCGCGATCAGCGCCGCGGTGTCGGCAAAATCGGCAACCTCGTCCATCCAATAGCGCAGTTTTTCGTGCCGGGCAGGCAATTCTCCCTCGGCCGGTCTTTGCAGGCTGACAAAACAGATGCCGGGCACATTGAACAATGCAGCGATCGTGTCGAAGCCGATGCTGCGATCCCGGTCACCCGAATAACCCGGATTGCCTGCCCATGCCAGCCCGACTTTGGGCAGGCGAATGCCTTCGAGGTGCGGTGACCACTTGTCTGCCCAGGCCGGATCGACACGCAGGTAGGGCACATCGGCCGGAATGCTTGCCAGCGTCGTTTCGAGCACGCCCGGAATGCTGAGCAGGGCCGTCTGGAAACCATAGGTGTGGACATCATCCGAACTGGCATAGACATCGATGCGCGCGGCGGCCAGCGTGTGCGCGAACAGCCGCTTGAGCGCTTCCGGCGACGGATAAGCGATTCTGGCCTCAGGGTAGCGCTGCCTGAGCAACGGCAGATAGCGCAGAAAATGAATATTGTCGCCGGCACCCTGCTCCGGGTACACCAGCAGGGTATCGTGTCCGAGGTCTTCACCCTGCCATCTCGGCCCGGATGCGGCTGCGAAGCCCTTGCGTTGCGAGCGGTATTCATAGTGCGGCCATGCTTCCTCGAAGCGTCCAAGGGCGAGCAGCGTCATGCCAAGGTTCATATGCGCTTCAGCGTTGCCAGGATGGCGTCGCAACTCCTCATTGAAACAGGGCGGCGCTTCGGCAAATCTGCCCAGCGACGCCAGGGCCACGCCCCGGCCGTTACAGGCGCCGGGCGTGTCCGGATTCTTGTTCGCCGCGAGCACAAAGGACGCCAGCGCGTCCTCATATCAGCCGGCCTTCAGCGACAACACGCCCAGGTTGCAGTCCGCCACGCCCGAGGTCGGGTCAGCGGCAATGGCGCGACGATAGATTTCGCGCGCGTCGTCAAAACGACCGCACTCCGTCAGTACGATGCCGTAGTTGCCGAGTAATTGCGCGTTATCCGGTTCGATTTCAACCGCGCGCTGCAGGTTCAACAGCGCCTCGTCGTTCGCGCCCAGTTCATGCAGCGACAATCCGAGATGAACGTATGCCACAGCCTTGTCCGGCTCCCCGGCAATTGCCTTGCGCAGCCAGGCGATCGCCTCGTCATATTCCTTTTTCTGGAAAAGCGCGCGACCCAGATTGCGGCAGGCCTCGGGGTAGTACTCATTGATCGCAAGCGCGCGCCGGTAGAGTTCGATCGCCCGGTCGCCCTCGCCACGCATGTCCAGCACGTTGGCAAGGTTGTTGAGGGCCGCGGCGTTTTCAGGCGCAAGTTCCGTGGCCCGATCGAGCACCGCCTTCGCCTCGGCGAGATCTCCGCGCACGCGCAGCGCCGAACCGAGGTTCGTCAGGGCGTCGACAAAATTGCCGTCCAGTTCGACTGCCTTGCGGTAACTCGCTATCGCCTGCTCGCGCCGATCCTGCGCGAGCAGCGCATTGCCGAGATTGTTGTGATAGGCCGCGCTGTCAGGACGGACCGCAATCGCGCGCCTGATCAATTCAATAGCTTTATCGAAGCGCTGCTGCTGCAGCGCGATCACGCCGGTCAGATGGAGCGCGCCGGGATGGTCAGGGTCTCGCGCGAGAATCTCGCGATAGCGCACGCCGGCCTCGACAATGCGTTGTGCATTGTGCAGGGCAAGCGCTTCATCGAGCAGTTCCTGAATAGTCATCTGCATAACCAGCATTCGTCCGTTCCGCGAGGGCGTCTAGAAATCAATAGTGATGCTCAAGGTGTCGGTATAGGTGCCGGGCGTGACATCCTGGCCGGGCGGTATTCTTGCGTAGATCGTGACACGCCACGGCCGGCCGGCCTGCACATTCTCGTTGAGCGTCAGCGTGCCGCCCGAGCCGTCGCCCCACACCTGGGTTCCCGCAGGATCGACGTAGAGATTATAGGCAAGGGTTTCCTGGCCGCCCGCCTGGCGCATGCGCCGCGGATTGAAAGTGCCCGACACTGCGCTGGGCGCCGACCGCACGCGTACGGTCGGTGCGGGGCTCATCGAACAATGGACGGTCAGGGCCCCGGACGTGCAGGAGTCCGTGCACGCAAAAGCATCGTAAGGACCGAATGAAAGATGCCCGATTGTGACCTGGCATGCCGCTTGAGCGACCACGGAGGCCAGGCTGAGGACCACGGCAGCGAGCGCGTACCGCCTAGTGCGTCGCATGGCAGTCCACATTGCCCATCTCCAATACTGTTTCATCATTCGCCGGCACCCGCAGGGTGAATTCGCATTCACCCTTGGGATGCAGCACCCTTCCAATGTACTCGCCGGCGCTCAGGTCTTCCAGGTAGAAATCCCCCGAACGGGACGTGTAGACAGGCTGCATGACCCCTTCCACCATCAGCGTGCCTTCTCCAAACGGGACAGGCGCGGCTTGCTCGCCCGCGAGCACGAGCCGCCCCGCGACCGCCTGCACGCGACGCGGCTTGAAATCGATCAGGGTACCGCTGCGCAGTGGCGGCATCACAATGTAGCGCACCTCGGGCACGGTGTAGTTCATGGGCAGATCCTTGTCCTCGATGGCGATCGGATTCTCAAAGTACGATGCCATGCGCGGCACGAAAAGCGTCCCATCCTTGCCCGTGCGTCCGATTTCAAGATTGTTGGCAAACACGCGTATCCCGGGCAAATCGCCCACCTTGACCATGCCGAAGCTGTCGCTGATGGGCCGCGAAGCACCCCACTCTCCTGCCACGTTCACCAGCGCGCCGGACAGCCCGAACTGGTAACTACCGACGCCGGCCACGGCATCGCGAAAGTACTCGGCGCGGCCGATGGCATTGCTGAAATTGTATTGGACAAAGGGGTTCAGCGATTCACGCGTCACCCCCGCGCTCCTGCCCTTTTCCATATTCACGCGATAGGTGATCCCTTCGCCATCAGGATTCCCTCCGGATAGCTGCAAGGTCTGCAGGTTCGTGTTCGAGGCATTCAGCGTCTGCACGGTCAGCGTCGGGCGTGTCGGCTGGCGCTCGAAATTGAGCGACACGGTAAACATGAGCTCGTTGCCTCCCAGCGCACCGGAGGTGTTGCGGGCAACCACCGACAGCGAAATATCCCGCCCAAAACTCCGGCGAAAGCTCAAGGCGCTGGAATGGCTGGATGCAGCGCCCCAGGGGTCGCGCCGGCTGTAACTCATCGAAACGGAAGAGCCCACCGTCAGCGGAAACGTTACGATGCCGGCCAACTCCAGCCGATTCGGGACGGCAAATGACGCTGCCTGCGGATGATTCTGCTGCTCGGCCTTCACGGCAATGCTGGAGCCGAACCGGCTGTCCTGGTAGGAATGGCTCAGCGCCAGCGCGCCTCCACTCACATTGGGGGCGCGCCCATAGTCAAGCGCGGCGCTGGCGACACCGAGACTGCCGAGCCGAAAGGTCGCGGCCGGCCCCAGATTCAAGCGGCCGCCGATGGTTTCGCCACGCGCGCCGAGGGTGAGGTTGTCGGTCAGTCCGCGCCGGTAGAACATCGCCCCACCGGCCCTCCCGTAGTCGTTGCTTCTGACGGAAAATGATTCGCGTTCGAACCCGATGTCGACACTGTATTCGTCCAGGTCGCGCCGCAGCAGCGCATCCGAAAAATAGAATGGATTGACAATGCGCTGTTCCCCGCCGAGGACATCGCGAATAACGACCTCGGTCACCTGCAAGCCATTCAGGTTAACCAGATTCTGCAACTGGAAGGCACCGGGCGCGACACGATCACGCCGGATCAGCACGCCATTGCTGTAGAGGAATATCTCCGAGGGCAGCGCCGCCGAGCCGCTGACGATCTGGCCGGGAAACCTGACCAGATAGGGGTCCAGGGCATAGCGTCGGGACAGGCTGACACCGCCCAGGCGAAGCGGGTTCCCCAGGCTGCCCGGCGTCGTGACGAAATCGCCAATCACCAGCCGTTGCAGCGTATCGGGACGATCGCGCACAAGACTGCTCGACAGCCGGGTCGCGGCGGTGTTGCCGGTGGCGCGGTTCTGATTCACCACGGCGTCGCTGAGGAACAGGAAATCGCCGAAGTGGGCGCCGATTTCGCCCGCCGCCAGAAGATTGCCGGAACCGCCACGATCGTTGCCCGAGGCCATCAGGTTGTAATTGAAAAACGCACCTGCGGCCGGTGGCCGCATGGCCTGACCGCTGCGACTCTGCCCAAGATCGATGATCTGCCGGTTCGCCAGATTGCGCACGTCGACACGGATGCGAAGTTCCAGCGTCGTTTCGTCGAAAACGTACTCGAGTCCGCGGACCGACCTCAGCGCGACATATTTCGCATCTTCGATGCGGGTGGTGCGATACGCGAAACCGGCAAAGCCGAGGCCGCGCATCTCCTCCTCTTTGATCAGGACGTCGCCGTCCTGCGCCATCAGCACAATGAATTCGCCCTTGGGTTCGAGATTGACCGAAAGCGAGACGATAGCTTCCGCCGCCGTTGGGCGCATGGCGCGCGGCGTTGAAGTGGCGCAGCCGACGCAGTATTCCGCCATGCGCAGTTTCAGCACCTGCGCGTCCATTGGTTCAGCCGCCTGCGACGACGCCGACACGATTGCCATCATGCCTGCTCCAAATATGACTTGAAGCGGAAAGCGCATCGTCTTCCGTGTCACACGCGGGCATCCGCCCAAACCTGCAAGACGTGTGATCGCCCCCCTTGTTGAAACTATCCATGCAACGAGAGCTGCACTATGGCACGCAGCCTCCGGCTTTTTGTGCGAATTCGGATTTGAGGGCCAGTTTTTCGCCAACTGCCTCCACCATCAGCTTTCGCGTTCTCTCGCACGCGCCCGCGGGAAGCGGCGCGCTGAAACGCCGCGCCGCGCCCGTCAATATGTACCAGCCGTCGAATACCTGCTCGAAAACACTGGCACCGCGTTCATCGAGTCCCTGGACCTTCACGCTGGTCGGCCGGATGTGGACTGTGCCGGTGTTTTGCAATTCTCCGACCAGCTTGTTGCTCACGATCTCGAATCGCTGCAATTGCCCTCGCTGTTCTATGGTGACCGGTCGCAGAAAGACCGGCACACCGAACTGCACCGAGATGACAACGGATGAACTCTCGTCCGGGTTCGTCGACGCCGGCCCCGGCAAATCCTCGATGAAGACGCGATAGGCCTTCTCCGTACGAATGGCGGGATTGCGGTAGCCGACGCGGAATATCCGGTTTTTCCCGGGTGGAACCTGGAACTGCTGCGGAAACACGATCAGATCCCGGGTCTCCAGGTACTGGTCCTTACCCTCGGCGTCCTGAATCCATTCCATCGGACGCACCTGGAACCCCAATGGCTTGTCGTCATCGTTGTTCACGGTGATCGACGCATTGCGCGTGGCGCGATCCAGATCGAGGCGTATCGGCGATACGCCAAACCCCTGCGCCCAGGCAGTCAACACCGGGACGAGCACAAGCAACGCGACAATGAGCGGACGCGCCGTTGCCGCCATACGCAACATGTTGCGTCGATTCCGTCGACGCCTAAGGAGTGACGGTAACGGTGATCGTATCGGTGTAGGTACCTGGCGGCTTGTCGGCCGCCAGCGCCTGGTTGATCGAAGCGGTTACTACATGCGTTTTGGCTTGCACCGATCCCATTCCCGTGCCCGGCGCATTCCCTGTGCTGCTATAGGAATAACTGAAATTTTCCGTGCCGGACACCAGCTTGCCGGTGTTCGCCGAACTGAGCGAAAAAGACGGCGTCGTGCCGGCAGTACACCGATAGACGACATCGCTGGTCGCCGTCAGCGTCGTGGTTGCCGCCGGATCAATCGAAACAGCAATCGTCGATGATCGGTCGTTGAATATGCACTTGCTGCTGGAGACCGCGTTTATGATGATGCTGTGCGAATCAGCCGCACTGGCGCTGTTGCTGCCGATCCACGCGCAGGCCGCAGCCGTGCCAAGTACAAGGATTTTTCTGTCGATTTTCATGGTTGCTCCATATCTTCCAAGTTTCCTCACTGTAGCAACAATATCCTAATAGCCGCGGCGCTGTTTGATCCTGATCAATCATCCTGATGACAACTGCCGTCACGGGACGATGGTCAAGACCACGGTATCCGAATAGCTCCCCGGCACCATATTCTGAAAATCCCCGGGCGAAACCGAAACCGTCACAGAAAACGTCGTCGTCACATTCTTGGGCGTCGTACCGCTTGGCGGATAGGACATCGCGTAGTTCAGGTATTCCGCAGGCAAGGTCGCATTGCGCATGCGCAAGGTCGAAGGGGAACCGCCATACAGGCCATTGTTATTGGACACGGCGTAGGAAGCGGTGGCTGCCGACCCCACGCACCGGATGGTCACCGCCCCTGTGGCCGTCGCGTTGGACGTGGCCGCCGTATCGATACTCAGGCTGATTGTGCTGCTGTTGGTGGTAAATCTGCAGATACTCTTGGAGAGCAGCACCGCATTGACGAGAATCTCGTGGGTTGCTGCAGCGTGGGAGGGGTCGGCCAGCGCGCCCAAGCCCGCCGCTGCGACCGAAGCGGCAACGGCTTTCGCGCACAGGCTTTCGCGCCGGTTCATGTCAGCGTCACGGATTGACTGAAATGACGATGGTGTCGGAATAGGTTGCCGGCGTGACATTGGCCGCCAGGGACTGGTCCACGGTAATCGTCACGACGTGAGTCCTGTCCTGCCCGGCGCCCATGCCGCCACCGGGCGCGGTTCCCGAGCTCGAGAATCCATAGGTAAATCCCTCCGATCCGGCGCTGAGCCGGCCGCTGGTGCTGCTTCCAGTGGAGGTGGAAACCAGCGTGAATGACGGCGTCGTGCCCCGGCTGCAGCGGTAAATAACACTGCCGGGCGCCGTGATAGTCGTCGTCGCCGCCGGATCGATGGCCAGAACGATCGTCGAGCTGGATGAGTTGAACTTGCATTTTGCCGAGACCAGCGCGTTGATGGTCACGGTATGGTCTGACGCCGCCCAGGTGTTTTCGCTGCCCAGCCAGGCACATGCAGCGGCCGCGCCTACGGCCAGCAATTTCCGGTCGAATTTCATAAATTCCGCCTTCTGGCATAAAACCTTAAACCATATCCAATATACCCCCTTTGGCTGCCAGGTTATTGATCTAGAACAAGTATCGGCCCAGTAACAGCCGGCCCATAAATCAGGCTATGCGTCGCAGCACCCCCGCGTTGATCTCGCTCACGTTGTTGCAGCAGATCTGCGCCATGGTGCGGCTGATCTCGTCGCGGTAAATCGCAATCGCGCGCGCCGCCCCGGCTTCACCGGCTGCGGCCGTGCCATACAACGTGGGTCGGCCGACCAGCACGGTTTTCGCCCCCATGGCGAGCGCCTTGACGACATCGGTGCCGCGGCGAAAGCCGCTGTCGACAATGACCGTGGTGCGCTCGCCGACCGCCTTGACGATATCGGGCAGCATCTCGATCGGCGACACGGCAGCGTCGCAATTGCGACCGCCGTGATTGGACACGATCACGCCGTCGGCGCCGTGCTCGACGCAACGCACGGCATCGTCCGGATGCAGCACGCCCTTGACCAGCAGCTTGCCGGGCCAGGCATCGCGCAATGCCTTGAGGTCGTCCCAATTGAGCGAATCGGTGCGCGTCTCCTTGGTGCCGCCGTATCCGGTGGTGATCTTGTCGCGCAGCTTCTCGGGATAATTTTCGCGCTTGGGCATGCCGCCGTTCATCAGGTAGCGCATCAGCACATTGACCAGCCAGCCCGGATGCGTGAGCACGTCGATGCTGTTCTTGGCATTGTAGCGAAAGGGCACCGAATAGCCGTTGCGCCGGTTGTATTCACGGTTGCCGGCGACAACGCCGTCTACGGTCACCAGCAGCGCTTCGAAGCCGTTGGCGGCGGCACGACGCACCAACTCCAATGACAACGAGCGGTCCGCCCACATATAGAGCTGCATCCACAATGTGCCGCCGGCTTCTGCGGCAACTTTCTCCATGCTGGTGATGGAGCCGGTGGCGAGCGTAAATGGAATGCCGGAGGCCTTGGCGGCGCGCGCCAGTTCGAGTTCACCCTGATACCACATCATGCCGGCGGCGCCGGTGGGCGCGATGGCAATGGGCATTTTTTGCGGCTTGCCAAAGAGCGTGATGTCCTGGCTGCGCTTGGACACGTCCACCAGCGTGCGCGGCACCAGGCGGATGCGCTCGAAGGCCTCGCGGTTGTGGCGCAGCGCCACTTCTTCCTCGGTGCCGCGATCGACAAACTCGAACAGCCAGCGCGGCAAGCGTGCCTTGGCCATCTCGCGCAAATCAAAAATGTTCTGTGCATCGTTGATGTTCGAAATCATCAGTGCCTCCTCTGGTTTTGCGTTATTGGATTTCTACGCTTGTTT
>CANKAJ010000183.1 GCA_947479645.1 Betaproteobacteria bacterium | reverse complement strand
CGCGACTCATGGTGCGACGATTGAATTCGCCATTGATGCTGTCAAATCCCAGGCCAATCGCCATCAGCGGAATGAGAAAGGCCAGCACTGACAGGAACGAAGGCATCGACTCGCGCGCATCGGTAAACAGGCGCAGAAACAGGAAAGGATCCTGCGCGGTGGTGCTGCGCAGCCCCTGTATCGAGATGAATACCGCGCCGATGCCGGTCAGCAGGATCAACCACTCCAGCACCAGCATGCGCGGGCTGCACAGGTGATCGGAGAATTCCTTCTCGAACACGATACCACTGCCCTTCCAGGGAGAACCGCTACGTCTTGACATTGAGGCCCTCGAAATAACGCCGGTAGATTTCGTCGAGGCTGGGCTCGACACTGGCCAGACGCAGAACCGGCGCGCTGGCGTTGACCATCGCACGAGCCACCGCATCGCGCACATCCCGCATGGCGAGCACGCGGTAACGGCCAGGCTCCTGCGCTTCCACGCTGGTGACACCGTCCACCGCCGTAAGAACCGCGTTTAGCGAGCCGAACTCCGGGGAAGTATCCACCTGCAGCGTATAACCGCCTCCCAGCACCTGTGCCGCAAGTTCGCGCACACTGCCTTCAATGGCGATACGACCGCTACTGAAGAGCGCAACACGATCGCAGATTGCCTGCACCCGATCGAGAATGTGCGAGGACAGGATGATCGCCATGCCGTCATCGCGCAAGGTGCGGATCATGTCGAGCAGCTCGAAGGTCGACTGCGGATCGAGTCCGTTGGTCGGCTCATCCAGGATCGCCACCTGCGCGCCTTTCATCAGGATCTCGGCAAGACCCAGGCGCTGGCGCATGCCGCGCGAATACGTGCCGACCTTGTGGTCGGCCACCGCATCGAGACGCACCCGAACCAGAGAGCCATCAATGCGCTTTTCGAGTTCCCGCGCTTCGATGCCGGCCAGCCGGCCCGTGTAACGCAGATTGGCGCGGGCGCTCAGGTTGTCGTAGAAGCCGACCATGTCAGGAAGATAGGCGACGCGCTCCTTTACGGTCAGCGGATCGCGCATGGGATCGGCGCCGCACACCGAGATGCGGCCTTCGTCGGCCTCGGTCAGCCCGAGCAGCATCAGGATGGTCGTGGTCTTGCCCGCGCCATTGGGACCGAGCAGACCGAAGATCTCGCCACGGCGCACGGTCAGATCGATTCCGTCGACCGCCAGTGTCTTGCCGTAGCGCTTCTTCAGTCCGCGCACCTCGATGATGACTTCGCTCATCGCATGTTCACCGTGAAATTCACCCGGACTGCTAGCGACGGCCGAAGCGCGCCACTGCACCGATTGACAACAGCAGGGAAAGCACGATCACCACAATGCCCGCCAGACCCCACAGGGTTGAGGTCGTCACACTGATGCGGAATTCAGCGGAGGCCGATTCGTTACCACTGTTGGCGCGCAATGTGGTCATGTAATCGCCGGCAATTGCCTTGCCCGAAGGAGTGATAATCGCCTGGACGGCCAGCTTTTGACCTGGCGCCAGCTCCGGTATCACGCGCGGCTCGATATCGATCTTCCAGTCACTCGGGGGCGTGCTAGACAGGGTCACGCTGGGCGCAGGTGCGGCGCCGGTGTTCTCGATAATCACATTCAGCGGCGTGGGCTTGCCGGCCTCGGCCTCGCCGGACAATCGGCCGTCTTCGGTCGTGATGCGCAGCTTCGGCGCACCGGTAATCTGAATCGCCATCTGTGCGCTGACCTGCGCGCCTTCGGCCGAAGCACTGACCATAAGCGGATAATCGCCGGCCGCGGCTGAATCAGGCGGCTGCACCTTGACCTTGAGTTCCTTGCTCTGGCCCGCCTCGATCGGAATGGAGCTGATCTCCTGGGAGCCGTAGCCCTCGGTAAAGCTGGTGCTGAAGCCCTGCGGCGCCTGCGCGACGAGTTTGACCAGCGCATCCTTGTCGCTCTCGTTCTGCACCGTAATCGGATATTCGAAGCTGGTTCGAGCCGAACCGCGCTGCGAGGGAAGCTTGGACTTGAGTGCCAGCCTGGTGGGCAAAGACTGCCCAATGATGATGTCCAGCGGCAATTCGGCTACGGCTTCATTGCCCTTGGCCGACAGCACCAGACGCTGGGTTCCCTTCTGTGCCCCGGCGGGCACTTCGACACGCAGTTGCAGCGCGACCGACTCATTGGTTGCCGGCATGGCGGCTGCGACTGGAACACCACCACCGATTACCGTGGCTTTCCAGCCCTGCGGGATACCATTGACCGACAGCGTGACACGCTGCGGAGCAAGATCAGCATTGAGCAGCTTGACCTTGACCGTCGTGGCCTCACCGGCGCGCACAGCCATCGCCGGGAAGTCGGTGGTAAGCCACAGTCCCGCGATGGCTTTACTCTCGGCCGCCTGAACCGGAATAGTCACTGTCAATGTGACCGCTGCAATGGCCGCAACGGCAAAGACGCATCCTGCGACACATCGGGCGAGCAGCTGCGCGGCGCCTCGGCCGCCTCTGTCGATAATTGCTGTAGTCACTGTTCGATTTCCTCCTCAGGATTGTCACGCGCCGAAGACGTCATATACGGCGTCCTCATACAAATTTCACGATTGGAACGCAAGAACTGCCTACACAGCCGTGTTTGACCGAACGGCATTGTAGAAGTTGCGTCAGTGCATTTTCAACTGCGCCGCGTCGCCCTGATGCATGGACGAAGGCGCGGATAATGACACAGTTATCATTGATCTGCCTTGTGCCAGTGCGATGTCGCCATTAGGCGTAAACTGACGGCATTCCACCAACACTTGAATTAAGGCCATATCATGAACGCCCCTGTCGCCGCAGCCTCCTCCGCATCCACATCCCTGGATGAACTCATTTATGTGGAATTGATCGGCCGGGCATTTCTGCGCATAGAAAACAATGCGGTCATCAAACCCGAACCCGCGGTGCTGGCCAAACTGAGCATTGATCTGGCCGATGCCTATCGCGCGGAACACAAGGCACGCCTTGCCGAACTCGGACCGAAGAATGTCGGCTATGAAATCCAGATGGACGACATCGCCAATTGGGACAAGAAAATCTAGGGAAACACTGAACAAGTCTCAAATCTGGAGCAAGCGTACATTGTGTTTCCTCTGAAGTGGGGGATATACAAGAGGGCACCGCCCTCTTGTTCAGTACCTCCCTAGCTGGCATGATTTTTTTCAGCAATACAAATACATATCGCAATTAAAACGAGACATGGCGGAAAAACACGTGTATATTCCCGGCCAAGGTTTGTGCAGCGCGTCATCCGGTTAGCGTTCCAGCCTCTTCGTGGTTGTTCTGCGTTATTCAGCAGTTCCTCGAATCCCTTAAGCAGTACCTTATCTGCCTGAACCGGTTTGGAAGCTTATTGATTTGTCTTCCCAGGCCGATACATCAGGAGATTGTCATTACTCAGTCGTTCAAGAACGAGGGCGCGTCGCGCCCCAGCCCCGCCATTGCCGCTTCAAACGCAGCTGTTTCAAACGCAGTGGTCCCCGAAAACGGTTTCACCAAGCTTGGCCTGTCGGCCGAACTGCTGCGTGCTGTCGCCGAGCAGGGCTACACCCAACCCACACCCATACAGGCACAGGCCATCCCGGTTGTACTGTCAGGCCGCGACCTGCTGGGCGCCGCGCAGACCGGTACCGGCAAGACCGCCGGCTTCACGCTGCCAATGCTCTATCGCCTGGCCGCGAAACCAGACCTGAGCAATGCCCGTCGCCCCGTGCGCGCGCTCATCCTGACCCCGACGCGCGAGCTGTGCGCACAGGTGCAGGAAAGCGTCAAGACTTATGGCCGCTACATGAAGATGACTTCCACCACCATTTATGGCGGCGTGGGCTTTCATCCCCAGGTCACGGCGCTGCGCCGCGGCGTGGACATCGTTGTCGCCACACCGGGCCGCTTGCTCGATCACGTACAGCAGCGCACCATTGATTTGCGCGGCATCGAGATGCTGGTGCTGGACGAAGCCGACCGCATGCTCGACATGGGCTTCATTCACGACATCCGCCGTATCGTCACGCTGCTCCCAAAGGAACGCCAGACATTGCTGTTCTCGGCCACCTTCTCAGACGAAATTCGCCAGCTCGCTGCAGCATTTCAGCGCGATCCGGCCACCATCGAAGTGGCCCGCCGCAATGCGCCCATCGAGCTTGTCACCCAGGTGGTTCACCCGGTGGACAAGGACAAGAAGCGCGAACTGCTGGCACACCTGGTCAAGACTCAAAACTGGCAGCAGGTACTGGTATTTACCAAGACCAAGCATGGCGCGAACCGCCTGGCCGAACAGCTCGAGCGCGACGGCATCCAGTCAGACGCCATTCACGGCAACAAGAGCCAGCCGCAGCGCATGCGCGCGCTGAAGCGTTTCAAGGATTTGCAGGTGCAGGTGCTGGTGGCCACGGATATTGCCGCCCGCGGGATCGATATCGACGCGCTGCCGCATGTGGTGAATTTCGATTTGCCGAATGTCGCAGAAGACTATGTGCATCGGATCGGCCGCACCGGCCGTGCCGGTTCCACGGGTGACGCCGTATCGCTGGTATGCGGTGAAGATCGGCCCTTGCTCAATGCCATCGAGCGCCTTACCGGGAAGCAGATCGAACAGCGCATCATTGCCGGTTTCGAACCCACCCAGCCATTCAGATCGTCCGAGCGACGCAAACCCGCGCAACGCCAGCCGGCCAAGCACCGCCCGAGCACGCATCACACCAAGCCACAGCCGGGCAAGAGCGCCGACCGTGGCAACTGGCAAAAGCCGTCAGGCGCGCCGGCACGTCGCGATCGCCCCATGACGTCCTGGGAAACGGAGCGTGAGGCGCAACGCAAGCACTTTGGTTCCGGGCAGAAGACCGACAGCCGGGGCAGCAAGCCCTCTGGCGCGCCGTCTGCGCTGACACGCAAGGCCGCCTGAACCCGGCTCTGATTCACGCATGACAACGTCGCGCACAGCGACGTAGCACCCCGCCGAGCTTCAATCTCACGGCGCGCAGGCACGACCGAAAACGGCGCCACACTGGCGCCGTTTTCAATTCCGCATCGCATCAAGCACCGCATTCCTCAACGCGGAATGAAGCATACGAAAATCATTGCCTAGGCTAAGGAAGCCTTGACTGTACTTGCTCAGGCAGTTAAATTGGCCAGACCATTCCCTGGCACGGTCATGACCCCCATCTACGAGCCCAAGACATTCCAGCCCCGCGATGGCGTGGGCTTCATGCTCTCGCGTGTACGCAAAAGCTATATCGGCGAAGTCGAGAAAGAACTGGCCCCCTACGACATCAGTTCGTCGCAGTGGGCGGTCATCCTCAATATCGCCGACGGCCGGGGTGGCACTGCGGCGGAATTGTGCAAGACCATGCGCTACGATCCCGGTGCCATGACCCGCATGCTGGATCGACTGGAGCGCAAGGGGTTCCTGCAACGCTCAAGAATGCCGGGGGATCGCCGTACGGTACAGCTTGAACTGACTCCCAGTGGCAAGGCGCTGCGCCCCAAGATTGTCGCCGCACTGGTCCGCGTATTGAATCGATTGCTCGTCGGCTTCAGCAAGAGTGAAGTCGGACAACTGCAGAACCTGCTCAAGCGCATGCAGGACAATGTCGATGCCTGAGCGCCGGCTCCGTCGCTGCCCATATGCACGGCCGTCGCGGGCTTGTCTGCTCGCCATCCTGACCATGATGCTGGGCGGCTGCATCAGTTCTGCCGGCATCGCGCCAAAATCCGCGCTCACCGATCCGGCTGCACTGGCCACCGAGCGAAGCCTGCATGTGGCAGCGCTGTCAGCTGCCGGTTGGCCAAAGGCCGATTGGTGGAAAGTCTATGGCGACCCGCAACTTGACAGCCTGATCAACGAAGCACTCGCAGGCAATCCGACATTGAACATGGCGCGTGCCCGTGTGGACAGCGCTATTGCCGCCGCCGCCATTGCGGGTGCCCGGCTCGGCCTGACCAACGAACTGGGAACCGGCATCACGCGCCAGAGAAATTCCGCACATGACGCGAGCGGCCCCAATACCGCCGGACGTTCATTTACAACCTATCGGCTAGCCGCTGACTTCAGCTACGACCCGGATTTCTGGGACAGGAATCGCGAGGCATTCAACGCATCACTGGGCCGCGTCAAGGCTTCCGAAGCAGACATGATTGCAGCCAGACTGGCGCTGTCGGTGGCGATTGCCCGCACCTATGTTCAGCTGTCCCACGATTTTGAACAACTCGACATCGACAAGACCGTTCTGGCGCAGCGCGAATCAGTTCTGTCACTGGCGCGAGAACGACTGGCCGGCGGGCTGGACTCCGTGATTGACGTCAAGCAGTCGGAGGCCGAAATTCCGGCAGCGCGCGCGCAGGTCATGCAGCGCGAGGAAGCCATTTCCCTGGGTCGCAACCAGATCGCCGCGCTGCTGGGCAAGGGCCCCGATCGTGGACACGATATCCAGGCACCCCGCCTGCTGAAAATGGCCGACGCGGCATTACCCTCGACGCTTCCCGCCGATCTGCTCGGCCGCCGCCCGGATGTCGTGGCCAGCCGCTGGCGCATCGAAGCATCGCGCCACGAGATTGCATCGGCAAAGGCGGCTTTCTATCCCAACGTCAACCTCGCTGCCTATATCGGCCTGCAAGGCATCGGCTTTGCCAATCTGCTCAGATCCGGCAGCCAGATATTCGGGCTCGGGCCGGCGGTGCGTCTGCCGATGTTCGGTGGAACAACGCTCAAGGGCACGCTGGCGTCGCGCGATGCCGATTACGATCTTGCCGTTGAACAATACAATCAGCTACTGGTCGACGCCCTGCGCGACGTCGTGGATCAAGTCATCTTGCTGCGCTCCATTAATGCGCAACGCAGCGAGATCGAGCGCGGGCTCACTGCTGCAGATGACTCCCATCAACTGGTACTCAAACGCTATCGCAGCGGACTGGCCAATCGCCTGGTCGTGCTTGCCTCGGAAATGCAACTGAACGCACGCAAGGCACGCCTGTCCGAACTGCGGGCACGTCATCTGGATGCATCGATCAACCTGATACGCGCGCTTGGCGGCGGTTTCGAAGAGTCTGAAATTGCCCAGGCAAGCCCGATCACCGAAGACAGGAAAAATCCGTGAGCACCAAACGCATGCGGCCCAATGGCACGCGCACGAAGCTGGTCCTGGCGGTGTTGCTGTTGTTTGCGACGGCCGGAATTGCCTATGCGTTCTGGTGGCACTTCACCGGCCGATTCAGCGAGTCCACCGATGACGCCTATGTGGGAGGCAACGTCGTGCAGATCACCCCGCAGGTCACCGGTGCCGTACTCAGCATCAGTGCCGATGACACGGAATTTGTCAAAGCCGGCCAGACACTGGTCGAACTGGACAAGACGGAGTCGCGTGTGGCACTGGATACCGCCGAGGCCCAGTTGGCCAAAGCAGTGCGGCAGGTGCGAAATCTGATTGCCCAGACTGCCGGCCTGGAAGCCGGCATCACGCAGCGACGCGCTGAACTCGCCAAGACGCGCGACGATCTGTCCCGACGCGAACAGCTGGCACAAAGCGGAGCCGTATCGGCCGAAGAAATCCAGCATGCCCGCGACGCGCTTGCCACGAGCCAGGCGGGCCTGGAAGCAAGCGAGCAGGCACTCATCGCGCACCGCACACTCATTGACCGGACCACAGTACAAACCCATCCCGATGTAATGGTGGCGGCGGCACGCGTCAGGGAAGTCTATCTGGCCTTCTCCCGCACTTCGCTGCCCGCACCGGTTTCAGGCTTCATCGCGAAACGCAATGTCCAGGTTGGACAGCGCGTCGCACCGGGCATGTCACTGATGACCGTGGTTGCACTGGACCAGGTTTGGGTCGACGCCAACTTCAAGGAAAGACAACTGGCGGAACTGCGCATCGGCCAGCCGGCCAGGGTCACCGCCGATCTGTATGGAGAGGAAATTGAATATCACGGCAAGATTGCCGGGTTCGGGGCCGGCACCGGCGCTTCGTTTGCATTGCTGCCGCCGCAGAATGCCTCCGGCAACTGGATCAAGATCGTGCAAAGGGTGCCGGTGCGTATTGCGCTTGATCCGGCTGAAGTCGAGAAGCATCCGCTGCAACTGGGGCTCTCGATGCACGTGGAGGTCAACACACACAATCGCGATGGCGATCGGCTCCCCAAGACCATGCGTCAGTTTCCGGCTTATCAGACCGGCGCGTTTGCCTCGCTGGAGGCCCTTGCCGCGCAGCGTGTCGCCGCCATCATCGCCGCCAACGCCGGCGATGCACGCGCTGTAGAACCGCGCGTGACAGCGAACAGCAAGGCCGGCACTTCAGGCAACGTTGCTCCCGGGCGCGCTACGGCGCCCGCGGTGGCGCGCTAGCCAGCACCCGGTCAGCGACGCTACCGTGGCCACCTCATCTCCATCCAGTGCCTCGTCTCCGGGAATACCATCGGCGTATCCGTCACCGCGCCTGCTGACCTGGACACTGGCCATCGTCAATTTCTGCCAGGTCCTCGACAGCACGATTCTCAATGTTTCGCTGCCCGCCATCACCGGTGACCTTGGCACCTCGCCCAGCCAGGGCGCCATGATCGTCACTTCGTACTCGGTGGCCCAGGCCATTACCGTTCCCTTGACCGGCTGGCTTGCCGGGCGCTTCGGCCAGGTGCGAATGATGGTGCTGGCGACAATAATGTTCGGATTGATGTCCCTGCTGAGCGGCTTTGCGTGGAGTCTGAACAGCCTGATCACATTTCGCGTGCTGCAGGGCGCCGCCGGCGGGCTCATGGTGCCGCTGTCGCAGGCGCTGATGCTCGGCCACAACCCTCCGGAGCGCCGCGGGCAGGCGCTGGCGCTGTGGTCGATGACAACAATGACTGGCCCAATACTCGGCCCTATTGTTGGTGGCTGGATAACTGATAATATTGGATGGTCCTGGATATTTCTCATCAACGTGCCGATCAGCTTCCTCGCCGCGTTCGGCGTATGGACCATGCTCAAGGACCGCGAATCGGCCCTGGTCAGATTGCCGCTGGACGGCGTCGGCCTGGTGCTGTTGGTGATCTGGGTGGCCTCGCTGCAAGTGGTGCTGGACACCGGCAACGAAGCGGGCTGGTTTGACTCCGATCTGATCGTCAGACTGTCGGTTGTCGCGGCGCTGGGGTTCGCGCTGTTTCTGGTTTGGGAGTTGACCGAGCGTCATCCCATTGTCGACCTGTCGCTGTTCCGGGAGCGCAACTTTCTCATTGCCGTGCTGGCCCTCAGCATCGCCTTCTGCAACAACCGCGGCACCATGCTGATTCTTCCGCTTTGGCTGCAGACCCAGGTGGGCTATACCGCACAGTGGGCCGGCAATGTACTGGCGCTGTCGGGCCTAATGGCCCTGATACTGGCGCCATTCATCGGTCGTTCACTGCGCTTTGTCGAACCGCGCCTGTACTCAACGCTTTCCTTCTCGATTTTTGGCGTCGGCTATTTCTGGCGCGCCCACTTCACCGGCGACGCGGACTACTGGACCTACGCACTGCCACAGGCCATACAGGGCATCGCCGTCGCCATGTTCTTTGTCCCGCTCATCAGCATGAGCATGGGCAACATTCCGCAGCAAAAGCTTGCCGCGGCCGCCGGACTGCAAAGCTTTGTGCGCAGTGTCCTGGGGAGCTTTGGAATATCGCTCTACATCATGATGTGGAACCGACGAGAAGCCGTGCACCGCACCCAATTGGCCGAGCACGTCAACACCTGGTCAGCGCCAACGATTGACTACATGGACCGACTGGGTAGTGCCGGAATGGTCCCGGATCAGATGTATGCGACCATCGATCGCCTGCTGACACAACAGGCCTATACAATGGCAACCAACGACATTTACTGGGTGGCGCTGAGTTCCTCGATTACGCTGATCGCACTGATATGGATGGCCCGCCCGCCTTTCAATACCGGCGGCAAAACGCACGCAAGTTAGCGCAAGGCTTATCAGGTCCGGGCTTACGGGAAAGCGCGGGAAGGGTTGTCCTGAACCAGGAACAGGCTAACTGAGACAGCCCCTGTTGTTGCTCCTGTTGTTGCTCCTGTTGTTGCTCCTGTTGTTGCTCCTGTTGTTGCTCCTGTTGTTGCTCCTGTTGTTGCTCCTGTTGTTGCTCCTGTTGTTG
>CANKAJ010000182.1 GCA_947479645.1 Betaproteobacteria bacterium | reverse complement strand
TCGACTTGCCCGATCCCGATTCGCCGACCAACCCCATGATTTCGCCGCGACGCAGGTCCAGGCTGACACCGTCGACCGCTTTGATGACGCCCTGGCGGGTATCGAAGTAGGTCCGCAGATCACGCACAACAAGCAGCGCGTCTTCAGGCATGCTTGACTGTTCAATGGTCATTCAGCGGCCTGTGCCTGGGGAATCCGTTGGCGTGGCCGGTCAGGAGCGGAATCCTCGTATTTCTGCAGATTGACTAGTATCGGATGCGACATTTTCTGGGTGGTCGTGCGTGTTGCAAAATGGATCGCTGATTATGCCCTCAACAGCAGGAGTGCGTTGGTGCGTAAAGGCTGCTCGCAAGGTCTTGCAGACTGCGTTTATTTTCACTGCGGGCAGGAGCTGCGGTGTTAGCATTCGCGCTCCCCGGCATTGTGCCGCGGCCTGCGAATTGAATGCGACCGCGAATGAATCCTCCAGTTCCCTACACCAGGCTTTCTGCGTTTTATTTTGCCTATTTCATCTACATTGGCATTTTTTCGCCGTATTTCAGTCTTTATCTACAGTCACTGGGTCAATCTGCTTCAGCCATCGGCATGCTGCTCGCCGGCATGCAGACGATGCGTCTGATCGCGCCGACGCTGTGGGCGGGGGCCGCAGACCGGCGTGGGCGGCATGCGGGCTTGTTGCGTATAGCGTTGTCGCTGGTCGTGGTGGTGGCTGCGATGTTGTGTTTTGCCACCTCATTCTGGTCGTTGCTGGTGTTGATGGCCTTGCTGGGGTTCTTTACCAATGCTTCCTTGCCTTTGTTTGAAGCAATCACCTTTGCCCATTTGCGCGACGACATCGGCCGCTATGGCCGCCTGCGGGTATGGGGGTCGGTCGGTTTCATTGTGTCGGTCACGGGAACCGGCGCAGCGCTGGACGTGTGGCCGGTTGGCATATTGCCCGGGCTGGTTCTGGCAGCGATGGTGATTTCGCTGGCTTGTGCGTTGCTGGTACCGGATGTGGCGGCGCGGCGAGATCATCATCAGGCAGTGTCGGTATGTCCCGTCATCAGACGTCCGGAGGTTGTGGCTTTGTTAATGGCGTGTTTTCTGATGTCGCTCGCGCATGGGCCGCTGTATGCTTTTTACTCGATTCATCTGGCCGGCAATGGCTACTCCAAAACGCTGGTCGGGGCAATGTGGTCACTTGGCGTGATGGCTGAAATTGTCGTCTTCCTGTTGATGCCGCAGTTGACCCGGCGTTTTGACATGCGGGCCTTGCTGGCAGCCAGTTTTGCCTGTGGCGTGCTACGCTTTGTGCTTATTGGGTGGGCCGTTGATTCGGTGTTGACAATGATCTTCGCGCAGTTGTTGCACGCGGCGACTTTTGGCTTGTATCACGCATCTGCTGTGAGTTTTATCAATTTTTGGTTCCCCGGCGACTTGCGTGCACGCGGTCAGGCCATTTATATGAGTCTGAGCTTTGGTGCAGGTGGCATGCTGGGAAGCTTCTCCAGCGGACTGGCCTGGGATATTGTGGGTGCGGGAATTACTTATACTGCCGCCTCGGTGTGTTGTCTGGCAGGGCTGCTGTTAGTGGTGTGGAGAGTGAGAACTTCACCAGTTCAAGGGGGAATGACCCATGCGTAAACAGATGCTTCGATGGCTGGCTGTGGCAATGCTTGTAATGTTGGCCGGCTGCCAGACCGTGCGAACCACCCAACCCGGAGTCGTGGGTGTGGACCGTCCACAGAGAATGCTGGTTTCCTCCGACGAAATGAACAGGGGCGCCGTGGACGCCTATCAGAAAGTGCAGCAGGAGGCGGCGAAAAAAGGCCAGCTTAATCGTGATCCGGCACAGACTGATCGCGTGCGGCGCATTGCCAGTCGACTCATTCCGAGTACAGCGGCATTCCGGCCTGATGCGCGTAATTGGCGGTGGGAGGTCAACGTTATCAATTCCGACGAGGTCAATGCCTGGTGCATGCCGGGAGGAAAGATCGGTGTGTATTCCGGATTGATTTCGAAATTGAACATCTCCGACGATGAACTGGCTGCGGTGATGGGGCACGAGATAGCGCATGCTCTGCGTGAACACAGCCGGGAGCAGGCCTCGCTTGAGCATGTCCAGAGCGCGGTGATCGGCATCGGAGGGGCTTTGCTCGGATTGTCGGACCTGGCACAAAACCTCGGCCAACTGGTTGCAGAGGTGGTTTTCAACCGTCCGCATTCCCGCCAGGATGAGACCGAAGCCGACCGCATTGGTGTCGAGCTTGCAGCTCGCTCTGGATTTGATCCGAGAGGCGCTGTCACCCTATGGCAGAAAATGGGCCGGCTGGGTGGAGGGCAGCCGCCGCAGTGGCTTTCCACCCATCCCTCGAACGAAACACGCACGCGGGACCTGCAGGAGTATTCGCAGCGTGTCATGCCGCTTTACGAGGCACAACGATAGAAGTCAGCGGGGCGCTGCGGGAACGGGCGCAAATTGGCATCCGGTATAATCTGACCTTTGTACATGCCGCTTTTCCAGGTGGCAGACTCCCTTTTTGGCACAACAAAAAATGAATCCGCAGACACTTTACGACAAACTCTGGCAGGCACACGTGGTCTATGCCGAGGATGACGGCACAACAGCACTTTATATTGACCGGCACCTCGTTCATGAAGTGACCAGCCCGCAGGCATTCGAGGGCCTCAGACTCGCCGGGCGCAAGCCATGGCGGGTCAGTTCTATCGTTGCAACCGCAGATCACAATACGCCCACAGACCATTGGGATGAAGGTATCAAGGACCCCATTTCCCGTATCCAGGTGGAAACTCTGGACGAGAACATGCGTGCGGTGGGGTCGAAGGCTTATTTTCCGTTTCGTGACCTGCGCCAGGGTATCGTCCATGTGATTGGCCCAGAAAATGGCGCGACACTGCCCGGAATGACCGTTGTTTGTGGTGATTCGCATACCAGTACGCATGGCGCGTTCGGATGCCTTGCTTTTGGTATTGGGACTTCTGAAGTCGAGCATGTTCTGGCTACGCAGACTTTGCTCGCCAAGAAAACGAAAAACATGCTGGTCAGCGTTGACGGCACGATTCCGTTGGGCGTTACAGCTAAAGACATTGCACTGGCAGTGATCGGACGCATCGGCACTGCCGGGGGCACCGGAAAAAGTATTGAATTTGCAGGGAGTGCAATTCGGGCTTTATCGATGGAAGGACGCATGACTTTGTGCAATATGGCCATTGAGGCTGGCGCGCGCGCTGGCATGGTTGCAGTCGATGAGGTCACCATCAACTACCTCAAGGGTCTTCCGTTTGCGCCATCGGCTGATGTGTGGGATCGCGCCGTTGCCTATTGGCGCACGCTGCATAGCGACCCGGATGCGCATTTTGACTGCGTGGTCAGGATCGATGCGGCGGGCATCCTGCCTCAAGTCACCTGGGGTACTTCGCCGGAGATGGTGGTTACCGTGGAAGACCGCGTGCCAGATCCGGACAAGGAGAAGGATGCTACCCGCCGTGAAGGTATGGAGAGGGCGTTGCAGTACATGGGCCTGAAGCCGAATATGCCAATCACGGACATTTTGATCGACAAGGTTTTCATTGGTTCCTGCACCAATTCGCGTATCGAAGATTTGCGCGCGGCAGCAACCGTTGTGCGTGGCAAGCGAATCGCGGAGAACGTCAAACTCGCGTTGGTGGTACCCGGGTCAGGCTTGATCAAGGTGCAGGCGGAAAAAGAGGGCTTGGACCGAATCTTCAAGGATGCCGGTTTTGAGTGGCGTGAACCGGGCTGTTCCATGTGTCTGGCCATGAATGCAGACCGGCTCGAACACGGTGAGCGCTGCGCGTCAACGTCCAACCGTAATTTCGAGGGGCGGCAGGGAGCGGGCGGACGCACGCATCTTGTTAGTCCGGCGATGGCGGCAGCAGCAGCTATTGCGGGGCATTTTGTCGATGTGCGTCAGTGGCGATAGGTTAGTCATGGATGGCATTCTGGTGATTGTGCTGAATTGGGCGAGGGAATAGATAAGTGGAAAAATTTACCGTACACAAGGGGTTAGTGGTCCCATTGGATAGGGCTAATGTGGATACGGACGCCATCATTCCCAAGCAATTTCTGAAATCAATTAAACGTTCTGGCTTTGGCCCCAACCTGTTTGATGCGTGGCGTTACCTGGACACGGGTGAACCGGGTAAGCCCAACGAGGGGCGTCCGCTCAATCCAGACTTCGTGCTGAATAAGCCGCAGTATCGTGGCGCTTCCATATTGTTGGCGAGGGAAAATTTTGGTTGCGGCAGTTCACGCGAGCACGCGCCTTGGGCATTGGGAGATTTCGGCTTCAGGGTTGTGATTGCACCGTCTTATGCGGACATATTCTTCAATAATTGCTTCCAGAATGGCTTGCTGCCTATCGTTCTGAAAGCGACGGAGGTGGATCGACTGTTCAATGATGCTGCGGTCAACCTTGGTTTCCAACTCTTGGTCGATTTGAGCGCACAGACGGTTGCCTATGCCGACGATAGTCACCATTTTCGGTTCGAAGTGGATGTCTTTCGCAAGTTCTGTCTGCTGAACGGGCTGGATGACATCGGACTAACGCTGCGTCATACCGAGCAGATCAAGACGTTCGAGGAAAAGCGCAAGCTTGATCAACCCTGGCTGTTCTGACGGCCGGTTTTTCCCCGTGGTCATATAAGGGGGCTCAATATGGGTACACATGCCATGAAAATAGCGGTATTGCCGGGGGACGGCATCGGTCCGGAAATCGTGACTGAAGCAGTAAAAGTTCTGCAGGTGTTGGGACTTGATATCGAATTTGAACAGGCGCTGGTTGGCGGAGCCGCGTACGATGTGACTGGGGAGCCTTTGCCGGCTGTCACGCTAGAACTCGCAAAGGCGGCTGATGCCATCCTGTTTGGCGCCGTTGGCGGACCGAAATACGATTCTTTGCCACGACCCAAGCGGCCCGAGCAGGCGCTATTGGGATTGCGCAAGGAACTCAATCTGTTCGCCAATCTGCGCCCAGCCATCGTGTATCCGGAACTGGCCGAGGCCTCGTCGGTCAAGACCGAGATCGTCGCCGGACTTGATATTCTGATCCTGCGCGAATTGACTGGGGACATCTATTTCGGGCAGCCGCGTGGTATCAGGACGAACGAGTCCGGAGACCGCGAAGGCTTCGATACCATGCGCTACAGCGAGCCGGAGATCAGGCGCATTGCACACAGTGGATTTCGCGCGGCAATGAAACGCGGGCGCAAGTTGTGTTCTGTGGACAAGGCCAATGTTCTGGAGACCTCGCAATTCTGGCGCGATGTTGTTATCGCTGTGGGTAAGGAGTATCCCGAGGTCGAGTTATCTCACATGTACGTGGACAACGCGGCAATGCAGTTGATCCGTAATCCTAAGCAATTCGACGTCATCGTGACAGGCAACATGTTTGGAGACATTCTGTCCGACGAGGCGTCGATGTTGACCGGATCTATCGGGATGCTGCCGTCGGCTTCGCTGGATGCCAGCGGCAAAGGCATGTACGAACCAATTCATGGTTCGGCCCCGGATATCGCCGGACAAGGCGTGGCCAATCCCCTGGCCACAATTCTTTCAGCGGCAATGATGCTTCGCTACAGCCTAAATCAGGATGCGGCAGCAGAACGCATCGAAGCGGCGGTGAAGAAAGTGCTGGCACAGGGTTTTCGTACGCCGGATATTTACCAAAGTGGCGCACGAAAGGTAGGCACGCAGGAAATGGGCGAGGCGGTACTGGCTGCGCTAAAGGGCTGAACAACAGACATAAATTGCTTTAACACGATAAACTGGTACGTTTTGGCGCATTGACTTGATCGGAACAAGAAAATGAAACGGGTTGGACTGGTCGGATGGCGCGGGATGGTAGGTTCGGTGCTCATGCAGCGCATGAGTATCGAGCAGGATTTCGCCCTCATCGAGCCGGTTTTTTTCTCCACCTCGCAAGTCGGCGCGATGGGGCCCTTCATTGGCAAGGAAACCGCACCGCTCAAGGACGCAGGAAGTATCAATGACCTGCGGGCAATGGACATTATCATTTCCTGTCAGGGCGGTGACTATACAAATGATGTTTTTCCTAAGTTGCGTGCAGCCGGCTGGAAGGGTTATTGGATAGATGCCGCGAGTGCACTTCGCATGAATGACGATGCGGTCATTATTCTTGATCCGATCAATGCTGATTTGATCCGGGATGCGATTGCCAGTGGGGGAAAGAATTTCATTGGAGGTAATTGCACGGTCAGCCTGATGCTGATGGCTTTACATGGGTTGTTCCGTGAGGGGTTGGTAGAGTGGATGACGGCCATGACCTATCAGGCCGCATCCGGTGCTGGTGCCGAAAACATGCGTGAACTGATCAAGCAGATGGGGTATGCGCACGCCTCTGCCAAAGGCCTTCTGGACGATCCTGCATCTGCGATTCTCGACATTGACAGGACTGTGGCTGAGGCTATCCGTTCTGACGAATTGCCCAAAGTTCACTTCGGAACTGCTCTGGCGGGCAGTCTGCTGCCCTGGATAGATAAGGACTTGGGTAACGGACAGAGCCGTGAAGAGTGGAAAGGGCAGGCTGAAAGTAACAAGATTCTAGGGACGCAGGCCAATCCCATCGCCGTCGACGGAATTTGCGTTCGTGTTGGCGCGATGCGTTGCCACAGTCAGGCTCTGACCATCAAGCTTGCCAAGGATGTCTCAATAAAGGATGTTGAAGCCATTCTTGCAAGCGCCAATGCGTGGGTGAAAGTAGTACCGAATGAGCGTGAATCGACCTTGATGGAACTCACTCCCGCCAAGGTCACAGGAACCCTGTCCGTGCCGGTTGGGCGATTGCGCAAACTCTCCATGGGCGATCGTTATCTAAGTGCTTTTACTGTAGGTGACCAACTGCTGTGGGGCGCGGCAGAACCGCTGCGGCGCATGTTGCGAATTTTGCTCGATTCTTGACTGTATTGACGCCAAGTCTGTTTGTCGGCGGTATGTTTCCTAATCTGGATTAATGTCGAATCCATGACAGATTTTTCTATCTTATTCAGATGGTTGGGGAAGTTTCAAGGATTGTCTGGTTGCTTGTGTGCGCTACTGGCAACTGATTGGCTTTAGTTTGGTGTGTCTACATTTTGGAAAATCGCGTAAGAAAATATTGACTTAACGCAGTTTGCGAAACGAAACATAAGCTTGCATCGCTAACTTCATGATGGTATGTTCGTTTCCCGAGCTAGAAATCTAAGGTGTCGGAGTGGGAAAGATCGGCGGCAAGTCTATTTTTGCGGCGGCAGCGGTATGTGCCGGCCTGTTCCTGTCATCGGTTGCGTCGGCTGCCGGCCTGGGTAGGCTGACAGTCCTCAGCGCGCTGGGGGAGCCACTCAAGGCGGAAATTGAGATTGTTTCACTGCAGTCAGGTGAAGGGGACTCGCTTGCAGCCCGTTTGGGGGCGGTGGACGCATTTCGCCAAGCCAATATCGACCTGAATGGCGCCCTGCTTCCTGTCAGGTTCGCCATTGAACGACGCTCTCCGACGCAGTATGTAATAACAATGACATCAGTACAGCCGATGAATGAGCCATTCATCGACATGCTTGTGGAACTTAGCTGGTCTGCAGGCAAACTGGTTCGCGAATACACGTTCTTGCTGGACCCGCCCGAGTACAAGGGGCCAGTGGTGGCGACGGTGCCTGCGGTCGTTCCGCAAGTGGCGGTATCTGAAGCGCCGTTGCAATCCGCACCGGTGTCGCCCACCCCGGTGCCTGAACGTGCCGTAACACCTCCGAGCAAACCCGCCGCAACGCCTGCGCAGCCTAAGCCACTAGTGACTGCCGGCACATATTCGGTAAGGCGAGGTGATACGCTGGCCAAGATAGCTCAGCAAAACCAGGTAGAGGGTGCGACGCTTCAGCAGATGCTGGTTGCGCTTTATCGCGGCAATAGCGAAGCATTCGATGGTAGCAATATGAACAGGCTTCGTACCGGGAAGATACTCAATCTTCCGGGCAAGGCGGCAATTGATGGTGTGACCTCAAGCGATGCAATCCGTATAGTTAATGCTCAAAGTGCGGATTATTCGCAATACAGGCGTAGCTTGGGGGCAGCCGTAGCCGAAGCTCCTGTACGTCCGGATACCAGCCGTCAGGCTTCCGGCCAGATTGGCGTGGCTGCTCAGGAAAAGCCGACGCCGGCCAAAGAGTCCGCCAAGGATCAGTTGCGTCTGTCGCGCGCCGAAGAGGCTAAGGCCGGAGGCAGTGCTGGTGCTGCCGCTGCAAAGGATGACGCTGTAGCCAAGGACAAGGCACTCAAGGAAGCGAATGAGCGAGTTGCCTTGCTTGAAAAGAACCTCGCTGAAATGAAGAAGCTTGCTGAGTTGAAGAGCCAGGCGGGCGCTCAATTACAACAGCAAGCTCAAACGGCGAAAGTTGCCCCAGCGCCTGTACCTGCTACAAAGGCCGAAGAAACCAAGGGGGCAGCAGCACCCGCAGCCTTGGCAACAGCAGCGACTGTTGCGGCTAAATCTGCAGCACCAGCAGCGGAGCCCGATGTAGCCAAGTCGACAGAAGCACCTAAAGCAGCGCCGAAAGCCGCTCCCCGCCCGGTGACACCTCCTGCGCCGCAGCCAGAGCCGCCTAGCTTTTTGGACGAGCTGCTTGAAAATGAGATGGCGCTTGGTGGAGCTGGCGCTGTGATATTGCTGCTGGCTGGTTATGCAGGATATGCGGTTCGTCGGCGACGCAAGCAAGCCGCTGAGGCTGCTGCAGCCGCCACCAGCGTAATCGGAATCGAACCGTCAATGAGTTCGATGATGGGTGCTGCCGCAACTGCAGAAGGCGACACTGGTCTGATGGCGCATGCGAGCAGTGCCGGCCAAGTTGACTCAGCTGCCGCGACAAGTGCCGAAGAAATCGATCCGGTAGCCGAAGCAGACGTCTACATGGCGTATGGTCGGGATGCCCAAGCTGAGGAAATTCTCAAGGACGCACTGGCAAAGGACGCTAGTCACCCGGCAGTTCACCTGAAATTGCTTGAGATCTATGCCAATCGAAAGGATGTCGTCTCTTTCGGAATCCATGCACGGGAACTTCATTCGATAACCGGCGGTCAGGGTGAGGATTGGGATAAGGCTACTGCGTTGGGATTGAGCATCGACCCAAGCAACGATCTTTATGGCGGCTCCGCCGGGGCAGTGGCAGATGTTAACGATACGCAGATTCTTGATGCGGTGACGGCGCCCACACCGGATTTTGTGCTGGATTCTGCGAACGAAGTGGCCGCGCCACCCGCGCTTGATTTTGACCTGGATGGCGGTGGAGCATCAGAAGGCTCCCAGCCGGACATCGACCTGAGCGTTGAGAACGTAACAGCTGCACCACAACCAGAAGCAGCACCAGCAGCGCTGGATTTTGATCTTGATCTTGGTGGTGACAAGCCAGTTGAAGAGCCCAATTTTGCGCAGGATGAAACGGTGGTGCTGCAGGCGGATGCCGTGCCTGCGCACGACGCGGGAATGTCCATCGATTTTGAATTGCTCTCCTCGCATGCTGAAAGCACAGCTGAAGCATCGGCCGCAGAAGATGTAGCCGCAGCAAGTGCATCCAGCATTGATTTCGATATCGGCCTGCCCGGTGGCGAACAGACTGAAGAGAGTGCTAGCAGTATAGATTTTGATCTCGGTATCCCAGCAGCGCCGGTGGAACCGCAGAGTGCTCCGATGTTGGATCTGTCTTCCATCAATCTTGATCTCGGAAGCGAGACCTTGGGATCTGCAGCAGAGCCGACCGCCCAATGGCAGGAAGTGGCGACCAAGCTTGATCTTGCCAAGGCGTATCAGGACATGGGTGACAAGGATGGAGCGAGGGAACTCCTGAATGAGGTGTTGCAAGAAGGTGACGCGATTCAGAAGGAACATGCCAATACGATGATGAGCACCCTCGGCTGAGGTGTGCAAATGGTTTGAACCGGAATCGGCGCCTAGCAGCCTGTCGGGCTTGGGTTGAATTTAAGAGTCATATGGGCTATGGAAATCGAATGGGACAGAGAAATTGGGGAATTGGGTAGTCTGCGCGCACGAGATGGTGCCAGCGCAGGCCACCCTGATCGCTTATCCGGCCAATACCGCCATCCTTTTGATGTTCCATGCCATGTTGACCAG
>CANKAJ010000181.1 GCA_947479645.1 Betaproteobacteria bacterium | reverse complement strand
GCCGATGCATCTGACATCGCGCGGCTCGGCCTGCAGACAGAGGATTTCGCGCGGCACGATCCGGCCATGGACCTGCTGCAACGACTGCGGGCAAGCCACCAGTCGGCCGCCGACAGCGCCGAACTCGTTACGCGCATGCAGATCGAGCAGGCCGCGCTGCACCAACAGATCGGGGATCTGCGCAAGCAGCAAAGCGAGACACGCAAACTTGCCCTGATCGCGGCACACACGGACAACGCAGTGATCCTGACCGATGTCGCGGGCCGCATCGAATGGGTCAACGAGGGCTTTTGCCGCATCACCGGTTACGGCCAGACCGAGGCGATCGGGCACTCCCCCGGCAAATTGCTGCAGGGCCCCGGCACCAACGCGGGGACGGTTGCGCGCATCCGTGAACAACTGCGTCAAGGTTCGACCTTCAGCGAGGAAATTCTCAACTACCGCAAGGACGGCGCCCCGTACTGGATCGCCATGGAGGTGCAACCCGTCCTCGGGGACGACGGTGATGCCGCCTATTTCATGGCGATCGAGCGCGACATCAGTGCCGAGGTCGCAACACGCCAGCGCCAGACGCTGCAGCTGGACATCTCGCGGCTGATCATGGATGCGGCCTCGCTGCGCAGCGGCCTCACTGGCATGCTGCGCCTTTTCTGCGAGCAACTGCAATGGAGCCTGGGACAACTCTGGGCCATCTCGGGCGATGCGCTGGTCCTGTCAGACAGCTGGCATGCCGGGAGGGACAACCAGCGGCTGATGCAGCAGGCCGGCGACGCGACGCTTTGCGACCCCGGAGGAGCCCTGCCCGAGCGCGCCGCAGCGACCCTGCAACCGGCATGGATCGACGATATAACCATGGACGGCGCTGCTGCGCATGCAATCCCCGGCAATGACGCCGGTTTGCGGGCGGGGATGGCGTTTCCAGTGTTGGTCGAGGGTGTGCTCTGGGGCGTTCTGGCGTTCTACCAGAAGCAGATCTCAAGGCCCGATGCCATGCTGCTGCAGCTTGGCACCTTGCTCGGAAACCAGGCCGGCCAGTTGGTGACACGCTGCAAGGCCGAGCAGGATTTGCGCCTGGCCAGGGACAAGGCCGAGGCCGCCAGCGAATCAAAGAGCCTCTTTGCCGCCACCTTGAGCCACGAAATCCGCACCCCGCTGAACGCCGTGATCGGCATGGGCAGCCTGCTCTCTGAGTTGCCGATGGAGGACACCCAGCGCCACCACCTGAAAACGATACTGGAAGCCTCCGATCAGCTGCTCGCCATCATCAACAACGTGCTCGACATGAGCACCCTGGACGCCGGCCGCCTGGAGGCGCAAGCCAATGATTTTCAGCTGGCGACGGTGCTGGAGCAGGTGATGCGCATCAGCCGCGGCCTGCCTGGCGCGCACGTCTTGCGCATCGAAGCTGTGGTGGCCCCCGGAGTCCCCGACTGGTTGCGCGGGGATGCCCCCCGGTTGACCCAGGTGCTGATCAATCTGCTGGGCAATGCGGTCAAATTCACCGGGCAGGGCTCGGTCATTTTGAGCGTGAGCCGCCCCCCCGGCGCGGACAACCGGCCATGGCTGTCGTTCACGGTCACCGACAGCGGTCGCGGCATTCCCCAGGCGGTGCGCGAGCGCATCTTCGAGCCCTTCGAGCAGGGCGACATCGATCAACGCGTGCCTAAGGCGGGAACCGGCCTGGGGCTGGCCATCTGCCGGCGCATCGCCACACTGCTCGGTGGCACTCTCTTGCTCGACAGCACCGCTGGCGCCGGGTCGAGCTTCACCTTCAGCCTGCCGCTGGAACTCGGGCTGGCGCCCTCGCCGCAAGCCGCGCTCACGCCGACATCCCCGTCAGAGCCACTGCGGGTGTTGGTGGCCGAAGACACACCCGCCAGCCAGCTGGTCATCCGCGCCATCCTGGAGCGTTTGGGGCACTCGGTGCGCGTCGTCGACGACGGAGAGCAGGCGCTCGAGGCTTTCTTCGAGGCGTCTTTCGATATGGTCTTCATGGATATCCAGATGCCGCGCATGGACGGTTGCGCGGCAGCCACGGCCATCCGCAAGCGCGCCGGCGATGGCCGTCGCGTGCCGATCATCGGGCTGAGCGCGCATTCGCGGGAAGCCGACCGGTTGAACGCGCTGGCCCACGGCATGACGCACTTTCTCACCAAGCCGATCAAGTTGGAGGACGTGGCCCGGCTGCTCGCGGCCATCGTCCAGAAAAACAGCGCCGTCGACGACGACGACGCCGCCGCCGCCACAGAGAGCATCGACCAGGCGATGCTCGCCGAACTGCATGACGATCTTTCCCCAGAGGGGTTCGCCGTGGCGGTCAGACAATTCCAACAGGACACGAAGGCCACGCTGCAGCGGTTGCGGGCCATGGCCGAAGCCGCCGATGCGCAAGGCGTGGGCCAGGCGGCACAGCGCCTGGCGGGGCTGTTTGCGCAATTTGGCGCAACCAGGGCAGCCAAGGGGTTTGCGCGCATCCAGGCTCGCTGCGAGGGCGAGCAATGGCCTTCCGCCATCGAAATCGCCACGGCGACCACGGCGGCGCAAAGCACCCTGGACGCAATACTGGCGGTCTGCCGCGCTCTGCCGCTGCAGACCAGTCGACAGGCGCGAAAAATAAGCAGCGGCGGCCCGCGCTGAGTGCGGGACAGCATCGCGGCGGCTGACCTTGCTCACACTTCTTAACGCTTCATCCGTGACATTTGCGGCAAACTGGGAAAAGCGTTCAAGAACCGAAAAGAGTTCAAGGACCGACGCGGGACTGCGCAAGCATATCGGTGTATCGCATTCATGGGAGGTGTTGGAATGACCAACTCAAGTCTCAAACAGACTGTTTCAAGGCGTACATTCATCAAGACCGCCGGCGCCGTCGCCGTTGCCTCGGGTATTGCACCGCAATTTGCAGGTTCGGCACGCGCGGCTTCCCGCAAGACCCTGAAAATCCTGCAATGGAATCACTTCGTGCCCGCATTCGACGAATGGTTCAACAAGGTCTTTGTCAAGGAATGGGGCGAAAAAAACAATACCGATGTCCTGGTCACCAATATCGCGATGACCAGCATAGAAAGCCGCGCAGCCACCGAGATCGCAAAAAAACAGGGCCATGATCTATGCATGTTCCTCAGCCCGCCGGCATCCTATGAAGATTATGTCGTTGACACCCGCGACGTCTATGCCGAGTGCGAGCGGCGCTACGGAAAACCGCTGGAAATCGCCACCCGCAGCACCTACAACCCGGTCACAAAAAAGTACTTCGGCTTCTCCGACAGCTACGTCCCCGACCCGGTGAACTACCGCAAGGACTTGTGGGAGGAAGCAGGAGTGGTGCCCTCTTCATGGGATGCCATTCGCGAAGGCGGGCGCAAGATCAAGAAACTGCACGGCATTCCCGTGGGGATCGGCATGTCCAACGAACTCGACAGCAGCATGGCGCTGCGCTCCATTCTGGCCGCCTTCGGCGCCTCGGAGCAAACCGCCGATGGTCGTCCCTGCCTCAAATCGGCGCAAAGCCTCGAAGCCCTGAAATATGCCAAGGCGCTATATCAGGAAACCATGACCGATGAAATATTTTCGTGGGATGCCTCATCGAACAACCGTCTGATGCTGGCCGGCAATGGCTCTCTCACGCTTAACGCCATTTCGATCACGCGCACCGGCGAGAGCGAAAAAATCCCGCTGGCCAACAAGATCGCGCTGGGCATACCGGCCAGGGGACCCGCGGCTCAGCTCGGGGTAATGCACCTGATGAATGCCTACGTGATCTGGAAATTCTCCAGAAACATCGATGGCGCCAAGAAATTCCTGGTGGACCTCGCCGGCGAATCACGAAACGCCTTCATCGCCAGCGGCTTTTACAACTTGCCCACCTATCCGCAACTGATCTCCGACGTGAACACGCTGATCGGCCACGACCCGAAGGCAACCCCCCCTGACAAGTACAAAATATTCACCGATGCCGCCAAGTGGACCATCAACGTCGGCTATCCGGGCTACGCCAATGCAGCGATCGATGAGATCTGGAAAAGCTGGCTGATCCCGCGCATGTTTGCCGATGCCGCCTCGGGGCGCTTGTCACCCGAGGCTGCGCTAGACCTGTATGCCGGGCAGTCCATCAAGATTTTCGACAAATGGCGCATTCAGCACAAAGTGTGAGTGATCGCCAAGAACCGGCGCGGTCAACCCCATGGGAGATGCATGAAATGAGCAAACTGACTTCAGCCAGACTCGCAGTCGTCCCGCTGGCGCTCTTGTGGCTCGTGCTGGCGGCGCTGCCGGCCGTGGCGGCGGCGGCCGAAAAGCAAAAGCGCATCTTCATCGTCAGCAGCTATCACAAAGGCTATATCTGGTCACAATCGACGCAACGCGGGGTAAGCGCGGCGATGCGCAAGTACGGCTATTTCGAGAACGACTTGCAGGCAAAGCGCCTTGCCGATACCGACGGGGTCGAGACCCCGTCGGTAATCGTGAAAAAAGTGTGGATGGACACCAAGAAAAAAGACTCCCGGCCAGACATGGCGAGCGCAACCTCGCGCATCATGGCCGAAATACGCAGATTTGCCCCGGACCTGGTATTGCTCGGCGACGACAATGCCGCCAACTATATCGGCAACCAGTTGCTCGACATGAAAACACCGGTGGTGTTCTGGGGCATCAACGGTCTGCCTCTGAGGTACGGCCTGGTTGACCGGCTGGATGCGCCCGGACACAACGTGACCGGTGTCTGGCAATCGGGCTATCACAAGGAAAGCCTCGATCTGCTCAAGAGGCTGGCGCCCAAGGCGCAGACCTTCGGCATCCTCGCCTGTGACTCCGAGTCCTCGCGGCCGAACGTGAAGATGATAGAGCAATTGGCACAGCGCGGCTTGCTGCCCTTGAAGCTGGTGGATAAGGTGGTGACCAATTCATTGGAGGACTGGAAGGCAGGGGCACTGTCAATGTCAAAACGCGTCGATGCGCTGTTTGTGCTCAACCACGACACCCTGCGCGACAGCAACGGCAAGCATGTCGACATGCTTGCCGCCGGCCGCTGGTACCTCAACAACATCAAGATACCCGAAGCCTCCCATGAGGACCAGTTTGTCCTCGAGGGAATGCTGTTGACCGCGAACGACTCCGGATACAACCAGGGATACCTCGCTTTCGAGATGGCCTACGGCATACTCGAGCAAGGCCTGAACCCGGCCAGAATGGCGATCAAGACACCCGAACGAGGACCCTACCTGGTCAATCGCAATCGCGCCAGGGCGCTGGGCATACGGCTCGAAGATGCGATGTATCTGATCGACGAAGTCATCGAAAAATCCGCCGCACTCGTTCAATAAGGGCGGCCAATTCTTGCCTCACAAAAAAAAATCCATATTCAACCGGCTGCTGCTGGCGTTTGTCGCCGTGGGGATCGCCACCGGCGTGCCGATGGTGTTACTCGCCATCAAGTTCAACAAGGACTCCAGCGCCTTGCGGCTGGAACAAAGCGTTACCCAGCAGATGGCCATTATTTCCGACAACTTCGAGCGGGAACTCAGCATCGGCCTGCAGCGCTCCTTGAAGCAGGTCGCCGAATCCGATGCGCTCAAGAGCTACCTGTCGGCATCCGGGGACGAGCGAATCGTCTCGATCAAGGTCCTGGAGACCAATCTGCTGCGCATCCAGGGCGAATACCGCGATTACTCGGGCATCTATTACGCCGATGCCGATGGCGAACTGATTGTCAACGTGGTCGATGGGCAGCGGCAATTCGAGACCGGCAATCTGAGCAAGGAAGCAGCCCCCGAGGGGGGCACGCCTCCCTCGGCCACGCGAGTCCATTTGAAAAAACTGTTTCAGACAATCAAGACCACGCCATTGTTGCTGTCATCGGGCAACATGGAGTGGTTCATGCCCCCTCGCGAGGTGATCATTGAAGGCCCGTTCATCGACGAGAACAACCGGCTGACGATACTCACAGGCTTGTCCACCATCGACTACGACAACGGTGGTTTCGGCGGATTGGTCATCATTCGGATGCGACTGGACACCTTTGTCAGTCGCTTGAAGTCGGTGAAATTCTACGAACTGAACCCGATATGGTTGTTTTCCTCGACCGATCAACTGCTGGTCGCGCCGGCCGAGAAATCCCTGGGGCTCAACCCGGTTGAGTTCCTGCCCAAGGGCAGCGCAAAGGAACTGCAATTTCAGCGCATCGACAAAGGCCTGGTTGCGGTCCAGGACCTGTCCATTGTCAAGGACAAGCCGCTCATCCGGATCGCCTACGCCATTCCGTCGTCGCTGATCCTGAAGGATTATCAGCCGGCGATATATTATTTTCTGCTGGTGCTGCTGATTTTGCTGACGGCGATTGGCGCGCTTGCTTTTTTCGTGTCGCGTAAATTTTCGACGCCGATCATCGAACTGGCCCAGGCCTCCTCCAGGCTCGCCGAAGGCGTGCTTGCCACGCGGGTGACAGTCACCGCAACCGGCGAGATCGGGGTCCTGGTCGATAGCTTCAACCAGATGTCGGAGCGTTTGCAGATCGCTGATAAAAACCGCCACAATGCCTTCGATGTGCTGCGCAACACCATCGCCAAGATGCAAAACGACGACAAGCCGGCGCCCCTCGGCGCCGAGGCTGCAGATACGCCTGAAAACCGGATGGGCATCCTCGCCCACCGCGAAGACTCCGAAGACCTGCGCGCGATCGCCGAGGTGATCGACAAACTGATCGGCGAGCGCGAGGACAACCTGCGCGGCATTCAGGCGGCGAAAACCAGCGCCGACGAGGCCAACCGGGCCAAGGGTGATTTTCTGGCGACCATGAGCCATGAAATCCGCACTCCCCTGAATGTCGTAATCGGTTTGTCCGACGTGCTGAGCGCCACCGAATTGAACTCCAAGCAGCAACACCTGGTAAGCACGATGGAGACCGCGGGAGGGCAATTGCTGCAGATCATCAACGATGTGCTGGATTTCTCCCGCCTGCAAGCGGGCAGCATCGAGTTGAGCGACAGCATCATCGATTTGAGCGCATTCATGAGCCGCTTGATGTTGTTGATCGGGGGCTTGCCCGGCGCTTCGCGCCTGGACATTCAATGCACCATTGACCCCGCGGTCCCGCCGCGCATGCTTGGCGACGATGCGCGTTTGATGCAGATCCTGACCAATCTTATGGGCAACGCAGTCAAGTTCACCAAGGAAGGCAGCATAAGCATCGATGTCGGCACAGCCCTCGACGCAGACGGTGCAACGCTGATCCGGTTTGCGGTCGCCGACACCGGCTCGGGCATTCCCCAGGAATTGCGCGAACAGATTTTCGAACCGTTCAAGCAGGGCAGTGCAGAACGCCTGCGGCCGCATGCCGGCTCCGGACTCGGCCTGGCGATCTGCCGCAAGCTGGCTGCGGCGATGGGCGGAGTGGTCGATCTTTTACCCGACACCGGACAAGGCGCCTGTTTCACGATCTCGCTGCCGCTCAGACAATTCCAGGAAACCAGCGAAGCGAGCCCGGTCATAAGCAACGCCCCGTATGCAGGGCTGCCCTTGCATATCCTGGTGGCCGAAGACACGCCGGCGAATCAGCTGGTGATTCGCTTGATGCTGCAAGGCATGGGCCACACGGTGACATTGGTCAGCAATGGCCTGGAGGCGGTGAACGCTTTTTTGGGCAGCGAGAGTTTCGACGTGGTATTTCTCGACATCCAGATGCCGGTCATGGACGGCTATGAGGCGGCCAAGCAGATACGCTCATCGGGACGTTCGGGCCTGGCAGTGCCCATTGTTGCGCTCACCGCGTTTACCCAGAATTCCGATAGAGACAAAGCCAAGGAGAGTGGCGTGACCCATTTCCTGTCAAAGCCGATCCGGGCAAAGGACATATCGCTGTTGCTCGAAACAATCACCGCCACCGAGGTCGTCTAGTCCAAGCGCCGGCCAGCAAGTAAACCAAGGGTTAAGCACGGCGCAGCATGCGCTAAAATGGCATTCGTGCATTTATGGCTGTATCAACGCCATCAACAAGAGGTCGACATCGTGTTGATTCCCGCCCATTAACCGCTGGCAATGCCCCCCTCCATTCCATGAACCCCATCGAGTTGCCCGCCGCTGACGCTCGGGAATTGGCCGCGGCCGCGGCGCACTCTCTGAATAACGTCATTGCCGTGCTCTACGCCGCGGCAAGCCACCTTGAGTCCGCCCCCAACCCGCGCTCGCTCGAGCGCGCCACCCGCGCGCTGGGCGATGCCAGCGGCAGCGCGCTCTGCCTCAGCGCGGCACTCAGCCTGCTTGCCCTGCCATCGGCGGCCTCATTGCACGTGCCCGCAGGTGCGCAGGAACTCCACCCCGAGGACATGGACCGTCTGGCCGAAGCCTTGCAAACCGCGACATACGCCAGCAGCGCGTGCCAGGACCTGCCCAAGACGGCCATGCACACGACCCTCGACCGTGACACGCTACAGTCGCTGTTGCTATGCGCCGCTGCGCTGCTGCGACGCGCCGCCGGCCGCGACGCCGTGCTGCATTGCACGGCGCGACTCACCCGCGCCCCCGCGCCGGAGCAGCTTGAATTCGAATTGCGCTGCGATGCCGCGACCAGTGCCGGCTCGTCCCGTTCTTCGCGCGATCCGTGCGAACTGGCGCTGGTGCATGCCCTGCCGGTGCTGCCTGTACTGGGGGCGCAGCTGGACCGTTCGCAACCGGGCCGCGTGCTGTTGCGGGTCGATATCGCGGGCGGCATGGGTCGCGCAGTTCCGAGCGGCCAATAGCGCGCATGAACGCCGCCAAGACTGCTTTCGTTCTCGTCGTGGAGGATGACCCCAATGTGCTGGCGCTGGTGACCAGCTCGTTGCGGCTGGCCGGTTATCACGTGCGCACGGCCATACAGCGCTCGCAGGTGTTTGCACAGCTCGACAGCGGCCTTTGTCTGGCCATCCTGCTCGATCTGGGACTGCCCGGCGACGATGGCATACAGATTGCCCGCGCGGTGCGCGAGCGTAGCGTCGTGCCGATCCTGATACTCACCGGCCGCGGTGGCATCCACGAGCGCGTCACTGGCCTGGAAGCCGGCGCCGACGACTATCTGCTCAAGCCATTTGCACCGGAGGAACTGGTGGCGCGCGTGCGCGCCGTGCTGCGCCGGGCGCCCAAGTCCGGCGAGCCCCCACCGCAGGAGGTCGCCTTGCGCATCGGCACGGCCCACATCGATATTGCCTCGCGCGAATTGACCGGACCGCAGGGCAACGACCGCGTCACCGAACACGAACTGCGCCTGCTGTTGGCCCTTTGCCGCAGCGAAGGCACGCTTGGCCGCGCCGCGGCGTATCGCGCGGTGTTCCAGCGGGAATGGGACCCGCTTGACCGCAGCCTCGACGTGCACATATCCAACCTGCGTCGCAAACTGATGATCTGCTGCGACGATCCCAACCTGATCGCCACCGTTCGGGGCAAGGGTTATCAGCTGCGCGGCGCAATCCAGCTGCAGCTGGCCAAGCCGCTCAAATAGCGCGCTGGCGCCGGTCCCGCGACGGGACGGGACGGGGCAGGCGCGCCAGTAGCCGGCGCCGCGACACTTTCGGTTTTAACACTTCGGCTTTAACACTTCCGTTTTAACACTTCCGCTTTAACACTTCCGCTTTAACACTTCCGCTTTAACACTTCTTAACCTGCGAGCGCCTCCACCTATGATCGAATAACGTATGTTAAAAACCGGGAAGGCAGGCTAGTCATGCTTGGGCAAACCCAGACGTCTTCGAAATCGCTGCAGCCTGCCCACCCCGGCAGAGCGTCGCTGCGCATACGCCTGTTCGCGCCGATTCTGCTGCTCGGCCTGCTGCTCGGCCTGTGCATCGCCTCGTTGATGGCGTATAAGATGAACATCGTGTTGCAACAGATCGCGTTTGACGAGGCGAAGGAAACCGCTACCCATCTCATGCACGCGGCCCAGACCGCGTCGAACACCATCACTGTGCAACACATCGTGACTGCAACCGCGGCCGAACCCGATATCGAACTGCTGCTGCTCGCCTCGGGCGAGCCCCTGCGTGTGCTGGCCTCCTCGAAGGCGGCCTGGATTGGCCTTCGCCTGGATGAACTGCCGGAGCCAGGACTGCAGGCTTACTTGACAATGGCGGCTGCATCACCCGACTCCGTCATCAGCGTGCATGCCGCGGACAACCAGCGCATCGTCGCTTTGAGTCAGTTCCCGCTGCAGAGCGAGGGCTCATACCCGATCACGCAAGACAAGGCAATTCTCCTGGTCAGAATGGATGTAACACAACAGCTGGCGTTGGCCCGAACAGGAACGCAACGCG
>CANKAJ010000180.1 GCA_947479645.1 Betaproteobacteria bacterium | reverse complement strand
GGTGGCATAGATCGACTTGAAGAATGCGCCGCGGTCTTTGTGCAGCTCCGCGTCAGGCAATGAGGCGCACAGTGCATACAGGCGCGAGTTCATCCATTCGTTGTATTGCGCCATCAAATGGCTATGGGATGCGGTGATCATCGGGTGATACTCCTACAGGCCCAACGTTCCCGCTCAGGCGTGCGCTGCGCTTGGCGATTGAGAGCAATATGACCGCTCCAGCGCGTCGCCTGCGGTGGGTGGTTATGTCTTGATGTCCCCATACACCTTATTTCAGACCCAAATCCGCCGCGATACCCTGTTCCACCATTTTGGTGAAATCAGGTGAAAGCACTGAGGTAAGCACTGCCCAATAGGTCGAATCTGCCTTAAATCGTTCCTTTAGAGGGGCAAGGATAAGATCCAAATTTACTGTCCCGGAGTAGAAATTGCCGAAGAATTCACGCTTTAGATTCCAGTATTTTTCTCTGTCTAGTTGTTCCACTACAACTCTATTTCCATCAAAAAACTTGATATTTATTTGATCCATGTGTTCCGCGTTAACCCATCCATGCACCAACATGTTTCTAATATGGAATAGAAAAATCTGCTCTTCTTTGGTGAAATGTGTCAGGAGTTCACGAACGCATTGAAAGTACTCGGATGCACGCTCACAGATGAGCACTATGTTTTGAAATCCCCTTCTCTCGGCTTCAATTTTGTAATCCGCTAAGTACCTCTGTTCGCCTTCGATAGAATCTATTAGTGCACGAATCCAGATGGCAGTTATTTTATTACGCAACTCTTGCTCACTATCCATCTGTGGATCGCACAGATAGACGCCCGCGGGCGCACGCCGTTGCATGTGGCCGCCTTCGCCGGGCAGCATGCGGCCCTGCGCGCGCTGGTGGCGGCGGGGGCCAACCCCAATGCGCTGGAGAATGACCGTTATGACATCGTGACCATCGCCGCCGTCGCCAACGACGTGCCCACGTTGCGACTGGCATTGGAACTGGGCTGCAGCGCGAAGAACATCACCAGTCGCTATGACGGCACGGCGCTGATTGCGGCAGCCCATCTGGGGCATGCCGAGGTGGTGCGCACGCTCATCCAGGCCGCAGCGCCGCTGGATCACGTGAATAACCTGGGCTGGACGGCGCTCATCGAATCCATTGTGCTCGGCGATGGCGGCGCCCGGCATACCGACACCCTGATGGCGTTGATTCAGGCCGGCGCCAATCCGAATATCGCCGATCGCAATGGCCACACCCCGCTGGCGCTGGCACGCGCCCGGCGCTATGACGCGATGGTGAAGCTTTTGCAGGCGGCGGGGGCGCGCTGAAAAGCGTTGACAGCGTCAAATCGGGTTATTCGCTATTTTTTCAATATGATCAAATCGGAAAAATTCACTAAATATCAAAGAGTGAAACGGCGTAATAGATATCATGATTCCATCAGGAACGGGATGGCATGCTCGGCAAAAAGCTCGGGCGTCTCCGCCGGCATGAAGTGACCTGAATCCACTTCGACGTAACGGGCGCCTGTGATGGCGTCGGCCACGCGCCGCGACATGGCCGGGGTGCGGATCTCGTTATGCCGGCAGCCGATCACCAGGGTTGGGCAGCGGATGTTCTGCAGTTCCGGTTCGAGATTGGTGTTTATGCACTACCAACTCACATGCCGCTTTCATTGATGCCAACGCCTTGTATCCTCACCATACGTCAGGATTGCCTCTTGAACCAAAGCAGGTAAAGCTCAATCGGAACGGCATTTGAGTATGCAGGGCACGCAACGCGGGTATTCGGGTGGTGTAACGATGTCACCCAATGTGAGCGCCGTATGGTCCAGCTCGGTGGCAAGGACCATTGCAACGATATTCCATGCACTCACTCTTCCCAGAATGTGCGAACGGCCATTCATCCTGTCGATAACGATCAATTCGTCGACTTGCGAATCGCGCATGACCTTTGCCGCTTCCAGAATGGTCAGATTCTGAGGGGAAGTTACCATGGGCGGTGCGCGTCTCAGGTCGCGGTGATAGGGCATTGGGCGCGCGCGCAATTCGGGTCGCTGGCATGGTGAAAGCGCACGCAGTTGCCCCCCGCCTGCTTGGCCGCGTACATCGCCCTGTCGGCTTTCTTGCACAAGGCCTGGGCATCGGTCCCGTCCCTGGGATAGATGGCTGCGCCGATGCTCAAGCTGACGCCGATCAGATAAGCATTATGCTGCATTGTCCCGTCATTACTGTCGCGAACCTTCTCCAGCACGTGCGTGCTTGCGTGTTCGCCGGCGGAGGGAAGGATCAGTGCGAACTCATCGCCGCCAATGCGTGCCACCGTGTCGGCTTCCCGTACGCAACCGGCAATGCGCCGCGCCACCCTTCGCAACACCGCATCGCCCGCCGGATGCCCGTGGCGGGTGTTGATATCCCGGAAACGGTCGAAATCCAGAATCGCCACGGCGAGTTCTTCTTCGCGCCTTGCCGCTTGTCGCAGCGCCTGGCGAAGGCGGTCATGAAACAGCGTGCGGTTCGGCAGATGGGTCAGCGGGTCATGTGTTGCAGCATGGGTCAGTTTGTCGATCTCCTGCAACCGTTCGGTCGCATCGCGTATCTGGCACGCGTAGTGCACGATACGCCCCTCGCTGTCGGTGATCGGCCAGCTGGTGTTCTCAACGTGGATGAGCGCTCCGTTCTTGCGGCGGATTACGAGCATGCCGCGAAAGGCGCCGCCGGAGCTAATGGTCAGCCACATCGTTCGGTAAAACGCGGCATCGTGGGCGGCAGACTTCAGGATGCTGGGGCTTTGTCCTCTGACCTCTCCTTGCGCATAGCCGCTCAGTGACTCGAACGCGGGGTTGACGTATTCAATCGTTCCCGCAGTATCGGTGATTAACAATGCATCGGGACTCTGTTCCAGCCAGACGGAAAAAGAAATATCGTCCTGGAGCGACGGCTTGATCGGGAGGAGGGCCGTAGCCGGCGCATTTTTTGTCCGGGACGATAAAAAAGGTTTCGAACGCTGCATGATCATCCAGGCGCCTGCCGTGCGGCATGGGCAAGGATTCCCGGGCTGCGCGGATCAGTCGTGGAGCCTTCGAGGCTCATGTTGTTCCTGGCGCTGGAGATGTTGCGCTTGCGCGGCGCGTCTGCCGGCTTGCTGACCCAGGCAATGCGCCAGGGCGGCAAGGTCAATGATGCGAATGTTCTTGTATTGAACGCTGATCACCCCGGCCTTGTGAAGCCGGGACAATGTCCGACTGACCGTCTCAAGGGTCATGCCGAGATAGCTGCCGATCTCCTCGCGCGACATGCGCAGGTTGAATTCGGAAGCAGAGTATCCCTGGGCGGCATATCGCTGCGATACGTCGAGCAGAAACATGGAGGTGCGTTCGATGGCGCACAGTGTACCCAAAATGAGGATGATACTGATGTCGCGTGCGATGGCGTCGCTCATGGTTTTCAGCAAATGCCGCTGCAATATCCGCTGATCGCAGTCGAGATTTTCCAGCCAGGAATACGGAATGACGCACACCTCGCTGTCTTCCAGCGCCACCGCGTTGGATGTGTGTACTTCAGTGCCGATTCCTTCCAAACCCATTATTTCGCCCGTGATGCAGAAGCCGGTGACCTGCTCGCGGCCAACATCCAGAACTTTCTCCATTTTGAAAAAGCCGCTGCGGACTTTGTAAATGGAGGTGAATTTGTCTCCCGCCCGATAAACGCTCTCGCCCCGTTTCAGCCGTCGGCGGCAGTAGGTCAAATCATCGATCCAGTCCAGATTCGGCTTTTTTGTCAGGCCAGGCCAGCAGGATTGGTGAAGCTCCGATGCAACACTACCCCGCTGTGGCGTTACGGCTGTGTCGTGCTGAGACTTTGGCCGACGGGCTGGCAACACGGGAAGCGGTTCCATACGGTCTGCGGAAACGTTGGCGCTCAAGCAACTCCCCCTTGTGTGTGGTCATATCAAACCAGCGCCCGCAACTCAAATACCGGGCAACACTTACCTTGGTTTAGAGCGTACTCTGTAGCTCGATAATCAATATGCATTACAAGCGGTAATTCTTATTACCCAGTAACAGGTAATTTGCGGGGTCGGAACTGCTTGTGCAAAAAGGCAGGTTGCTGTTGATATCTTCGGTTAATGTTGTCGGTATGGCTCATTACGATGAACAGATAGACCAATGCAGTCGCTTGACGATTCGAAGGCGCAAGATGAAGGCAGCCTGCCATTGGCTTGCGCATGCACCCACATTGACGTTTGGTGACCCATGAAACCCGCTGCTAAAAGGAGACATGCCCCCAAGGGGCGCGCTGCAACCGCTCGGCGCGCGTTGCCCGTTCCTTCTCAAGCCGGCTCCGTCCGAGGCGGCGCTTCAGCTCAGCGAAATCGAGACCAGGCGCTGCGAATGGGCCCCTGCATCGTCGGCATTGGCGCATCGGCAGGCGGCTTGGAGCCGATACGCGAGTTCCTTCGTGCCATGCCTTCAAACAGCGGCCTGGCATTCGTCGTCATCCAGCACCTGGATCCGACGCACAAGAGCCTGGCGGCGGAATTGCTGGGAAAGTGCACCGCCATGACGGTGCAGGAGGCCGAGGATGGCGTGATGCTCAAACCCAACCACGTGTACACCCTGCCTCCCAACAAGTATCTTTATGTCCGGGATGGAATATTGCAATTGCGGGCGCCGACCGAATCGCGCGGGCATCGTCTGCCGATCGATCTTTTTTTCCGGTCACTCGGGCAGGATCAGCGCCAGAAGGCGGTCGGCGTTGTGCTCTCGGGCAGCGGCAGCGATGGCGCGATTGGACTGAAATCCATTGTGGACAACGGTGGCATCGTGCTGGTGCAGGATCCGCAGGCGGCGCAATTCGATGGCATGCCGCTAAGCGCAATCAGCACCGGTCTTGCGACCTATGTGCTGCCAGTTAAGGACATGCCCGAAGTCATCATCAGGTACGCCAGCCACCCCTACTCCGAAGGCAGTGGCGCATTGTCGGCCGGCGCCCAAAGCGGACCGGAATCGCTGGCAGCCGTTCTGGCGCTGGTGCGGGGCCGCTCGGGCTACGATTTCACTGGCTACAAGGAGCCCACGCTGATACGGCGGATACACCGCCGCATGGACCTGAGACGCGTCAAGAGCCTGGTGGAGTATGGCCGGCTGCTGAACAAGGAGCCCGAGGAAATCGACGCGCTGTTCAAGGACATGCTGATCGGGGTCACCGAATTCTTCCGTGATCCGGAGGCCTGGGAGGAACTGACCACGCGGGTGATCAAACCGCTGGTGGCCGGTAAATTGCCGAATGCGCCGATACGCGTTTGGGTGGCGGGAACGGCCACCGGCGAGGAAGCCTACTCTATCGCGATGCTGCTGCTGGAGTGGCTGCGCGCCGAGAAGAAACAATGCCCGGTGCAGATCTTTGCGTCCGACACGAATGAAGGCTCGCTGACGTTTGCCCGCGCCGGCGTGTACCCGGAAGGAATCGCGGCTCAGATATCGCCTGAGCGGCTCAAGGCCTTTTTCGTCGAGTTGAAAGACGAGCATCGGTACCAGGTCAGCGAGGCACTGCGCAGCGCGGTTGTGTTCGGGGCGCATAATCTGTTTCTCGACCCGCCATTCTCCAAGCTGGATCTGGTCTGCTGCCGCAATCTGCTGATTTACGTCGAGCCGAGATTGCAAAACAGGGCGATGCGGTTGTTCCATTTTGCGCTGCTGCCCGGCGGTCATCTTTTTCTGGGGTCGGCGGAAACGGTCGGGCAGCAGGCTCAATTCAAACCCGTGTCGGAGAAATGGCGGATATTTCAACGCGTTGGCCCCAATTCGCGCGAGCCGCTTGATCTGCTGCCCGGCTCAAGCCGGCATGCGGTCGTTTCAGCGGGCTATACGTCGCCCCGGACGATCGCTCGGACCTCCACTGCCGTGGGTCTGGCGCAGCGCCTGATACTTGATCGGTTTGCGCCGGCGGCCGTGCTGATCAACGCGAGTTTCGAGGTCGTGTACTTCTGCGGACCCACCGATCGTTACCTGACGCAGCCCACCGGCATGCCCACCCAGGATGTGCTGACGCTGGTTCGGGAAGGACTGCGTTCCCGCGTACGCAGCGCGGTTCGCGAAGCACTGAGGAGCAGCCTTACGGTCGTGGTGGGCGATGCACGGGTTAGGCGTGAGCGGGGATTTGATTCGGTGCGCCTGAGCGTGATCCCCGCCGGAGACAAGTTTCACCAGGATTTGCTCCTGCTGGTTTTCGAGGATGTGCCAGGTGAGGTTCTGCCTAGGGCGAGCGGCGGCGGCAGGGAGTCTTTGGTTATGCAGCTCGAAGAAGAATTACGGGTTACCCGGGAGGACTTGCACAACACCATCGAGCAACTGGAGCTATCCGCCGAAGATATGAAGGTGTCCAACGAGGAAATCACTTCCATCAATGAGGAACTGCAATCCATCAATGAGGAACTGGAGAGTTCCAAGGAAGAGATGCAATCGCTGAACGAGGAACTGAATACGGTCAATCAACAACTGCGCAGCAAGGTCGGTGAAATCGAGGCCAGCAACAGGGATCTGGCCAATTTGCTGGCGAGCAGCGATATTGCATCGATTCGCCTCGACCATGAATTCCGTATCCGCTGGTTCTCGCCGGCAACGGCTAAAGTGTTCAACATCATCGACGCGGATGTCGGCCGGTCGATCGCTGATCTGGTTCCCATCGTGCCGGGCGCGGAGTTGATTGCTGACGTTCGCGCGGTCCTCAAGCGGCATAAGATTCTGGAAACGCAGCAGCACACGGACAAGGGTCGCTGGTACTTGCGCCGCATCATGCCGCTGTACAACGAGCTCAAGACCATCGAAGGCGTCATTGTCACGTTCGCGGACATCACCGAGATCAAGCACAGGAATCAAGAGGCACTCGTCGCGCGCACTCGACACGCCGATCTGCTGGAAGACGCCGTTCGCGTGCGCACCAATCAGCTGCGCTCCATGTTGATCGACCTGAATATGGCCGAGGAGAGGGAGCGCCGCAGTATTTCCAGGGAGCTGCATGACGGACCGGCGCAATTGCTTGCATTGGCCAACCTGAAATTGAGCAGTCTTGACAAAAAAGACATGCCAAGCGAGTCAATAGGCGCCCTGAACAATGCTCTCGAGCTGATCATCCAGGCTGACAAGGCATTGCGCTCACTCATGTTTCAGATCAGCCCGCCCATTCTGTACGAGATGGGCCTGGTCAAGGCACTGTACTGGCTGGCGGACAATATGCGCAGCGCCTATGGCCTGAAGGTGGAAATGCATGATGACGGCAAAATCCAGCCACTGGAAAGTTTGGTCGAGGTGATTGTATTTCGGGCCGTTCGCGAGTTGCTGATCAATGTTTCCAAACATGCCGGGGCGGAAGCAGCTGTCGTTGATATCCGGCAAGAAGATGATCATATCGAGATTTCCGTCAGCGACAGCGGGGTCGGTTTTGACCAGGGCGTTGCCGGAGCCGAGCTGATGGCAACAGGATTCGGCCTGGCGAACGTGCGTGAACGAATTGCGTTTCTTGACGGTGATTTTCACGTTGAATCGAAGCGCGGCGATGGAACGACGGCGCTATTGAGGCTGCCGCTGCGGGGGGGGGGGAGTCAGTTCCGGCAAAGGTCAATGAGAAAGGAATAACATGAAAATCCGCGTAGTACTGATTGACGACCACAAACTGCTGCGCGATGCGCTGAGCGCAATGCTGCATAAGGAAGGTGATATCGCTGTTGTCGGGGAAGCGGACAATGGCCGTGCCGGTCTCAAGATCGTGAGACAACTGCAGCCCGATATTGTTGTTCTGGATATTGCGATGAAAGAACTCAATGGCATCGAAACGGCCGCCCGCATCAAGGCGCAATTCCCGGGGGTGAAAATTGTTGTCTTGTCAGGTTATTGGGACAGGTCGTATGTGCTGGAGATGCTCAAGGTTGGCGCTGCGGGATATGTGATCAAGGCGGCGGCAGGAAGCGAACTGGTGCGCGCCATCCGCGCGGTGTCAGCAGGCAGGAAATACCTTTGTCCGGAAGTGACCGGTTTGATGGTTGAAACCGCATTCGCGGGAAATGGCTCCGTGGGCGAGAGCGGCATCAAGCTCGGACACCGGGAGCGTGAAGTCCTGCAATTACTTGCCGAAGGGCTGCGTTCGGCCGAAATTGCAGGACGCATGGTTATCGCGGAATCCACGGTGGAAACCCATCGGCGCAACATCATGCGCAAGCTCGATCTGCACTCGGTCGCCGATTTGACCAAGTACGCCATTCGATCCGGACTCGTGCAACTGTAAGCGGCGCGCCGATGCCGAGGATGCGCGATCGTGCGCTTCCTCCTGTAGTGCTGGAGGTCGTGCTTTACGAGGCGCAACACGCCTGGCATTGCCAGCCCTCCAATTACCCACTTTTTGGTAGTTCATATTACCGACTTCGCCGGTTTTTCATCCTTGCCCTGAAAAGTATGCTCCGTGCAACAGAGGTTCGCATAGGGGGCGATTGGCTCTGCCGGGCGAACTGGCTGCATTAATGGAGACCGAAAACAGCCATGTCAGCGCCATTGAACTGGACGCAACGAATGTCGGAAGCGCACTCGTGTAATGACTTGTGCCGGGTTGTGCAGCTATGGTATCGCGCCATAGCGGGCTCCCCTGCTCTGACAGAGGCCGTTGGTTTCGATGCACACATGCAACGCGGTGACTGGGCAAGGGCCAAAGCCAGCATTGTCCGGTCCTATGGCGAATCGAGCCTCGTCCACCGAGGCATTCTGGAGGCGCTCGATGCGGCGCTGTACAACGGCCGATTGCTCGGTTGCCGCAATATCAAGGAACGCGTGGAGCGAGTTGCACGATTGGGCAAAGTGCTTTAAGGGTTGATGTGCCATTTCGGGCTGTTACCGACAAGGAGAGCACGCATGACTGCGCTGCCAGTGACATCGCCTGCAGGCATGACTGAGGATCGAAGTGCTGATGAACATTACAAGGAAATGGCCGCCGTCTCGGCGGGCGGTATGGCAGCGCATCCTGATATTCAGCCGATGGAGAGCGGGGGTGATCCGGCGGGAACGTCCATCCAGGCCACAGCCGTGCCTCGCCTCGGCAATGAACACAGGACATGCGACACGCAGAGTGCCGAGCAGGCATTCGACGCCTATCTCAAGGCATGGAGCGTAAGAATCCGGAAATTGAATGCGGAAATGAAGGCGCAAGACAAAAAGGTTGAAAAACCGCGCCGATTTTGGGTAATGGACTAGGGCCTGCCGCTGAGAGTTCCCCTTGTCAAGGCGGGGAGGCGGTGTTTGTTGCATTGGTGATGGCATGACCAGTGGAGATAGAACATGAAAGATCGTGGTCAGAGAAATAGAGCGTCAGCTCCCAGGCAAAGTGTCATTCCGATGTCCAAGCCAAAGCCCGCATCCAGTGCCTTGCAGGAGTCCCGGGAAGCGCCGCCGAAGACTGCGGAGGTAAGGGGCAATGGTGGCGCATTATCGGAGCAGGAACGGAGGAGTCGCATTGAACTGACAGCCTACTATCTCGCTCAGCGCCGTAGATTTCAGAACGGCAGCGCATTGGAGGATTGGCTGCAGGCTGAACACGATTTGGGAATCATGTTGCGGCAAGATCGCCTTGAATAGTGAGACAGGAGCCCGAACGGATCGACGCACCCGCTGCCTCAATGAATTCTGAAGGTGGAATATGCTGAACCAAGACGGGGGTGATGCAGCAACATGTCCGGTATGCAATGAAAGCATGATTCGCACCACCAGAACGCTTTTTATGAAAGCGCTGATTGGGAGCAAGCGTTACCACTGTCAAAACTGTCATCAGCAATATCTGAAGTTTCTGGGATGTTTTTTTCGATACGACTGTAATGTCGTTACAAGATTCGCGCTAAAGGTGTGAATCGCATCCTAGGACAAAGGGGGCCACTCGCCCTTGACACGCGGACAACATTGCAAAGCATCAAACCGCAAGAAGTTTCAATTTTCCAGAAAAAAAGGAATGGCGTGCGCGCCGAACAGTTCCGGTGTTTCCGCCGGCATGAAGTGCCCTGAATCAACCTCGACATAACGAGCGCCGTCGATGGCGTCGGCCACGCGCCGTGACATGGCCGGGGTGCGGATCTCGTTATGCCGGCAGCCGATCACCAGGGTCGGGCAGCGGATGTTCTGCAGTTCCGGCTCGAGATTGGTGTTCATGTGCATGCGGTTGATGGCGGCAAAGCAGAACGGATCATTGGAGATCCAGCGCAGGCGATATTTGTCGAATCGCTCGCGATTGCCGCGCAGCACTTCCGGGTAGGACAGCGACAGGCTGAG
>CANKAJ010000179.1 GCA_947479645.1 Betaproteobacteria bacterium | reverse complement strand
GAACGTCAAAGAATAGCTATTTGTTACACTTATCCACAGTTACCGATTCAAAAAGAAGCAACCGGCCCTGGGTCAATATTCAATCAGCAGGGTGGGTCAATATTCAATCGGCGCCAACACCCCAAGTGATTCAAGGCACGCCGCAATAATGCCCAGCGCAACTACGCAGGCAAGTAGCCAGCGCTCGCGGTTTGGGAATAGGGCGGCAAATATGCCGGGCAGTGAGTATTTCTGCATCGGGTGAATGGGTGTTCTGTAATTACGCAGCTCGCGTCGGGTGTCGCTAATCAACTCGTCTCATATGTGACGCCTGCCCCGAACCTGCAAACGTGTCTTTGCAGGCAGCGGACTGGAACTGTCGCTGGTGGCGACTTCGCCACAGTACTCGAAGACTGTTGAGCGCCGGCGCAAACTCACGTGTAGTTGATCTTGTTGGATGGCATCACTTTTAACCTGGCCGTTTACAGTCATTCGCTACCCATGGCAATCTGCGCTTGCCATGCGCTGTGTGCCAATGCGAAACCCAGCAGATAGTTGACTGGAAACACTTCGTTAATATTCAGCGTTAAGCTTGATACGGCAATAATTAAATAAAACAAACGGGCTTTGCTGTCGTTTGCGGCGGCCCAATAAAGGACGAGATAAAACAGTAAAGTCCCGACGATACCGATCTGGACCAGGAAAGATGTCACTGTTGAGTCTAGCGGTAGCGCCCCTCCCTGCCCTGTCACAAGACCAGAAAAGACTTTGCCTTGACCAAACAGGGTCAACGCTGCATTTGTATTAACCCCTAATCCGCTGCCAAAGATTGTTTGCATCATGTCGCGATGAAGCAGGGCGGTAAAGAATCTGTCCAGGCGCGTCCCCAAACTGCCTATGAATAGGTCCGGGCGGCCGGTAACTTCCGGTAAGAATAGAAATAAACCAGCACCTGATGCAAGACAGGCGAACACAAGGAATAGGCGCCATCTAAGCACCATATTCGAGATGAGGATTGCGAAAAGGAATAGTGCTATGCACAGGATGCCGGTAGCGGATCCACTAAGCAGGACCATCGCAATGACAAGGAATATCAGTAGGAAAAAATGCGATCTTGCTGGTGAGAATGCGTGATAGAAGGCCAGTGCAGCCACTGCAAACGTTCCTGCGCTATTCGAAAGAGTAAGGGTCCCACTGGGCTTTATGTTCAGGGGGAAATGGAACGGGATATCGGAAATGATCACACCCTGGAAAACTTCTGCAAACATCAATAGTGCTTCAATGAGGATCAACACACCGGCGCAATTTGCAAGGTAATCGATATGCCGGGCGAACCATTGGCCGACAACCGCGAAAAAAAGAAATATCATTGACCGCGCACCAACTAGTCCGATAAATACCCCATTGAATAGTATGGACACAAAAAACAGGATCGTGCTGTACGCAATCAACAGCGTCAGTGTCCAAGCTGCCTCGATATTCACCACCGGCGCTCCCCGCCGGACAATTAAATAGATTGAACCGGAGATGAAGCCAAGCCCCAATAAATCTTTCACCAACTTTAGAAGAAATTCCGTACTAAGGATGCCGAGACCGTTGTTGGTGGCTACGAGGGGTTTTATCGATCTTGCGCTCAACGTCGCTTCAGGCGTAAGTCGATCGCAGGCGAGTGGGTCAGTCGCGCCCGGGGGGGAGGCATGCATCGATTGTGCACAGCGAGTCGTCCAGTAAGCGGTATAGTATTCCTGCGAAGAAACTGTCATTTTAGAAATATAGGAAGTCGCGCCATTGGAAAGTGTCGCGAACAATAGCGCCATACCCATAAATTTCGCGCCGAACCGGTAAAGTGATTCTTTGGTCTGCATAGGCCTCGCCGCAATAGGTTACTAATGGTTTGGGAGTATCGGGATTATATTTTTCCACCTCAATGCGAGGTGGTTATTAGCGAGCGCTAAAAAGTAAACCAGTCGGCTACCCTATCAAGGGCACCACCGTCACACCATGATTGCAGCCATTTTAAATTGAAACGCGGTTACATAATCTTGAAATCGAGAGAGCCAGTTTGGCAAACTTGGCTGAGGGCTGGTAATCGAGCCCAGAATGGCCACGCTGATGGTTGATTCTCGCAATGGCGTAGTTGGTCCGGCAGCGTTGATGATCCTTGCGCGCCTGGTGAATATGGCCGTTGGTCTGGTTAGCATTCCAATCTTGATCCACTATCTTGGCGGAACTGGATTCGCTGCATGGGCAATATTTCTGGCACTGGGTGCGGGATTTTCGTTGCTGGAAATTGGGGGAGCCACGGTTGTCCGGTTTCTGGTGTTGCCGGCTGCAAAATGTGACTGGATGGAGGTGCGATCCTTGCTGGGCAGTGTGTGGTTACTATTGGCCCTAAATTTCGGCATCGTGCTAGGTATTCTGATATGGATTGCTGATCCCATCGCCGCTTGGTTGAGATTGCCCCATACGGCGATCTTTACAGCCAGTGAATGCATCTGCGTCGTTTTTATCGCAACTGCGCTTAGGGCCTTCTTGCAGTGCGGTACCCAGACTCTCTATGCAGAGCAAAAGTTTCTTCAAATTGCAGCCATTTCACTGGCGCAACCGCTGCTATCCAACATCGCGGCGATTCTGACAGCATGGAAATATGGAAGGCTCGACGTTACGATACTCTCGTACTGGATAGCACAAGTGTTTGTAGTTGGATTCGTGTTTTATCGGTATCGGCATCATTGCATGCCCCGACTCTCATATGAAGCGATCCGCCTTTCAAGACTATGGAAAATCTGGTCTTACTATTCGAAAACACAAATTCATCAATGTGCGCAGTTTGTCAATTTCCAGGTTGATAAGTTTATTATTTCCGGGCTGGTTGGCGTGTGGGCGGTCGCGCCATATGAGGTCGCCAATCGGAGCGTATTTGCATTGCGCAGCGTCGCAGCCAGTGGCGAACAGGTATCTCTACCGATGGCCGTCAAAAATAGTACATCTGCAGAAGATGCATGGAAATGGTATGCGGAGAGCACCCGTTTTGCCGCGTATGGCATGTGCGTATTCATGTTGGCGCCATTGGCTATTAGCCCCGTTTTTCTTTACGCATGGGCCGGTGAAATGGGCTATGTCGGTAGTGGGGCATTTGTGGCGCTGATTATTGGCGCCATGGCAAATATGCTTGCGTTGCCAGCAGCAACCTTGATTCAAACCGTGGGGTTGCCGGGGTTACCGGCCCGCATGGCAGTATTTTCCATTCTCCTTAATATTCCAATCAGCTTGCTGTTGGTGACACGTTGGGGGCTGACTGGCGCAGCGGTTGGCACGGCGCTGGTCATGATTGCTAGTGCCGGATTGCTGCTTCATCTAGTTCACAGACACTTCGGGAGACCACTCAAAGTCACATTGCGGATATTGGCTAATTTCTGGCCACTACTGCTTGTGTGCGGCATTCTGGGTGGAATCACCTATCTGCTGTTCAATGGTTGGTTTGCAATGCTGGAGCCAGGAATCAGGTTTGCACGTGAAAACCGCATCTACCCGGGTATTCTGGCCGTCACTCTATATGTATTTTGTTTAATGACTATGTTTGGCATCGAATTGTTTCGTGGGTCGTTCACATCAAGTGAATACGGGTTTTTAATGCGGCTGAAAAAATATTGCTCGCTTGACTTGAGTTTTCTACGAAACGAGAAGCGATGAGATGGCTTAAACAAGATCAGGTTTCTCGATTCGCTACGTCAACTGCCACGTCATGGTTGCTGCGGTCGTGGCTTTAAGATAAGCGTGCATTAGATCTGCCAGCCGTGTCAGTGATTGGCTACCTTTGCGAGGGGGTATTGCCTGCCGGCGGGTTTCCGCGTTGTCCCCGGTAGAATGCCGCTCATGCGCCTCATCTTCATCAACCGCTTTTTCCACCCCGATCACTCCGCGACCAGCCAGATTCTCTCCGATCTCGCTTTTCATCTGGCCGGATCCGGTCATCAAGTCAGTGTAGTCACAAGCTTCCAGCGATATGACGATGCAGCGGCCCGTTTGCCGTCCCGTGAGCGTATCCGTGAGGTGGATGTGCATCGCGTGCGGACCACGCGTTTCGGGCGTGACAATCTCCTCGGGCGGGCATTGGATTACGCGAGCTTCTATGTTGCGGCAGGATGGCGGCTATGGTGTATCACTCGCGCCGGTGATGTGATCATCGCCAAGACCGATCCGCCGCTGATTGCGATCATTGCAAGGCTCATTGCGCGCTGGCGGGGTGCGCGGCTGGTCAATTGGGTGCAGGATGTGTTTCCCGAGGTGGCCGAGGCACTTGGCGTGCGCGCGCTGGCCGGCCCGCAAGCGGGATTGCTGCGGCGCTTGCGCGATGCGGGTTTCCGGTCGGCGGTGGCGAATGTGGTTTTGAGCGATCGCATGGCGACGGTGATCGCCCGTGCGGGCGGATTGGCGGAGCGGATTCACGTTATTCCGAATTGGGCGGATAGGGATGCGATCTGCCCGGTGGCTGAGTCGGACAATCCCTTGCGGCGCGAATGGAATCTCGCCGGCAAGTTCGTGGTTTGCTATTCCGGGAACATGGGGCGCGTGCATGAGTTCGGCACCATGCTGGATGCCGCGCAACTGCTGCTGAAAAGTGCCGAGCCGATGGTGATGCTGTTTATCGGCGGCGGTGCGCAGCGGCGGAGGGTCGAGGACGAAGTCCGTATGCGTGGATTGTCGAACGTGCAGTTCCGGCCTTATCAGGATCGCGCGGATCTTTCATGCAGCCTCGGTGTCGGTGATGTGCATCTGGTGTCGCAGCGACCTGAAGTTGAGGGCTATGTGTTCCCGAGCAAGCTCTACGGAATCCTCGCCGCCGGCCGACCGGTGGTGTTCATTGGCGATCCTGATGGCGAGATCAGCTCGCTGGTGGCGCGTGAAAACATCGGCGTCGCCGTGCGTCAGGGGGATGCGGAGGCACTCGCCAATCAGTTGTTGCGACTTGCTGGCGATGCCGCGCTTTGCGAGGCGATGGGTGCGCGTGCGCGCGTGCTGTTGTGCGAGCGCTACGACAAGCGCATCGCGTTCAGGGCGTGGGAGGATTTGCTGGGGAGGTTGTGAGGGGGCTACTGTGATCCGAGTTGATCATCTCGCGTGCGTGGTTGCTGGCTGTGGTGCATGCACGCCAGAACAAGCACAAAGTCGTTCTCAATCACGTAAAAGAGCGCATATGGAAATCGATGCAGGACTGCACGCCGGATTTCGCCTTCGACGCGCTGATACAACTCGGGGTGAGATGCAATATGAGCCTCAGTCCGTTCGAGTGCCTGGACGAATGCGCTTCCTTGATTGATATCAGGCTGGCTGTATCAGACGATCCCGTTTTCGACTTCGACAGCCGCGGCTGGCTTGTAACGAACCTGACAGGGCACTACTTGATGCCAGCTCTGGCTTTAATCTCAGCCAGTGTTACGGTGGGTTCGCCCGGGTGTGTGCGATGGTGCGTGAGTCGAGCCCGCAATTCCGCACGTTGCTCTGGGGTTAGCGGGGCGGCGAAAGTCTCGCTGGCAACACTGTCCAGCAGATCCTGCGCCAACTGAAGCCGTTTGGCCGCATCGAGTTTGACGATTTCTTCGTAAAGTATTGGATTCATGTTGCTTACCATACTGAAATGGAGCGATTTCTGCAATCCCAAACAAGTCCCAAACAAGGCAGTCGCGGCGCTTCATTGCGGCGTTCATTGTTGACAAAAGTAGTTCATTGAACTACTTTAACTTGTATGGAATTTGAGTGGGACGAATTCAAGAGCGAAGCTTGTTTTGCACAGCGTGGGTTCGATTTCGCCTATGCATTGCGGGCATTTATCGATCCCGACCGTTTGATTCAACAAGATCTGCGTTGGGACTACGCGGAAGATCGCTATCAACTGCTTGGAATGGTCGAGGGGAGAGTCTTTTTCGTTGTCTACACTGTTCGGAATTCCGTTATTCGCATCATTTCGGCGCGAAAAGCCAATCAACGAGAGGTAAAAGACTATGAGAACAGTGCGCGTCAGGCTTGATTTGAAAAAGCCGGCAAATGTGCCTAAAGGCCGGATTAATCCTCGCTTATTGGATGCGACTAATGAACATGATCTGACATTGCAGCAACAATTGGATGATGCCGAATCGATGCAAGCCACCGCCAGGTTTGCACGCCGTGTTCGTAAGCGCTTGGGCCTCACGCAAACGGAGTTTTCACGACGTATCGACGTATCGCTGGATACGATTCGAAACTGGGAGCAAGGCAAGCGTTGCCCAACCGGTGCGGCAAAAGCGCTGCTCAAAGTGCTGGATAAGGCGCCTGAGTCCGCATTGTTGGCGTTGAGTTGATGCGCCTATCGCAATATCGGCAGATGTCTATCCTTGAGCCCTGGAGTGGTTTTTCAACCACTCCTTGAGCACTGCATTCAGACGCGTCTGCCAGCCGCGTCCCGTGGCTCGGAACTGCGCGACAACATCGGCATCCAGGCGAAGGTTGACGTGCGCTTTGGGATTGGTGGATATCGGCCGGCCACGCTTCGGCTTTAACATTGCGGCGGCAACCTGCCTGCTAAAAATGCGCGGCAAGACCTTGGCAGCGGGTTCAGCACGGGCAAAATCTTCCAGCTTCCATTCTGGATTATCAGTGTCAGCCATGATGCCCGCATTGATGGCGGCATCTTCAGCCGCGTTAGGAATCCTGATCTTGCGTTTGATCGACATAACGGCGCACCTCTCGACGATTCGCGCGGCGCAGGCTAATGACTCGAACCTTGCTCGCCCGTGGCGTAAATACCAGATTGAACAGGCGATCCTCGATCAGACCGAAGGCCGAATACCGCAATTCGCCGTAATCGTGTCTGACATCCGGAGCCATGAGAACGGAGTCCCACTCAAACGCTTCGACAACCGAAAAATCAATCCAGTGCTTGACACGATTATCGGCGCGCTTGGTTTCGTCCCATTCATAATTCACAGTATTAATTGTACCCACATTAAATAGGCGGGTTCAATTATTTATTCGCGGCGCGAGGATGCGCTGTTTATGAGCTGCCAGACGCGGATTTTTCGCGCAGCCGCTTTTCCCACGCCAGCGCCGAGCGCACGATTTCATCCAGACTGGTGCTGCGCGGTTGCCAGGACAAGGTTGCCTTGATTTTGGCGTTGGAGGCAACCAGCTGCGCGGGGTCGCCCGGGCGCCGTGTGCCGAGGCGCACTGCGATATCGACCCCGGATACTCGCTTTACCGCTTCAATCACCTCGCGCACGCTGTGGCCGCGACCATAGCCAAAATTGAGCACGGCCGATTCGCTGCCGCGTCTGAGGAACGCGAGCGCTTGCAGATGCGCCTCGGCGAGGTCTTCAACGTGAACGTAATCGCGGATGCAGGTGCCGTCGGGGGTCGGATAGTCTTCGCCAAATATCGTTAGTGCCGGCTGCATGCCGAGCACGGTCTGGCTGGCAAGCCGGATCAGGTGTGTGGCCACGCCGCCCGATTGCCCGAGACGTCCGCCTGATTCCGCACCGGCGACATTGAAGTAGCGAAGGATCACATAGTTCAGGGGATGCGCGGCTGCGGCGTCCATAATCATCCGCTCGCTCATCAACTTTGATGCGCCGTAGGGATTGATGGGCGCCAGCGGCGCCTCCTCCGACACCAGCGCTTTGTCGGCCATGCCGTACACCGCCGCGGTGGAAGAGAAGATGAAACGATTGACGTCGTGCCGGAGGCAGGCACTCAGCAGTTTCAGCGTATTGGCCGTGTTGTTGCTGTAGTACTTGAGCGGGTCGGTGACCGATTCGGGCACCACAATGGATCCGGCAAAGTGCATCACCGCGTCGAATTGTCCTTGCCTGAAGACGCTGTCGAGCAGGGTGTAGTCGCCGAGGTCGCCCACGATCAGTTCACCACTCAGGACGGCTTCCCTGCGCCCGGTGGACAAATTGTCGAGGACAGTCACCCCATGCCCGGCCTCGCCGAGCTGCTTCACCACATGGCTACCGATGTAACCGGCGCCACCGGTGACGAGGACGCGGGCTTTGCTGTTGTTGTCGGAAGCGTTGATTTTCACTGGTTGATTATAGCAATGGAGGTGGTTTGCAGCGGCCATCTGGTGGCGTTTCGAAAAGGTGCTGCTCAAGCCTATAGAATATTGAGCAGTGCGTGATAGGATGGACTTTCATGTTCAGCGAGCGTTTCAAGAGGTCGGTAGTAATAACAGATCATGCGCGACAGCGCATGATTGCGCGTGAAATCAGTGAAGCGCTGCTGCACGACATTATTGAAACAGGTGAGATGCGATATAACAGCGAGATACAAATCTGGATTGCAACGCAATATGCAGACCGGACCGACAATTTGCTTTGTGTGGCGGCTGTGCTGGAATCGACATTGGTGATCAAGACTGTAATGCATCACTTTTCGTGGGGGTCAGGAGAATGAAGACAATCTACTATCCGCAGGACGATATCCTGGAGATTTGCCTGAGTGATAAGCCCATTGCACGTGAGGTCTCGCAGGACTGGAATGTCAATGTCAGCTTTGCCGAGGATGGTTCTGTTGTGGAGTTGGTGATTCTTGACGCGGTCAAGGCGGGATTCATGCCCTTTCATGGAGGGGACCGGAAGGCGGCTTGAGTTCGATGGATTGGCGAACTCCTCCTTTCTGGGATATGGCCAGCCTGGCTCGCGAATCGCTGCAGGTTATGCAGACCGTGGCATTGAATATCATTGCGGACTTATTCAATAAGAGCGTCCAGTCATATTTGCACAAGAGAAGATCAATATGGACTTCCTGGTCTGGACCGCAACCAATGTAGTCTCCGCGTTGATACTTCCGCCAGGTGTGCTGTTCGTACTTCTCGCCGCGGGAATTTACTGGGGCCGGCGTTATCGATGGGGGCGATGGCTCACCGCCGGTTCGCTCGTTTTGTTTGTGCTGCTGTCCCTCAATGCGGTTGGGTATGCCCTGTTGAAGCCGTTCGAAGCGCACTGGCCTCCACTTGATCCGTCCATCACAAAAAAGCTCTCGCCCGAGCGGACGGTGATCGTTGTACTCGGTGGCGGCAGACGACAGGGCGCCATCGAGTATGCCGATCGCGAAGCCCTCTCCAGCGCTTCCCTGAGAAGAGTGATTTATGCCGCGCAACTGGCGGATCAGACCGGGCTGCGCCTGGGGGTCTCAGGTGGCAAGCCCGATGGCGGGCAATTGAGCGAGGCTGCGCTCATGAAGAATTTGATCGAGAAGAATCTCAAGCAACCCGTAGCCTTCATCGAAGAACAGAGCCTGGATACCCGGCAGAACGCAATCTATATGGCCAGGATACTGGCCGGGGAAAACATCGATGCGGTCGTGCTCGTTACGGATGTGCTGCATATGCCGCGTGCGGTGCAGGCCTTTCAGGCGACTGGCCTTATGGTGATGCCCGCCCCCATGTATTTCCAGTCGGGAAGTCCGTTGACGCTATTGGATTTTCTGCCTTCGGTACAGGGCCTGGAAAATTCCCGCTATGCCTTGCATGAAATCATCGGGGATATCTGGTATCGATTGCGAAGGCTCGTGGATTGACGTATCAGGTCAACAACCTGAAAAACAGATTCTTCGTTGCTACGCTCCTCAGAATGACATTTCTGCAAATTTCAACAAACTGCTAAGGGACAAGCACGTTCAATTGAGACCGCCGAAGCAGTTTTCTGAAATCAGCGTCAAATGTGATGAGATGCTCGCCAAATTGCATCACAGCAGCGGCAAGCCATGCGTCCGGAATGTCGTTGACGGTGAGGTTTTTTTCAATGCAAAGTTGGCGTAGCAAAGGCCATTCAGCGCCGAGCGATGGAATCTCAGTTCCCGGAACAGCAAGGAGTGCATCCAGGAATCCGATTGCTTCTTCCAGGGGTGTGGGCTGCTTGAAAATCTTCGGGTTTGTAACCAGTCGCAAAAAGCGGGTCACCACCATTGGCATCAATTTCAAATTGGCACCATCAGCACAGGCTGCCACTGCGCTATTCAGGCATGCATAAGCTTTATTGTGGTGCGGGTGATCACTGCGCGACGCCGCAATCAATACATTGACATCAGGAGTCATCTTCAGCGGCGTCCAGCATGGCTTTGTTGCTGAACGGATTGAGTCCGGCGACCAAGCCCCCGCGTCCTTTGAATACAGGAATCTTTCTTTTCTTCGCCTTGGTCACGACAGTTGAAGAGCGCAGCCGCAATTGCAGTCCTTCTTCAATCAGTCGCGTCAAGCTGGTTCGTTGCCGCACTGCCAAAGCCTTGGCATTGGCAAGCAGAGAGTCGTCAATATCGAGCGTGGTCTTCATGAAAAAATGATATAGATTTCTGTATTGTGTTTCAAGCGCCCCTCTATGTG
>CANKAJ010000178.1 GCA_947479645.1 Betaproteobacteria bacterium | reverse complement strand
CCATACTTGAACCATTCCAGCGACTTGCGCACCGCCTCGTATACATAGCCGATGCCGAATACGGAAAACAATCCCAGCACAACGAATCCGGCAAAGCCGGCATCTGAGCCGGGCGTAAACAGAAAGGCGTAATCACATACGCCGACGATGCCAACGAAAAGGGCGCTGAACACCCATATCTTGACGATGCCGCCGCTGTCTTCGTCGGAGCGCAGCTGCAGCGCGCCGACGGCGGTTCTGGTCTTTCCCGGCGAACCCAATCCACGCCACAGCATGAGCAGACCCGCGCCCAGAAAGGCGGCACCGGCCACGCCAACCACAAAATTGGGCACCAGCGCCTTGCCAAAGAAATCAAATACGTTGAACGCCTGCAACAGGATCATTGCGCCGATCGCAATGAATCCAATTGAAAACAGAATCAGGAATGCCATATCAGACTCCGAAAGTCACATCTCGGACTAACGCCTGGGAATCACATCTGGAGCAAATGTCCAAGCCGGGATACTATCGTCATTAAATCAAAATTCAATTGCCTGCGGAGACCACCATGCATTTCACCCGATTGCTGATTCCTGCTCGCGTGGCCGGAGCTTACCTGGTCAGCATCGGTCTGCTCAGCATCGGCCTGCTCACCATCGGCACCGCATCCGCACAGACCTATCCCACCAAACCCGTGCGCATCATCGTGCCCTTTGCCCCGGGTGGCAGTACCGACATCATTGCGCGCGCCATGGCGCAAAAGCTGGGCGAAGGCTGGGGACAGGCCGCGGTCGTCGAAAATCGCGCTGGTGGCAACACGCTGGTCGGGACCGATCTTGTCGCAAAGTCAACTCCTGACGGCTATACGCTGCTGAATGCCTCGGCGCCCTTTGCCAATAACGTGGCGCTGTTTGGCGGCAAGCTGCCGTACGACACCATGGCGGATTTTGCGCCGATCACCCTCGTCAACACCACGCCGCTGGTGCTCACCGTCAATCCGAACCTGCCCGCCAAAACGCTGAAAGAAATGATCGCGCTGGCCAAATCCAAACCCGGCCAGATGAACTTCGGCTCCTCGGCCACGGGCGGCGTCAACCATCTGTCGGGCGAATTGCTGAACTTCATGGCCGACATCAAGATCATGCACATTCCGTACAAGGGCAATGCACCGGCGCTCACCGACCTCATGGGCGGCCGCGTCGATTATGTTTTCAATGGCACCACCTCTTCATTGTCGATGATCCAGGCCGGCAAACTGCGCGCCCTGGTGGTCAGCAGCCGCACACGAACCAGCGTTTTGCCCGACGTGCCGACCATCGACGAGTCCGGCATCAAGGGCTTCGAGGCGCTCGGCTGGAACGGCATGTTCGCGCCGGCGAAAACGCCGCGCGCCATCGTCAACAAGATTCACGCCGATGCCATCAAGGCGCTCAACTCGGCCGAGGTGCAGCAACGCCTGAAGAACGACGGCTCCGATGCCGTGGGCAATACGCCGGAGCAGTTCACCGCCTGGCTGAAGGAAGAAATCATCAAGTGGGGCAAGGTCGTCAAGTTCGCCGACATCAAGCCGGAATAGTCGCTACGAACTACTGCGGCGATGCTCAATTGCCGCACCTACAAGTCGATCGGTGACACCGGCAGCCCCAGCCAGTGCTTGCCCACCATCTCGTAATAGGACAGCCGGGCCTGCACGTGCTGCGTCATCACATGCATGTCCTGGAAGTGACGCTGAATCAGATTGCTCTTGAGCACCGCCGACGCGCCGGCCGCGTTATAGATGATGTCGACCGCCTGGCAGGCGAGGCGAATGCTGTGAGTAACGGCCAGTCGCAATTCGGCGCGCCGGTCCTGCGTGGTCGCGCCGGTGCTGGTCACATCGCGCCAGATATCACCGACGGCTTCGACCAGATAGGCCCGCGCGGATCGGATCGCTGCTTCGCATTGGCCGATGTTGACCTGGATCATCGACTGATCGCGCAGCAGCGCCTGCATGGAACGCGGCGTCTTCGAGCCGGCCAGTTCGGAGAAGGTCTGCAGGCACACCCGTGCCATGCCCAGCGCAATCGCCGCATCACCGACACCATAGAGCAGCGCGTGCAGAATCTGGAACAGCGGCCCGTTTTCCTGTGAGGGCGCCGTACGCAGGAAGGTGCGCTCCTCGGGCACGAACAAATCCGCAACTTCAAAATGATTGGTGCCGGTGCCGCGCATTCCGTTGACATGCCAGGTGTCCAGTATGCGGGCCTGCGCCACCGGCACCATGTGATAGCGCGCTTCGGGCAGACCGGTCTTTTCCAGTCGCTGCTTCCCATCCACATAGACCTGCGCATAGGCGGCCACCCAGGATGCATGCCGGCAGCCGGTGCTGAATCCCATTTTTCCGGTCACGCGATATCCGCCAGCCACCGGCACCGAACGCGCCACCGGCGCCGGCGTGTTGGAGACCACGCTGCGCGGGGTATCGACCCAGATCTCGCGGGCAACTTCGCGCGGCAGGCGCGGTGATGCAAATGCACCGAAGAGACCCCCTTGATTGATGGTCCAAGCGGTACTGGCATCCGCCTTGCCCAGTTCCTCCATCACCAGCAGATAGGTCGGCAGATCCAGTTCCTGCCCGCCAAGCGAGCGCGGTAGCACCAGCTGATACAGGCCGGCATCGGCCAGCACCTCAAACAGCGGGCGCGGCAGTTCGCGAGCCTCTTCGATTGCATCGGCATGCGATTGAATCAGCGGAGCAAGCTTGCGGGCGGTATCCAGCGGCGATGAGGTCATGTCTGTCCTGAAGTAATAAAAAGTTGATTCGGTCAAAGCGCGCAATCCGCGCGCCAATTCACATCGGTCAGGCGCTCAATCCAGCACCGGAATATTCAGCCGTTTATAGTCCACGGCAAGCGCCGCACCCTCGGCACGGGCGTTGGCCATGAACTGCTCCAGCGTGCCGCCCCAGGGTTCGAATTCCTGCCGTTCCAGCATGGCCTTCATGTCCTGCGTCGCAGCCGGCGCCACCGAGGGCACGAACACGCCGGTCCAGGACGCCTCCACCATGGCCGGATAACCCTGCTCCTTGAAAGTCGGAATATCGGGCAGCACCGCCGATCGTTGTTCAGCGGTCACGGCCAGCCCGCAGATCTGCGGGCTGCGCATGCGCGTTCTGGCCGTATTGACGGTGGCAAAGTAAGCCTGAATCTCACCCGCCAGCAGCGCCACGCTCACCGGCTGGGCTCGCAAGACTTCCCGTGTCGCCAGCAAGCCGCCCGCACCGCCCTTGTTGTCCACCAGCACCTGCTGCCCCAGCTGCTCGGTGAGTTTGTGCGACAGAAAGCGCGCATGCTGATCTGAAGCCGAACCCGGCGCGAACATCGTGACCAGTCGCACCGGCCGCACCGGATAGTCCTGTGCCCATGCGCCCATACCGCACAGCACTGCCACGCAGGCCACCAGCAGGTTGATTCTGAACATGCCTCCTCCTCTTCACCTTCTTCTTGTCGGCATGCCAATATTACCCTGCAATCAGCAGTGCTTCCCGGCAAGACCCGCGACGGCCCTTCGACGAGCGCTTTACTCACCTCACCTAAGGCCGCAAAATGGGGCCTCAAAATGGCGCCCGCGCTGCGCATGGCAGATCGATTCACATTACAGGCCAGTCAATGAACACGAATACCAGGGAATCCCCCGCGGACATCATTGCCCGGGTCGAAGCCGCATCGGAACGGCTGCTGACCCCTTGCGGCGATGGGCACATGGTGTGGCGCCGGTGGGGCGGCACAAGCGACAAACCCTATCTCGCGCTCTTTCATGGCAATTTCGGGTCATGGAAGCACTGGATACACAATGTCACAGTGCTGTCTGAACACTTCCGTGTGCTGGCCGCCGACATTCCGGGTTTCGGGGAATCGGCCGAACCGCCCAAGCCCTACACGGCGCACAGCCTCGCCACCATCGTTGCGCACGGTCTGGTCGAGATCGCCGGTGCTACCGCGCCGCTCAATGTGGCCGGCTTCTCGTTCGGCAGCGGCACGACCTCGGAGGTGGCCCACCTCCTGGGGTCGCGCGTGCGCAAGGCCGTGCTCGTCTCCGCCGGACGCAACATGGACGGGGTGACGCGCGCGCCCATGGACCCGTTCGTCAAATGGCGCGACATGGCGACCCGGGAAGAACGCCTGGCAGCGCACCGGCGCAACCTCGAAGTCATCATGATCAGCAACCCGCAACGCATCGATGATCTGGCGGTACTGATCCAGTCCACCAATGCCGAGCAGGCGCGACTGCGCAGTGCCTTCATCGCCAAGGATGCGACGCATCGCTTTGTCACGCCCCAATTGAAATGCGATCTGGCCACCATCTGGGCCGAGCACGATTCCACCATCGGGCCGTACATGCACGAGCGCCCGATCTGGCTGAAAAAATATCACCCCAATGCGCGTTACGGCATCATCACCGATGCCGGTCACTGGTGCAGCTACGAGCAGCCCGAGCAGTTCAATCGCCTGTTACCCGAGCTGCTGTATCCTGAGGGCCTGCCTGCTTCATCCGCATGAATGCCGGAATTATTGTGATCGTTTTAATAAAAAACCCATTGTTTCAATGGAATTCAAGAAATGAATAGGATCCCCCTCTAGCAGTCTATTGAAATTCACTGAAATGTCATTCTGAGGAGCGAAGCGACGAAGAATCTGCTTTTTCAAGTTGTTGATTCAAAAGCAACAGCAGATCCTTCCCTACACTCAGGATGACAAGAATTGGCGTATCACAGATAAATTCAACAAACTGCTAGAACAGCTCTGCATTCCCCTTGCTAATAATTTTCTGTTCCGGTTCCCGCCCCGGATCGGGCTCGATCAGCGCAGGATCTTCCACGCGGGCATTGTTGACGCGCTTGCTGACGCGATGAAATGCGATGGCCTCATCCGGCACCGGCCTAAGCAGGGACATGATTTGTTCCTGATCGACGAGCTTGCGATCCAGCCACTGCTCGCCACGCTCGCCGTCGAGCAGGAAGGGCATGCGGTCGTGAATGGGCATGAACTTCGCATTGGCCGTGCCGATCACGATGGAACAGGATTCGATCACTTCGTCCGGCCCCTCCCAGCGATCCCACAATCCGGCGAAGGCCAGCAATTCTCCATGCGCGCCATGCAGATACCAGGGCAGGTTGCCGGTGGGCAGTTCCTGCCACTCATACCAGCCCACCGCGGGGATCAGGCAACGGCTGCGCTTGAGCGGCGTGCGATAGGAAGCGGCCGTGGCCACTGTCTCGACGCGGGCGTTGAAGGTCTGGTACTTGATGCGCACCTCACGTGACCAGTGCGGCAGCAACCACCACTGCAGCCGCACCAGTTCGAGTGCGCCATCCTCGCCCATGCGAATGACCGGAATGTAATTGCGTGGATTGCCCTGTTGCGGCGCGATGTTGTAGCGCGCAGCGAGCGGATTGCTGTCGCCGCGACCCAGTTTCCAATGCCGCTCGATGGCTGCCTGATCCGGCGAAACATAACGACCGCACATCGGCGATGCTCAGCCCCGGACGCGCGACAGCACTGCCGCCGGAATAACTACCTGCAACTGCAATGGGTGCTGATGACGCACGTTCGACTTCCCTTCTCTACCCTTTGGTGCTGGTGGCACCGTTGGTCAACGTTGGTGAATTCACAGACTGTCCACACTGCATGACAGAATCCAATAAGATTATGTCCTTTTCCGGACCGGCATGCCGGCTTCACGCCAATACGAGAATGCGAAAATACAGAATGGATCATCACCATGACGACAACTGACCCCTGTTTTCTGAGCATCGCCGAAGCCGGTGAATTACTGCGCACAAAAGCGCTGTCACCGGTTGAACTGCTGCAGGCCCATCTCGCAAAAATTGATGCGCTCAATCCCGTGCTGGATGCCTTCATCACGCGCACCACGGAACTGGCAATGCAACAGGCCAAGGCTGCCGAAGCGGAGATCACCGCCGGTCGCTGGCGCGGCCCCATGCACGGCATCCCGTTCGGCTTGAAGGACATGTTCGAAACGCGCGGCATCCGCACCACGGCGCACTCGCGCATCCTCGCTGACCATATCCCCACCCGGGACGCCACCGTTGTCAGCAAGCTATACGAAGCCGGCGGCGTGCTGCTCGGCAAACTGGCCACGCACGAGTTCGCGCATGGCGGTCCTTCCTTTGATCTGCCCTGGCCGCCGGCGCGCAATCCCTGGAACACCGGGCATTTCACCGGCGGGTCAAGCAGTGGTTCCGGCGCTGCGGTGGCGGCCGGACTGGCCGCGGGCGCCCTGGGCACGGACACCGGCGGCTCGGTGCGCAACCCGGCCCTGCTCTGCGGCATCGTCGGATTCAAGCCCAGTTTCGGCCGCGTCAGCCGCGCCGGCGTCATTCCCTTTTCGGAAAGCTGCGACCATGTCGGCCCGCTGACCCGCACCGTGGAGGACGCCGCCATCCTGCTGGAGATCCTGCAAGGGGCCGACCCGCGCGATCGCTCCAGCGCCAACGCCCCCACCAACGAGTTGCGCTCGCAACTTGCCGCCGGCGTCAAGTGCATGCGCATCGGCTTTGTGCGCCACTTCTCCGAAGAAGACCTGCAGGCCGACCCCGAGTTGCGCGCTGCCGTCGATGCCGCGCTGAAAGTATTCGAGGATCTCGGCGCCCACGTCGAGGATGTGCGCTTGAGATCGCTGCATGACTACTACGCGGTGCGCATCTTGGTGTCGGAGCCCGAACTGTTTTCATTGCACCTGAAAAACCTGCAGCAGCGCCCCGGCGACTACGGCCAGCACTTCCTCGCGCGCTGCCTGCCCGCCTGCCTCTTCACGTCGGCCGATTATGTGAACGCACAGCGCGAACGCCTCCGGATGATCCGGGACATGCAGCCCTTTTATGAGAAATACGATGCCATCATCTCGATGGGCGGCGGACCGGCGCCTGACCTGGCCGATCACAAGAATCTGGGCTCAGTCGACAAATGGCTCAAGCCCAGCATCGGCTCGCTCGGCAGCGTGACCGGCGTGCCGACCATCGCGCTGTGCTGCGGCTTCAGCCGCAGCGGTCTGCCCCTGGGCATGCAGATACACGGGCGCCCCTGGGGCGATGCCGCTGTGCTGCGGATTGCGCGGGCATACGAAGCGGCCACGCCATGGCACACCAGGCGCCCCACGGTCAGCACTGGCGCGCGCGCGGAATTCGCCGTCGACAGACACACAACGGAAGTCAATCCGGACGTGGATCTCAAATATCGCGCACTGGCGACAATGGCCGCGCAGCGTGCCGGCCTCAAACTCAATGAAGAGCAGTTCGCACTGTTGCTGGCAGCCACGCCGTATGCGCTGACGCTGGCCGAACGCGTCCCGCGCAGTTTCCGGCACGAAGATGAAATGGCCGCCGTGTTTGGTCTGGGGCGGAACCAATCTGTCTAGTAGATGTGCGTAACATCAAACAGTTTCACTACTCTTGGAGCGGTTTCAAAATGCAGCTTGAGGGTTTAACAAGAGGTCATGATTTGTGTACGGATAGCCTCATCATCCGTACACAAATCATGACCCCCACGGACGGACTCTTCGTCCGTGCAGGGTTTTTACCGAAGTCCTCGCGCGCTTCTCTTGCGGCCTCGGGTTTTGGGTACGGATGATGTGTACCCGTACCCAAAACCCGAGGTCTGAAAATGCTTTCACATGCATTCCGGTGCGATTTAAACCCATTTTTTCTCGTGCCTGAGTTCATTTTGAAACCGTTTTGATTTCCACGTCACGAGGTAACCATGTCAGAACAAACCAGACCCATCGCCATTACCGCCACCGAAGCGCCGGCAAAAGCCAAACGCTCCAACTATCCCGAACCGTTTGCATCGCGCATGGCGGGGCGGGAGAAACGCCCGCTGGGCGACCTGTTCGGCCTCGGCAATTTCGGCGTCAACCTTACACGCATGGCACCCGGCGCGATGTCGGCGCTGCGTCACGCGCATAAGCGCCAGGATGAGTTCGTCTACATTCTGGAGGGACATCCCACGCTGCACACCAACGAGGGCCGCACACCGCTTGCGCCAGGCATGTGTGCCGGCTTCAAGGCGGGCACCGGCAACGGGCATTGTCTTATCAATGAAACGACAGCAGACGTGCTGTACCTGGAAGTCGGCGACCGCACTGCGGGAGACGCTGTCGACTACCCCGACGAGGACCTCAAGGCCTTGATGGTGAACGGCCAATGGCAGTTCGTGCACAAGGATGGCACGCCTTACTGATCTCGGCTAATCACCGGCCTTGATGCCGCCCTTTTTCACAATGGCCGCCCACGCGATTAGATCCTTTCTGATCTGCGCCGAGAACTGCTCGGGGCTGGAGGCTTCAACTTCGAGTCCGGCGTCCTTCATGCGCTGATCAACTTCCCGGGACTGCATGATCTTCGCGATTTCGGCGTGCAGGCGCTGCACGATCTCCCGCGGCGTCCCCGCCGGTGCCGACAGCCCCCACCATGAGTTCAGGTCGTAGCCAGGCAGGCTTTCCGCCACGGTCGGCAATTTGGGCAGAATGGCGGAGCGCCTGGCCGTGCTGACGGCCAGCACGCGGACCCGCGGCGAGTCCATCATCGGGAGCACTGCGGCAATATTGAGGATGGCAAGGTCGATCTGACCGCCCAGCAGGTCGGTCGCCACCTGCGAGCCTCCCTTGTAGGGGACATGCAGCAATTGCAGGCCCGCCATTTGCGCCAGCATTTCGACGCCCAGATGCGTCGTGCTCCCCGCACCGTTGGAGCCATAGCTGAGCTTCGTGGGATTGGCTTTGGCATGGGCAATGAGTTCGCGCATGTTCTGAACCGGCAGGCCCTGGCGGATCACCAGCGCCTGTGGCGCGCTCACCAGTTGCGTGACCGGCTCGAAGTCCTTCAGTGAATCATAGGCAATGCGCGGCTGCAACGCCGGACTGATCGCGATGGGCCCGAGACTGGAGAGCAGCAGTGTGTAGCCATCCGGCACGGACTTGGCTACCGCCGCCGTCCCGATCATGCCGCTGGCGCCGGGCTGGTTCTCGACGACGACGGGCTGCCCCCACAGGTCAGAGAGTTTCTGCGCCACCGGACGGATGATGCTGTCCGCCGCGCCACCGGCGGCCCAGGGGCTGATCACCTTGATCGTTTTGGCCGGATAGGATTGCGCAAACGCGGTGCCGGTCAGGGCCAACGCCAGTGCCAGCAACAACCAATTTCGTGCGCAGGAAAGCATGGGGCAGATCCTTGTGATTTTGTATCGGGCGAGTCTAGACGGCCTGAACCCGGGCGGCAACCGCATCCGCTGGAGCAGCGCCAACCATGACCCATCGCATCGCTGCATTGATGCTCCGCCAGGCGCGACGACGCACTACCGAAGTGGAACTCGGTGATAATCAGCGCCGAACTCATCGCTGAACCGCGTAATTCCCATCGAATGATCGAAAGGTGCAGACATGACAATCAAAGTTGCCGCTTCAGTCGCGCTCATGGTCGCCGCTGCCATGACCCATTCATTGCAATCCATCGCCCAGAATTATCCTGCCAAACCGGTGCGCGTCGTCGTGCCGCTGGCCCCCGGCGGCGCCACAGACATCCAGGCGCGCGTCTTCTCGCAAAAGCTCAGCCAGAGTCTGGGACAGACTTTTATCGTCGATAACCGCGCCGGTGCTGGTGGATTGATCGCGTTCAATTTCGTGCAACAGGCCGCGCCCGACGGTTACACGCTGCTGGCCACCACGCCGACCCTGACGATCATGCCGGCCTTGTACGAAAAACCGTCCTTTGACGCGATGAAGGACTTCGAACCCGTGATCCTGATGAGCAAGGCCCCGTTTGCTCTCATCAGCAATCCGTCCTTCCCGGCCAATTCACTGAAGGAATTTCTGGCCTGGGCGAAGGCCAATCCGGGCAAGCTCAACTTTGCCATTCCCGGCGTGGGCACGATCAATCATCTGGCCACGATCTGGATGGAAGAAGCCGGCGATATCAAGACCGCCATGATTCCGTACAAGGGCGCCGGACCGGCCAACCAGGACCTGATCGCAGGGCTGGTGCACGCCACCTTCGCCAACGTCATCAGCGCCGGACCGCTGATCAAGTCAGGCAAGGTGCGCGCGCTGGCCGTGACCTCGCTGGAACGCTCCCCCGCCCTGCCCGACCTCCCCGCCTTCGCCGAAGCCGGCCTGAAGAACTATGACGTCACCGCCTGGCACGGCTGGCTGGGCCCGCGCGGCACACCACGGCCGGTCATCAACACTCTCAACGCCGAAATGAACAAGGTCGTCAAGGCACCGGATGTCGAAAAGATGATCGTCGATGACGGCGGCGTCACCATCGGCGGCACGCCGGAGAATTTCCGCAAAGTCATTGCCTCGGAACTGGAGCGCTGGCGGCAACT
>CANKAJ010000177.1 GCA_947479645.1 Betaproteobacteria bacterium | reverse complement strand
GCCCGAACAGGTACCTGTTGTCATTGCAGAACAAAGCAGGAGCACTCGCGAGCCTCACCGTCCTCTCCCCCAGGGGCCATCACCATGGAACACATGATCCAATTGCACATCGAGAAGCTGCCTGAAGGGGTTTATCTCGCCACCAGCGACGAGGTGCAGGGCCTGGTTGCGCAAGGCAGAACCATCCAGGAAACCATCGAGATCGCGCGCGATGTGGCCAAGAAGCTGATTGAGGCGCAGACAGACCTGGGTACTACACAATAGACGCCGGCTCTCACGAAATCTGGTTCAACCCGGCACTGAACCGCTACACCACGATACCGAACCATCCCGGCGACATGCCCGAGGGCACACTACGCACCATATTCAAGCAAGCTGGAATTGATGCAGAGGAATACCAAGAAAGTATCTCCTTCTCTTATCGGGCATTTCAAGCGAAAGTTTCCATTATCGTGCAAGCAAGGCAACTCGACCTACTGAGGTATTTCCATAATCGATTAATTTCAATTCTAAAAATAATACTAATTTCCATAGTCGTTATTATTTAAATTGATATCACTTCTCGCTTAATTTCTCAGCCCCGTCCGCCCCATCCTCACCGCGCCACATTGGCCCGGTCCGAAACAATCCGCCCATCCACCAGATCGATGATGCGATCGCAGCGTTGCGCGAGGCGCGGGTCGTGGGTGACGATGAGGAAGGTGGTGTGGCTCGCTTCGTTGACGCGGCGCAAAGTATCGAACACGCCGTCGGCGGTTTTGGTGTCGAGGTTGCCGGTGGGTTCATCGGCCAGCACCAGCGACGGCTGCATGGCGAGGGCGCGTGCCACCGCGACGCGCTGCTGCTGGCCGCCGGAGATGTTGTTGGCCAGGTGATCGCGCCACGGCGTGAGGCCGACCTGGTCGAGCAGGGCCGCGGCGGTGTCACGCATGTCCCGGTCGGGTCGCCCGCGCGCGGCAAGGATGGGCATCATCACATTTTCCAGCGCGGTGAACGCAGGCAGCAGATGGTGATACTGGAACACAAAGCCGATGGCACTGCCGCGCAGGCGCGTCAACTGGCTGTCATTCAGTTTGCCGGTGTCCTCTCCGAGGATGTGCAGCGAGCCGGCGCTGGGACGATCCAGCAGTCCCATCAGGGACAGCAGCGTGCTCTTGCCGCCGCCGGAAGGTCCGACCAGCGCGGCGAACTCACCCGGCCTTAGCGCCAAGTCGATGCCGTGCAGCACTTCGTTTTCAACCGGCGTGCCCACGCCATAGGATTTGCAGACGCCGCCGAGCCGCAGCGTATCCGCAGCGGGGGCGGAGGGGGGGCCAGCATCACCCGGGACGGTGGTTTCAACCACGGATGGCCACGGCCGGGTCCAGGCGCGCCGCCTGGCGCGCCGGCACGACCGCCGACAGGATGCCCACCAGCGTTGCGCCAACGGCGGCGGCGAGGAACAAGAGCGGCGGGATTTCAATGCTGAACAACGGCGTTCCGTCAGGATTCCTGGCAACGCCCTGCCACACCAGCAAAAAAACATAACCCAGCAACGAGCCGAGCATGGAACCGGCCAACCCCATGGCGCCGCCCTGCACCAGGAACAGCCGCAATATCTGCCCGCGCGAAGTGCCCATGGCGCGCAGGATGCCGATCTCCTTGGACTTTTGCACCACCGATACCACCAGCACGCTGGCAATGCCGAGGGCGGCGGTGAGCCCGACAAAAAAGCGGATGACGGTGTTCGACAGGCTTTGCGCGGCAATGGCAGTAAAGAACTGCGCATTGGTCTTGATCCAGCTGTCGGCCAGCAGGCCGGTTTCGGCGTAAATGGCTTGCGCGATGGTCTCGGCGGCGAAGGGATCGCGAATCTTGATTTCAAGACTGGACACCCCGCCCACCAGATTGAGCAGGCTCTGCGCGGTGCGCAGGCCAACAAAGACATTGCGTCCGTTCACCGCCTTGTTGCCGAAATCAAAAATACCGGTGACGCGTAATGTCTCCACCGCACCCGAGGCGGTACTGACCCTCAGCTTGTCGCCCAGGCCGGCACCGAGGTCCTTTGCCAGTTCCGTTCCGATCACGATATCGGTACTGGTCAATGTGATATCGCCTTGGATCACCTTCTCTGCCAGCGCGATGACGCGCAGATAGCTCTCCGGTTCAATGCCGATCAGCGTGACGGCCTTGGTCGCATTGCCGCGCAGCGCAAAGCCGGGGCCGGACACCACCGGCGTGACCTCGGTGACATCGGGCATGCGTTCAATGTCGGCCCTGATCTTCTGCCACTGGTCGATCGAGCGCAATTTCTGCGAGCGCGGTTGCACCGTGACCGCCACCCCGCCTTGGCGCAGGGGTCGCGCCAACTGCTCCGGCGGCAACACCACGATGGGGGCCTGCGAATTGAGCGTGCGGCGAATGATGTTGGACTGCAGGCCGGACAGCAGCGCCGACATGAACACGATGACCGCCACGCCCAGCGCAACGCCGGTGATGATCAGCAGCGTCTGCGACAGCCCCTCGCGCATGAAGCGAAAGGCGGCGATCCACTCGAAAGGCAGCAGCGGATTCACTGCTTGTTCACTGCTTGTTGTTGGCGGGCAAACTGGCCGGCGCAACCATACGCACACGCCGACCGGCCTGCACTGCCACGCTGGCGGCGGGAATCAGCGCATCGCCGAGCGCAACGCCGTCGACGATCTCGGTGTAACCCGCGCCACGCAGGCCAAGCCTGACCGCCTGGCGCACGGCGCGACCGTCACGCACGACCAGCACCCAGGCCTGCTTGCCGACGGCGTCGCGCACCGCGTCGCTCGGCACCGCCAGCGCATCGCCACGGCGGGCCACTTCGATATCCACTGACACGGTCATGTCCTGGCGCAGGTATTGGGGTGGATCGATTACCTTGAGCTTGACCTCCACGGCGCCGCGCAGGGCATCGACGCCCGGGTTGATGAAGACGAGTTCGGCGGCGAAGCGCTCACCGGGAAAGGCATCGGCCGATGCCAGCGCCTTCTGCCCCGGAGCAATCTGCGCCAGGTGGCGCTCGTCCATCTGCACCACGATCTGCGTTGCGCCGGCCGGAGCCAGCGCCATCAATTCCTTGCCCGGCTGCACCACATTGCCCGGCTCCACACTGCGCGCGATGAGCACGCCGTCGACCGGCGCGTAGATCACCATCTGGTCGAGTTTCGCCTGCGCGGCGAGCTGGCTGGCACGCGCCTGGGCGAGCGCGCTTTGCGCCACCGCGGCATCACTGCCCCTGGGACCGGCGGATTGCACCTGCAGGCGTGCCGCACGCGAAAGGCTCTCGGCCACGTCCAGCGCGCGCTGCGCCTCATCCAGTTGCGCCTGACCGATGAAGCCCTTCGCCTGCAATTCCTTGTTGCGTTCAAATTGCTGGCGCGCCTGCAGCGCATTGGCCTGGGTCTGGGCGAGTGACTGCTGGGCGGCGGGCAGTCCCACCTCGTGCAGTTGGCGCAGTTTCGCCTCGGCCTGCGCCACGCTTGCCTGCGCCTGCAGCAAGGCGGCCCGCTCATCTTCATCGGCCAACACGATGAGCACATCGCCACGGCGCACCGCCTGCCCCTCCTTCACCGGAATGCGCGCCACGCGCTTGGTCATGGCAGCGCCGATGGAGACGCGTTGCGGACTGACGATGTGACCGCTGGCCACCACCGTCTGCGCCAGTTCCATGCGCGTCACCTCAAGCACCTGCACCGGTTCGCCCAGGATCAGGTTGCGCGCGCCGTAGGCGACGACCACGAGGACGAGCGCGATCGTCACGCCCCACAGCAGCGCCCGGCGCCTGGACGCAGCGGGGGACGAATCAGCGCTATTCATGATCATGACCCGCAGACTTGCATTGTTGACAGAACACCGGGAGCTGACTGACTTCAAAGCGCATTTGTTCAGCGTGCAATTGCATGAGTGAAAACAAGCTTTTTACCACCTTTCCAATCGAACTTTGACGATACAGGCATATTCGCCGGTGCATATTGATCCAGCACCAGTGGATACCGACAGGCTATACCATGCGGACACCCTGACGGGCTAGGCAAGGCTGGCCAGATGCAGGTAAGCTCTGCGCCGACCCGGCCACGCTGACCAAAGCGTCTTCACCATAAACAACAGCCAGGATCCAGCCAAGGAGAAATCATGTTGAAGTCGTGCAGTATGCCGGCGTGCGGGATTATCGCCCTCGCCGCGAGGTTTTCCCTGACGTTCCCTGCGATGTTGCCTGCAATGTTCCTGATGTGCGCCAGCAGCCTTGCCGTCGCACAATCGACGCCATCGGCGCCGTCCGCACCATCGACACCGTCGGCGCAATCGCCACAACAGGCTTACCCCAACAAACCCATCCGCCTGATTCTGCCCTATGCGCCGGGCGGCAGCACCTCCATCATCGGCCGCCTCATCGGCCAGAAGCTCACCGATGCCTGGGGCCAGCAGGTGCTGGTGGATAACCGCCCCGGCGGCAATACCATCATCGGCTCCGAAGCCATGGTGAAGTCCGCCCCGGATGGCCACACCATCCTGATGGTGTCCATCGCGCATGTGATCAACCCCAGCCTGTTTGCCACGCCCTACGATGCCTTCAAGGATTTCGCGCCGGTGGCCACGCTGTGCAGCACCGAGCAGATGCTGGTCATCAACCCCGGCGTGCCGGCGAACAACCTGAAGGAATTCATCGCCTACGCGAAGGCGCGGCCGGGGCAGCTCAATTACGCCTCGTCCAATGCCGGCAGCCCGACGCACCTGGCCTCGGCGCTGCTGGAAATCGTGGCCGGCCTGAAGATGCAGCACGTGCCCTACAAGGGCGGCGGGCCGGCGCTGGCCGATCTGGTGGGCGGGCAGGTGCAGCTCTATTTCAGCCCGCCGCTGCCGGCCATGCCGCTCATCAAGGCCGGCAAGCTCAAGGCACTGGCGACTTCCGGCGACAGTCGCTGGTCGGTGCTGCCGCAGGTGCCCACCTTCAATGAAGCCGGCCTGCCGGGCATCGACGTGCGCACCTGGTACGGCATCCTCGCGCCTACCGGCACGCCCACTGCCATCATCGGCAAATTGTCGGGCGAGTTCGCCCGGATGCTGGCCCTGCCCGACCTCAAGGAAACGCTGGCCACGCAGGGGCTGGACCCGCTCATCTCGACGCCCGAGCAGTTCACTGCGATGATGCGGGCAGACGGCGCGCGTTTCGCCAAAGTGATCAAGGCAGGCAATATCAAGGTTGAACAATAGTCATCTTCAGGAATTGGAGAACACCATGCTGAAACTCGTCGAAAAAACCGCAGCAGCCCGCATCGAAATGGCCGAAGTCTTTGCGCAGAATATCGTGGACACGCGCTTTGAAGATCTGCCGCAGGAGACCATCGCCGTCACCAAGCGCAGCATCCTCGATACGCTGGGCGTGGCCACGGCCGGCAGCGGCATCATGCCCGAAGTGAAGGCGCTGGTTGAACTGGTGCAGGAAGGCGGCGGCAAGGCCGAGAGCACCATCTGGGGCTTCGGCGGCAGGGTGCCCGCCTGGATGGCGGCCTATGCCAATGGCGCCATGACGCATTGCCTGGATTACGACGACGTGTTCGATGACACCGGCGTGCATCCGAGCGGCACCGTGGTGCCGGCCGTGATGGCGGTGGCCGAGCGCGTCGGCGGCATCAGCGGCAAGGAGCTCATCACCGCCGTGGCCGTCGCCAACGACCTGATCGCGCGCATGTCGCAAGCGGTGGTGTGGAAGCGCGACTGGTTTCTCACGCCGGCCTTCGGCGTGTTCTCGGGCACGGCCGCTTGCGCCAAGGTGCTCGGCCTGAACAAGGAGCAGATCGTCGATGCGCTGGGCATCGCCTTCTGCCAATCGGCCGGCACCATGGAGATCGTCTATGGCACCGACTCCAATGTGCGCGCCATGTACGAAAGTTTCGTGGGCAAGGCAGGCGTGCTGTCGGCGCTGATGGCCCAGCGCGGCATCTCCGGCGTGAAGGGCAGCCTGGAGGGCGAGCGCGGTGTCTTCAACGTGTACTTCAATGGCAAGTACGATCGCAATGTGCTGACCGAGGACCTGGGCAAGCGTTTCGAGGGCAGCGTGGTGAGCTTCAAGGCCTGGCCGTTCTGCCGGCGCGCGCACCCGGCTGTCACCGCCGTCATCGCGCTGCTGAAAAAGCACAAGATCGCCGTTGATCCGATCAAGCGCATCCTCATCGATACCAACGCCGGCAGCGAACCGCTGTGCGTGCCGCCGGAATCGCGCGTCACACCCAAGACGCTGCTGGAAGCCAAATTCAGCATCCCCTACACGGTGGCGACGGCCTTTATCAAGGGCTGGGTGGGACTCGAAGACTTCACCCTCGATGCCATCAAGGATCCGCAGACCGTTGCGCTGGCAGGCAAGGTCAGCTCGCGCATGAACCCGGCCTGGGAGTCGATCCGAGGCATGACCCCGGGCAAGGTCGAAGTGGAAATGAATGACGGCACGCTGTATTCGCATACCGAGGAATTCACCTACGGTCATCCGGGCAATCCCATTTCACTGGAGGACACCACGCGCAAGTTCCGTGACTGCCTCGCTTTTTCCGAAAAGCCCATCAAGGCAGCCGACGTGGAGAAGATCATCCAGATGGTCTCGCAACTGGAGACGGTGGCGGACGTGGCGGAAATCTCGCGTTTGCTGGGGTAACGTCCTGAATCGTAGCGTCCTGAATCAGAAGTACGTTGAATAAACGGCGCGTCATTCCCGTCGACGGAGACACCCGGACGGCTGCGCAAGCCCGAATCCAGTGCCTTCAAGAGTCTCTGGATTCGGGCTCGCCGCTAACGCGGCATCCGGAATGACCATCCAAAAGGGAGCAGTGCCATGCCTTTGATCGCGATGTCAGCCTCTTCATTGCTGCGAGCAAGCCTTGGCGCTGCGCTCATGGTCTTCGCCTGTGGCCCTGCCTCGGCCCAGGACGCGGCAGGCTATCCGGCCAAGCCGGTGACGCTGGTGGTGCCGCTGGCCCCGGGTGGCCCGGTGGATGTCGAGGCGCGCGTGTATTCGCAAAAGCTGACAGAACTCATGGGCCAGCCCTTCGTGCTCGATTACAAAGTCGGCGCCGGCGGCGGGGTGGGCATTGCCTATGTCGCCAAAGCCGCGCCGGATGGCTACACGCTGCTGACCGGCAGCACCGGCCTGACCATCATTCCGGCATTGAATAAAAACGCCGGCTTCGATATCGGTCGCGACTTCGCGCCGATATCGCTGATGACAAAAAAGCCGTCGGTGCTGATCGTCAGCGCGGCGTTGCCGGTGAAGTCGCTGCCGGAGTTGCTCGCCTACGCCAAGGCGCATCCCAATGAATTGAATTTCGGCACCACCGGCTCCGGCGGCGCCATCGATCTGGCCGGAAAGTTCCTCGTCAGCGTGACCGATCTGAAAATGACGTTCGTGCATTACAAGGGCACCGCGCCCTTCACCGTGGACCTGATGGCCGGACGCGTGCACGTGGGCATCTCCAATCTGATCTCGGCCATGTCGCTGGTGAAGGAAGGCAAGCTGCGCGTGCTGGGCGTCACCACCCTGACCCGCCAGCCGCGCATGCCCGATGTGCCGACGCTCACCGAGTCCGGCGCACCCGGTTATGAATACGTGGGCTGGACCGGCTTTCTCGCTCCGGCCCGCACGCCGCCGGCGATCATCAACAAGCTGAGCGCGGAAATGGCGAAGATGGCCCGGGCGCCGGACGTTCTCAAGAAGCTCGGCGACAGCGACGTCGAGCTGGTCGGCAGCTCGCCTGACTACATGCGCAAGTATGTGCTCGCCGAGTTCGCGCGCTGGCAGAAGGTGGTGCAGGACGCGGGACTGAAGCTGGAGGAGTAGATGCAGCAACGCTTCGATCAATCTCGCTTCGATCAATCTCGCTTCGATCAACCGCTCTTCGATCAACCGCTCTTCGATCAACCGCTCTTCGATCAACCGCAATGGCAGGCGCCATCAAGGACACACTGAAAGCCGGCCTCAGCCACGACCCATTTAATATTGTCAATTTAATTGAAGAGGCATTTCCTTGAAACATATTGCTCAATTATTATTATCAATGGTGACCGTCGTTTCAGGGTCAAACGTGGCGATTGCGCAGGGCTCGGCTGACACGTTTCCGTCCAGGCCGGTGACCATCATCATCGCGCTGGCCGCGGGCGGCCCCGCCGACGTCGAAGCGCGCCTCTACACCCCCAAGCTCGTGACCATGCTCGGGCAACCCTTCGTCATTGACTTCAAGCCCGGCGGCGGCGGCACCATCGGCACGGCCGCGGTGGCCAAGGCCGCGCCGGACGGCTACACGCTGCTGCTCACCGATGGCAACTTCAATTCCTACAACGCGCTGTACAAGGACCTGCCCTTTGACACCAACCGGGATTTCGCGCCGATCTCGCTGATGAGCCTGAAGCATTTCGTGCTGGTGGTGCCGGCCTCATCGCCATTGAAAACGGTAAGCGAGTACATCGCCTATGCCAGGGCCAACCCGGGCAAGGTCAATTACTCCACGACCGGCGCGGGCGGATCGGCCCATCTGGCCGGCGCATCGCTGCAGACCATGACCGGCACCAAAGTGACCTTCGTCCATTACAAGGGCGCTTCGCAGTTGCTGCCGGATCTGATGGCCGGCCGTCTGGACGTGGTGCCGCTGGCGCTGCAGCCGGCCTTGCCGCTTTTGCGCTCGGGCAAGATACGCGCCCTGGGCATCATGGGCGAGAAGCGTGCCGCGCTGCTGCCCGGGGTGCCCACGGTGGCGGAGCAAGGCGTGCCGGGCTACTCCTACGAGAGCTGGGTCGGGTTCTCGGCGCCGGGCGCCACATCGGCAGCCATCGTCAACAAGCTGAACGACGCCCTGGTCAAGGTGGTCAGGATGCCCGACATCATTGCAACGCTCGAAGCGCAGGGCAGCGTGCCGGTGGGCAACAGCGCCGCGCAATACAAGCAGATGCTCTCCAACGAGACGGAGCGCCGGCGCAAGGTCGTTCTGGAGAGCGGTATCAAACTCGAAGAGTGATTGCCGCAAACACTCCACACCAACGGCGCAGACAGATCATGCCGCCAGTGAGTCCTCCCGGCCATGCCCTGCCGCTCGAGGTCCGCCGGCGGAGCATCCGCTCTCGCGTGTAAGGCTGACATGCGGGACGGACTCGCCAACGCCCATCTGCGACAGCACGACGGATAAAGGAAATTTTGAACCAAAAATTGAATACACCTGATTGCATGGAACGCCATCGTTGCTGCTGAACCGCAGAGCGATCGAGTCGATCTCTCTTTGCGGTTACGCGGCCGTAACGAATTGCTGCCTCAACAGCCAAGGTGGACAAGCTGGAGATTGATAGCTATCATTGGTCACTATCTTTTTTCGGGACTTACCATGGACACCGCACGCCTGTTTAAATCGGGCCGCAGCCAAGCCGTCCGGCTGCCCAAGGAATACCGCTTTGCCGGCACGGAGGTGGTGGTACAGCACTTTGGCAACGGCGTTCTTTTGCTGCCCGCAGATGACCCCTGGCAAACACTGCAAGCCGGGCTGGCCGCGTTTGAGCCTGGCTTTGTATTGACGCGCCAGCAGCCTGAGGAGCAAATACGAGCCGATATCAGCCCATGATCCTGCTTGACACAAACATCTGCACCTACATCATCAACGCGAAGCCCCCTGCGGTGCTGGCGCGTTTTCGGCAATACCGCATGGGCGACATTGGGTTATGCAGCGTGGTGGCCGCTGAACTGGCGTTTGGCGTGGCCAAAAGCGAGTCGGCACGCAACCGCCAGGCGCTGCAGATGTTTCTGGCCCCACTGAACATCATGCCGTTCGATGCCGCAGCGGTGTGGATCTATGGCGAACTGCGTGCCCGGCTGGAGCACCGAGGCACTCCCATTGGCTCGTTGGACACCATGATTGCCGCTCACGCACTCAGCCAGCAGGCCCTGCTGGTGACCAACAACACCCGCGAGTTTGCCAAGGTGCCCGGCCTCCAACTGGACAACTGGGTTGCTGCCACTGGCTGAGAGCCGTTTAACTGCAGGACACTCCCCCGATGACTGATGAAGCTGTTCCCCACAAGCGCCGCGCCCGCTATATCGGCACGCATCCGCGCCGCTTTGAAGAGAAGTACAAGGAGCTCAACCCCGGGCAGCATGGGCTTGAGCTGCAAAAGGTCCTCGACCGCGGCCAGACGCCGGCCGGCATGCACCGTTCGATCTGCATGGAGGAGATCCTGCAACTGCTGGCGCCGCAACCGGGCGAGGTCGGACTGGACGCGACTCTGGGCTATGGTGGCCATGCCCAGGAGTTGCTCGCCAAGGTGCTGCCCGGCGGACGCTTGTTCGGCATCGATGTCGACCCGATCGAGTTTGCGCGCACCGCAGCGCGCTTGCGGGCGAAGGGTTTCGACGCTTCGGTGCTGGTGCTGAAAAGGATCAATTTTTCGCAATTGCCCGAGCTGCTGCCCGAAGCAGGCGGCGGTTTTGATTTCCTGCTGGCCGATCTGGGCGTGTCTTCGATGCAGATCGACAACCCGGCG
>CANKAJ010000176.1 GCA_947479645.1 Betaproteobacteria bacterium | reverse complement strand
GTCGCATCGAAGATCGGCGGCGCCATCAGTGACGGTGCCAGGGGCGCCGTGGACAGCGTCAAGAGACTGTTCAAGTAGCCGGTTATAAAATTAGGGAATTACTGAACAAGTGGGCTATCCCCCAGGGGGACTTCCTTCGGGGCGCGCCCCCTTGTATATCCCCCACTTCAGAGGAAACACTTTGTACGCTTTCTCCATGTTTGATACTTATTCAGTGTTTCCTTAGTTTCAATAAGACTGGCACACAACGGTGTCAGTCCGAGGGTAGCGACGAATTCGTCGTTAAATCCGGTTGCAAAAAGCAGATTCCTCGCTGCGCCCGGAATGACAATTTATTATCACATTGGTGCACAGTCTGGCTGTAATAGAAGTAACGCGGAGTGAATGTCACCATTTATACTTGTAGGCCACTGCGTTCATCATCGGTTGTCCGCCTTTGCCCTGCCGTAGCGTTCCAGCGTGATGCGGCGCGCAGTGTCGTGATCCACGACTGGCGCAGGATAGTCCTGCCCGATCACACAGGCGGCGGCCTGCTGTTCAAGCGGCGCCATGCGCCAGGGCGCGTGGATGTGTTTGTCCGGCACCCTGGATAATTCGGTCAGGTAGCGACGGATGAATTTTCCGCCGGGATCAAATTTCTCCGATTGGGTCACCGGGTTGAAGATGCGAAAGTAGGGCTGGGCATCGCAGCCGGTAGAAGCGGCCCACTGCCAGCCGCCATTATTCGCGGCGAGGTCAAAATCATTCAGATTGTCAGCAAAGTACTTCTCTCCCAGGCGCCAGTCGATGTGCAGGTCCTTTACCAGGAAGGATGCCGTCACCATGCGCAGCCGGTTGTGCATGTAGCCCGTGGTGTTGATCTGGCGCATGGCCGCATCCACCAGCGGATAGCCGGTTTTCCCCTGGCACCAGGCGTCGAATAACCTCTCGCTGTTGTCAAAGGTCAGTGCGTTGAACTCGGGCTTGAATGCCGAGCCAATCACGCGCGGATGGTGATGCAGGATCTGGAAATAGAATTCACGCCAGATCAGTTCTGAAAGCCAAACCTCACTACCGCGGCCTGTATGTTTGCGCGCCTCGGCAACAAGCTGGCGTATGGAAATCGTGCCAAAGCGCAGATGCACCGATAGATAGGATGGTCCCTTGAGTGCCGGATAATCGCGGGCATGGGCATAGTCGGCGACGCGCGCAACAAAGTCCTTCAGCAGCGCCGCGGCCCCTGACATGCCGGTTCTGATCGGAATGGCCAGCAGATTGGTCGGCTGAAAACCGATGTCCTGCAGTGTCGGCATGTCTGCAGCGTCCGGTCGGGCCAGTGCGCCGGCGTGCCTTTCAACCGGATAATCCGGCAGATCGCAGGCGGCCAGCTTCTTCAGCCAGGCATTCTTGTAGGGCGTGAACACCGAGTAGGGTGATCCGGCGGCGGTCATGACCTCGTCGCGTTCGAAGATGACCTGATCCTTGAAGGTTTCAAAACCGATGCCGAGTTCAGCCAATGCCCGATGCACCGCTAAATCGCGCGCATTCGCGGCCGGTTCGTAATCGTGATTGGTGAATACGGCGTCAACGCCCAAGCGGGTCGCCAGGGCGGGTATTTCGTCGCGGGCGCGCCCTTGCCGGACAAGCAGTCCGCCACCCTGCTTGCGCAGCACCCCATCGAGTGCGGAGACCGAGTGCCAGATGAACTCGACGCGCCGGTCACTGCGGGACGGCAGGCTATCCAGTATCTCGGTATCGAACACGAATACGCACCAAACGCGCCTGGCTTTCGTCAGCGCATGATGGAGCGCAGCGTGATCCGTGAGCCGAAGATCACGCCTGAACCAGACCAGGGCTTGTTTCATCATGAGGGCAATCCAGAAACGCGCATTAGCGGGGCGAGACCGATGCCTTTCCGTGGCGCGAAGGAATGGCACGAATCGAAACGAATCCGAAACGAATCTGAAATTGTGCGGTTGCGTCCGAGCGCTTACAATAGCGTCCCAGTGGCCCAAGTCAACCTCACCAACCACTTCCTGATTGCCATGCCCAGCATGGCGGACCCGAACTTTTCCCGGACGCTCACCTATATCTGCGAACACAACGCGGACGGTGCGCTGGGGGTCGTGATCAATCGACCCACTGATATGAACCTGGCCACCCTGTTTGATCGACTGAGCCTTTCGCTCGACTCACCCGAAGTGGGCCGCAGCCCGGTCTATTACGGAGGGCCGGTGCATCCAGACCGCGGATTCGTTCTGCATAATCCGGCCGGAGACTGGCAATCGTCGCTGGCGGTCAATCCGGGGGTTGGATTGACCACATCCAAGGATATTCTGGAAGCCGTGGGCCAGGGCAACGGCCCGGCCAAGTTATTGGTCACGCTGGGTTATTCCGGCTGGGGAGCAGGGCAACTGGAGGACGAAATCAAGCAGAATGCCTGGCTGACGGTAGAGGCGCGCGATGCGATCATTTTCGATCTCCCCGCCGAAGCCCGTCTGGTGGCCGCCATGGAACTCTTGGGCGTGGACTACCTGAACCTGTCCGAACAAGTGGGACACGCATGACGCCGGAGAAAAATGCGGATGTGCCGCTGACGCCGTTGCGCGCGGGTGATCCGGTCGAACGTTCGATGCCTGCTGCAGCAACGGTGTTTCTACCCAAGTCGGCAGCCCTACTGGCCTTTGATTTCGGGGAGCGTTACATCGGCGTGGCCGTTGGCGACAGGGATACCGGCCTGGCCAATCCTCTGGCGATGATTGATGCCGAAGCCAATGCCGAACGCTTTGCCCGGATCGACACGATCGTCCGGGAGTGGCGGCCGGCGCTGCTGGTGGTGGGTCTGCCGCTGGCCATGGATGGCACCGAACATGACATGACACGCCGGGCACGGCGTTTTGCCCGTCAGCTGCAGGGCCGATTCGGCTTGCCGGTTGAGTTTGCCGATGAGCGGCTGTCCTCGGTGGAAGCCCAGGCCGTGCTGCGCAGCCGGGGTCGTGGCGGCCGCCAGCACAAAAACGACAGCCATGCGCTTGCCGCACAAATCATCCTTCAGGATTATCTGGACGAGCATCGTGGCCAAAGTCTTAACGTAATGCGCGAAATGCGCGGAGTAACACCGTGAACACGACAACCTTGCCGGACGCCGAAGTTCTTTACGCCGAATTGGTACGCCAGCTGCGAGCGCACGTGACGCGCGAGACCGCAATCGTCGGCATCATGACCGGCGGCGCGTGGCTGGCTGAACGCCTGCATCGCGAACTGGGCATTCAGCCGGCGCTGGGCGTGCTCGACATTGCGTTCTACCGCGACGATTTTGACCAGACCGGTCTTAGCCGCAACGTCAAGCCATCGCAGATTCCATTCGACGTCCAGGCTCGCCACGTGTTGCTGGTTGACGACGTGCTCTACACCGGCCGCACCGTGCGCGCCGCAATGAATGAATTGTTTGATTATGGGCGGCCGTCGCGCATTGAGCTCGCGGTGCTGGTTGACCGTGGCGGACGGGAACTGCCCATTGCCGCGAAGTATTGTGGAGCATTACTGGAAGTGGACCCTGCCCAGGTGCTGGTGCTGGATCGCAAGGAAACCGGAACCTTCGGTTTGAGTCTGTCCAACAGTCACCGTGAACGCCGGACCTCATCCTGACCCTCGTGACGAATCCGTCTTGAAACGACATTCATGAAAAATCCCCAGTTAAATGAGCACGGCGAACTGCAGCACCTGCTGTCGGTCGAAGGTCTGCCGCGCGACACCCTGCTGCACATACTGGATACGGCCGATTCCTTCATCGGCATCACCGACCGCGAGGTGAAGAAGGTACCGCTGCTGCGTGGCAAATCGGTTTTCAACCTTTTCTTCGAAAACTCCACGCGCACGCGCACCACCTTCGAGATTGCCGCCAAGCGCTTGTCGGCCGATGTCATCAATCTCAACATCAATACCTCCTCCACCACCAAGGGCGAGACGCTGCTCGACACCGTGGACAATCTGTCCGCCATGCACGCCGACATGTTCATCGTGCGGCATGCCTCCAGCGGCGCGCCCTATCTGATCGCGCAGCATGTCGCCTCGCACCTGCACGTGATCAATGCCGGTGACGGCCGCCATGCCCATCCGACGCAGGGTTTGCTTGATATCTATACCATCCGGCATTACAAACGGGACTTGTCTGCATTGTCGGTGGCCGTGGTGGGGGACGTGCTGCATTCGCGCGTGGCGCGTTCGCTGATCCATGCACTCACCACGCTGGGTGTGCCTGACGTGCGCGTGATCGGTCCCAAGACCCTGCTGCCCGCCGGTGTGGAGAAGTTGGGTGTGAAAGTCTTTCACGACATGAACCACGGCCTCGCCGGTTGCGATGTCGTGGTCATGTTGAGGCTGCAGAATGAACGCATGAACGGTTCCTTGCTCCCTTCGGCCCAGGAATTCTTCAAGAGCTACGGCCTGACGCCGGAGAAGCTGGCGCTGGCCAAACCCGACGCCATCGTGATGCATCCGGGGCCCATGAACCGCGGTGTCGAGATTGACTCCGCGGTGGCCGACGGGCCGCATTCGGTGATTTTGCCCCAGGTGACGTTCGGCATTGCCGTGCGCATGGCGGTGATGTCGATTCTGGCTGGCAACTGAAGCGGGGAACGCATGAAACTGCATATCAAGAACGGCCGCTTTATCGACCCGCGCAGCGGCACCGATACCAAACAGGATGTCTTCATCGCCGCAGGCCATATAGTTGCTCTGGGCAGCGCGCCGGCTGATTTCAAGGCCGGTCGCGTGATTGACGCCAGTGGCCTGATCGTCGCGCCGGGACTCGTGGACCTGTCGGTGCGCTTGCGCGAACCGGGCTTCGAGTACAAGGCGACACTGGAAACCGAAATGCACGCCGCAACGGCCGGCGGCATTACCAGCCTTGCCTGTCCGCCGGACACCGATCCGCCGCTGGACGAGCCGGGCCTGGTCGAAATGCTCAAGCACCGCGCCCGCAGCTTGAATCTCGTGCATGTTTATCCGCTGGGCGCGCTGACGGTGCAATTGGCAGGCAAACGCCTGACCGAAATGGTTTTGTTGCAGGAGGCCGGCTGCATGGCCTTCTCTCAGGCCGATGCCCCGCTCGCCGATACGCAGGTGTTGTGGCGTGCGCTGCAGTACGCCTCCACATTCGAATTTCCCGTGTGGTTGCGGCCACAGGACGGCTTTCTCGCGCAGGGTGGCGTGGCGCACGACGGTGAAGTGGCAACCCGGCTGGGGCTGGCCGGCATTCCTGCATCGGCCGAGACCATCGCCATCGCTACCATCGTGCAACTGGTGCGCGACACCGGCGCGCGCGTGCACCTGCAGCGCCTGTCAACGGCGCGCGGCGTGGAACTGGTGCGCGCGGCCAAGGCCGAGGGGCTGCCCATCAGCTGCGATGTGTCGGCGCATCACGCTCACTTGTCGGAAATGGACCTGGGTTATTTCGATGCGCGCTGCCATGTTATTCCGCCATTTCGCTCCGGTCGCGATCGCGATGCCTTGCGTCAGGGCCTGGCCGATGGCGCCATCGATGCGCTGTGTTCGGATCATGCCCCGGTTGATGACGATGCCAAGCAACTGCCCTTTGCCGAAGCCGAACCGGGCGCCACCGGCCTGGAACTGTTGCTGCCGCTGGCGTTGAAGTGGGGCGCCGAATTGAAACTGCCGTTGCTCAAGACGCTTGCTGTGGTGACGGATCGTCCCGCCCGCATACTGGGCATCCCCGCGGGCAGTCTCGCCGTGGGCGAGGCTGCCGATGTCTGCATCTTCGATGCCGACGCAATGCAGCGGGTGACGGCAGAGACGCTGAAAAGCCAGGGCAAGAATACGCCCTTCCTTGGCACTGAACTGCCGGGGCGGGTGCGCTACACGCTGGTGGGCGGGCAGGTGGTATTCGAGGGCTGACCCGTAGCGGCATTACGGTTGTTAATTCTGACAACCAAATCTGTCTGAAGCCCCCGCCAGCCTTGGAATTGTGAGAATCAAAGTTCAAAATTTATAAGCACAGGCCGATGCCGCGCATTTTCGACAATATCGATCGTGGTGATCATGCTGTTGTCCGTCCGATTGCCCTCAAACCATTCGCACTACCGACCGCTTGCCACAGGCATGCGCGTACTTGCGTAGTGTTGCGAACTAAGGTGAACCCTTGTCGCTCGCGCAGCGAGGCTTCAAGGCGGCTGACCCGTCACGGCCCAAGGCTGCAAGCAACCGCTGAACTCGGAAGGCTGGTATCAGTCTTCGCTTCCGAGTGCACTTCCGAGTAATGGACCTCCTCGACGACACTCCGCCGCCCCGAAGGCAAGATACTCGAGTTCAAGCGCGATCTGTCGTCGCCCGAGTGACTCCTGCGCACGGTCGTGGCCTTCGCCAACACGGCGGGCGGCACGGCTCTCATCGGCGTCGAGGACGGGACTCGGAGTGTCCCGGGGGGGCGATCCGATGGCCCTCGAGGAGCGTCTGGCCAGCCTGATCACCGACCGAAAGACTCACGAATGCGATGTTCGCATATAGGCGAACTTCGGTCATTCAGCAACGCGATAGTCGGAGCGCCGTGGGGCCAGGGCAGGTTGGCGGCCAGTGACATGGCGGTGGGCGCAGGCAATGCCGCGATGTGCGACCATAGGCAGTGTGAATCCGTGTTGTCATATGGCCAGTGCAACAAGCGGCCCCTCGAGTGGGGTCCCCAAGAGCCAAACCTTGAGGCGAACACATGAAGTCGGATACCTATGACTATGTCGTGATTGGATCCGGGTCGGCCGGCGCGGTCGTGGCCAGCCGCCTCAGCGAGAGCGGGCGCTACACGGTCCTGTGTCTGGAGGCCGGAGAAAAGAACGAGAACTACTTATGGTCCAGACCGCCGGCCGGCACGGCGCTCATGATCGACAACCCGGCGGTGAATTGGCGCTACTACTCTGAACCGAACGAAAGCCACGGCAATCGTCCGATCTATGTGCCGCGGGGCAAGATGCTCGGCGGCACCAGTTCCATCAACGGGATGATCTATAACCGGGGACAGCAGCGCGACTTCGACACCTGGGCGAAACTGGGCTGCAAGGGGTGGAGCTACGCTGAGATTCTGCCGTATCTGAAGAAGGTCGAAAGCAGCGCGCTTGGTTCCGACCAGTATCGTGGCAGGACCGGTCCGGTCAAGGTGACCGAAGCATCGAAAGTGTCCCCGTTCTACGACCTGTTCATCAAGTCCGCCATCGCGGTGGGCATTCCCTACAACCCGGATTACAGCGGAGCGACGCAGGAAGGTGTCGCCATGGCGCAGCAGACCATCTATCAGGGGTTGCGCCAAAGCTCCGCCACGCAATACCTGGCGCCGGCGCGCGGAAGACCGAACCTCACCATCCTGACCGGGGCCGAGGCGGCTTCGCTCATTCTCAACGCCAGGCGATGCGATGGCGTTCGTTTCAGGCGGGCGGGCGAGATGCAGGAAGCTCGCGCCACTCGTGAAGTCATTGTTTCCTGCGGGACAGTCAATTCGCCCAAGCTTCTCGAATTGTCAGGCATCGGCAATCCGGACATTCTTCAGCAACGTGGAATCCAGGTGGTCCATGCATTGAAGGGTGTAGGCGAGAACCTTCGGGAACATTACGCGGCGGCGATAAAGTGGCGGTTCAACCGGCCCGGTATTTCCATCGCGCGCATCGGACAGGGCTGGAGGCTGGCCCTGGAAGTCCTGCGTTACCTGATTTTTCGCAAGGGCTTCATCGCGCAGGGCCTGGGCACGATGCGGATTTACGCCCGGTCCAGCCCCGAGCTTGAACATCCGGACGTCATGATGTCCATCGCGCCGTTCATCCTTGAACCAAGGAAAGACGGAACAGGGCGGCGCATGTCGCCCATCGAGGGCTTCTTCACCTTCACGCACATGCAGCACGCCGAAAGCACCGGCACCATCCATATCAAGTCCGCCGATCCCTTCGCGCCGCCGGTGATCAATTTCCGGTTCCTCGACACCGCCGCTGACCGCAAGACCGCCATCGCGGCAGTCCGATGCGCCCGCAAGATCGTGGCCGCCCCGCCGCTCGCCGAAACGATTGCCGAGGAAATCGTGCCCGGCCATCATATTCAGACGGACGAGGAGATTCTCGACTACATCCGCAATACCGGCGGGACCACTTCGCACCTGGTCGGAACCTGCAAGATGGGGAACGATGCGATGGCGGTGGTCGATGAGCGCCTGCGCGTGCACGGCATCACGGGCTTGCGCGTTGCGGATGCTTCGATCATGCCGACGATGATCGCGGCCACGAACATACCTTGCATGACCATCGGCGAGAAATGCGCGGACATGGTGCTGGCCGATGCGGCCGGCTGAATGCCGACGCCAATAACAAAGACCATCAACGACCAACTGGACTGAAACCTGATCCGAAAAGGAAAACCCCATGCGTAACGAAGTACTGAACAAGGGGGTGATTCCCCCTTGTATATCCCCCACTTCAGAGGAAACACCAGGTAAGCCTTCTGTATCCTTGATACTTGTTCAGCGTTTCCTTGACGTTATTGGGAAAACGGCCGCCGCGCTGGCGCTGGCAATGTTCTGCGCCGCAACCTCAGCGCAGACTTATCCTGCCAAACCGGTTTACATCATCGTCGCTTTTTCCGCCGGCGGAGCGGTCGATCTGATCGGGCGGGTGGCGGGTCAGAAACTCACCGAAGCACTGGGTCAGCCGTTCGTCGTGGATTACAAGCTGGGTGCCAACGGAATCATCGGAGGCGAGTATGTGGCCAAATCGGCGCCTGATGGTTACACGCTGCTGGTGTTCTCGTCGGGCCACACCATCAACCCCAGCACGCAGAGGTCAATGCCGTACGACACATTGAGTCTTGCCGCGGTCAGCCCGATTGCGCGTGGCGATATCGTGCTCATTGGCAATGCGAGATTGCAGGCAAACAATCTGAAGGAATTGATCGCGCTGGCCAAGGCGCAACCAGGCAAGCTGACGTATGCCTCGTCCGGTATCGGCGGTTCGGTGCATCTGGGCGGAGAACTGCTCAAACTGATGGCCGGCATCGACATCGTTCATATTCCCTACAAGGGCGCCGCTCCCGGACTGCAGGATATTGTCGCGGGCACGGTTGACATGGGTTTTGTCGGCGTGCCGCCGGCGGTGCCCCTGGTCAAGGCCGGCAAAGTGCGGATGATCGCCGTGGCGAGTCTCAAGCGCTCCTCATTCTTCCCCGATACGCTGACGGTGGAAGAATCGGGTTTCCCCAAGTTCGAAGTCACCTCCGGCTACGGGTTTGTGGCGGCGGCGGCCACCCCGCAGGCAGCCATCAGCCGGCTCAATGGCGCCCTGGAAAAAATCCTCGCCACCGCCGAGATAAAGCACAGCTTCAACGGCATGGGCCTGGACCCCTGGTGGTCTACGCCCAGCCAGTTGCAGACCTGGCTGCGCGAGGAAGTGGAGAAATGGCAGAAAGTTACCCGGGCCATCAAGTATCAGCCGGAGTGATTCAAGACATTACGGTTTTACCGGCAGCCGCGTTCAGCAGTCCCGCAGCAAACGCGGGACGGCGCTAGGGTGCTTCGATAATTCACCCGCGATGGGCAATCGATGCCTGCGTGCTCTTGATCGTGATTGCCCCTTGATTTGTGGTCGTTGCGGAATCCGATTGCTCGGCAAATTCCTGCTCTGGCCGCTTGCAGCGGCAATTTGCTCGCAATGAAATTTGTATAATCAACTGTCGATAAGCGCTTTGCCTGAAGCGTAGTTCACAATCAGCAATCGTCGTACACCGCGCTTTGCAACGAGACTGTTGGTCCTGAAGGATTTCGCATGCTGCTCTGGTTCGTCATTCTCTATCTGATGGTCTCGGTGGGCATCGGCCTGTATGCCGCGACGCGTGTGCACAGCGCCAAGGACTTCGCCGTGGCTGGTCGATCGCTGCCCTTGCCGGTGGTGACCGCCACCGTGTTTGCCACCTGGTTCGGCGCCGAGGCGGTGTTCGGCATTCCGGCCACCTTCGTCAAGGACGGCCTGACCGGCATCGTCGCTGACCCGTTCGGCTCATCCATGTGCCTGGTGCTGGCGGGCATTTTTTTCTCGCGTTATCTGTACAAGCTCAACATCATCACGCTCGGCGATTTCTACCGGATGCGTTACAACCGCACCGTCGAAATCCTCACCACCATCTGCATCGTGTGCTCCTATCTGGGCTGGGTCGCCGCGCAGATCAAGGCGCTGGGGCTGATCTTCTTCGTGGTCACCGATGGCGGCATCGACCAATCAACAGGCATGATCCTCGGCACCGCCATCGTGCTGACCTACACCATCTTCGGCGGCATGTTCTCGGTGGCCATACTCGATTTCGTGCAGATGGCGGTGTCCATGGGCGGGTTGCTCTACATCGCCTCCATTGTCAGCGAGAAAACCGGTGGCGTCGCGGCGGTGATCAGCCATGCCAGCGTTGCCGGTAAACTGGACTTCTTCCCGCCGCCCGACCCTTGGCTGTGGCTCACCTTTCTCGGCGCCTGGGTGACCATGATGCTGGGCTCTATCCCGCAGCAGGACGTGTTCCAGCGCGTGACCTCGGCGAGGAGCGCGAATATCGCGCTGGGCGGTTCCATTCTCGGCGCGTCGATCTACTTCTGCTTTGCGTTCGTGCCGATGTTTATCGCCTATGCTGCG
>CANKAJ010000175.1 GCA_947479645.1 Betaproteobacteria bacterium | reverse complement strand
GGCAATGGCTGGGGCGTCGGCAATGGAACCGGCTGTGGTGCAACGGCCAGGGGCGGCTGCGTTCCCGGTCCAACCGGGGGGGCGTTCTTCTTTTTCTGATTGGCCACCAGCGCAGCGATCACACCGGCCGCTGCCACCGCGGCGCCGCCGATGAACCAGCCCGACAGGGAAGATTTCTCGGGTACCGGCGCGGTTTCCAGGTCCTCTGCCGGTACCGCTTCGGTGCCGGCGCTGCGCGCGCTCAGCACCACTGGCGTTGCTGTGCGCAAGGCGTCCAGCATCTCCGGCGAGCGCCCGGGGGCGCGCGCCAGTTGCAGCGCGCTCGCCTTGCCGGCGCTGCGCTGTGCCGGATCGGCTCCGCCGGCAAGCAGCAGCTTCACGGCTTCAAGATTGTTCATGCCTACTGCCACCAGCAGCGGCGTGTCGCCGCTTTTCGCCGTGCGGTTTGGGTTGGCGCCGGCCTTGAGTAGGCGCTCAACCAGCGCCGTTGTCTTGGCGCGTTCGATCACTGCGAATGGCCCGGTCTGCGTCACCACCATTGCCGCCATCAGCGGCGTGAGTCCGCTTTGGGTGTCCTCGGCTTCCAGGTCGGGTTTGCGTTCGAGCAGCAGGTCGAGCACCGCGGTGTCCCGCGGGCCGCCTTCAATCACCGCCACGTACAAGGCGCTATGGTTCACTGATGGATCGATCGCCGTCGGCGAGTCGCCCGCAGCGAGTGCCGCACGTACCTGGATTGCGTCGCCAGCCAGCACCGCCTGCATCAATGCGCCGGGTTCGGCGGCCTGAATGCCGGTGGATACGGAACTGCCCAGCAGTACTGCAATGAATGTCGCTGCGAATAACCTGTAAATTTTCATGACTTTCCCTTTTTCTACTGGGAGCGATGCTACGCGAAAAAATTAAGCCAGGTCGTCGTACTTTTGCGATGAGGTTGGGGCCGTACGCCGCAGCCGGAGGTGGCGGCCATTCATTGCTGCCCGCGGGCGGTTGCCTATGGTTCGCTGAGCGTGCGCAGTTCGGCGCCGCGGCTTTGCGGCAGGGCCGGAATGGTCACCAACACGGTCAGGTTTCTGAGGCAAGAACCCGACGGTACTCTGGTGCGCGGCAGCACACGGCTGGATTGCCCGGTCCGGCATAGTCGCCAGTACTGTCGCCAATACGCGACAAAAGTAGGACTGGGTGCTACACTAAGTCATGCCAAAAAAAACCTTGACGCGAGCTTTCAAGACGGCCTGGTTCAGCAAGACCGCGAGAAATGCGCGCATCGGTGATCCGGCCTTGATTGCGGCGATTCGCGAGGTCATGCAGGGGTTGGCGGATGATCTCGGTGGCGGTGTGTTCAAGAAGCGGCTGAACAAGAACATGCACCGCTCGATCGTGTTGGCCAAGGGCGGACGGCATTGGATCTTCACCTATCTGTTTGCCAAGAAGGACCGTGCCAACATCGATGAAGATGAACTTGCTGATTTCAGGAAACTGGCGCAGGCCTTTGGCCGCATGACGGACACCGAGTTGAGGGCTGCGCTGAATCAGGGTGACTTACTGGAGCTATGTGATGAAGAGTAAAGCCAAGTTCAAGAGCGACGCCTTCGAGTCGATCCACAGTACAGCCCGAGGGCTGCATCGCGCCGGTACCCTTGACAAGGCGACCATGCGCGAATTTGACGAATCGTGTCTTGCCGCGCCATCGGTGATCCCTCCGCAGGAGATCAAGCGAATTCGCGAGGGGGCGCATGTCAGTCAACCCGTGTTCGCCCGCTATCTGAACACGAGCGAGTCCACGGTACAGAAGTGGGAGGCGGGAACCAAGCGGCCCAGCGGCATGGCGCTCAAGTTGCTGGCCGTGGTCGAGAAGCACGGTCTCAAAGTGCTGGCTTGAGCTTGATACATGTAGATCAATGCTGCCGCGCTTTGGGCGGTCGCGATCAGGCAGATCACATTTTCCGGACGGGACAGACATGAGTATTAATGCAGGGGTGGGGCTGGCGCAGTTTCCGTTTTCAGGTGGCGCGGCATTCTGGCGCTGGGTGGCGTTGTGCGAGTCTGGCGGTGTTGATTCGATCTGGCAGAACGATCGCATGGTATCGCGCGAACCGGTGCTCGAATGCATGAGTGTCATGGCCGGCCTGGCGGCGGCAACCACGCGCATGAAGTTCGGCATGAACGTCGCTTCGGTCGGCCTGCGTGATCCGCTGCTGCTGGCCAAGCAATGCGCCACCATTGATGTGCTATCGGGCGGACGACTGCTGCCTGCGTTCGGCGTGGGCAGTCCGCGCGCGCCGGAGTGGCAGGTGATCGGGCGCAGCAGCAAGGGCGCCGGCGCCATGGCCGAGGAAGGCATGGAGATCATCTCCAGACTGTGGTCGGAGGAGACGGTCAGTTTTCACGGCAAGTATTTTCAGTTTGAAAACGCCTTTATTTCGCCGCGCCCGTTGCAGCATCCCATGCCATTGTGGATTGGCGGATCCAGCCAGGCGGCCATTCGCCGCACCGCGCGCCTGGCCACGGGCTGGCAGGCGGGCGGCGAGACGCCGGAAGAAGTGCGCCCGGTGGTGGCGCGCATCAAGGAACTGGCGCTGGAATATGGCCGGCGCTTTGACCCCGATCATTTCGGCGCCGGCATTCCGTTTCGCTTTGGCTCCTGGGACGATGAAAGCGTGCGCCGCCAGTGCGATGCCTATCAAAAACGGACCGGGCGGGATCCGCGCCTTGCCTTCGCCGTTGGCGACGGCGCAACCATACTGGCGCGCGTGCGTGACTATGTCGATGCCGGTATTGCCAAATTCATCATGCGGCCGCTCGCCGATGGGGATGCCGAGATGTTCGATCAGACGCAACGATTGATCGGTGAAGTGCTGCCGGGGGTGAAAGCGATGAACGCGGAGCGCAAGGCGCGGCTCTCTTCTTAGGGACGATTTCAAGAAGAAATGTCATTCCGAGTGTAACGAGGAATCTGCTTCACCATCTGCGTTAACAGCCTCCCGCAAGGGGACTTCCTTCGGGGCGGATTCCTCAGCCAAAGGCTTCGGAATGACAGTTTTGCAGCTTTGCATTTTGCAATGAGTAAGATTGCGGGGTTAATTATTCGATCTTCAGATTCTGCGCCTTGACCATGGCGCGCCAGGCCTCGTAATCGCTGGCGATGAACTGCGCCAGTTGCGCCGGGGTTCCCGGCGTGGGGTCCACGGCGTCCCGGGCAAAGCGTTCCACCATGTCCGGCATCGCCACGATGCGGTTCAGCGTGGCGTTGAGTCTGTTCACGACGGTCAGGGGAGTGCCGGCGGGCGCGACGATGCCATAGTAGTTGAGCACGTCAAAGCCATTCAATCCGGATTCACTCATGCTCGGCACTTGCGGCAGCGCGCTGGAGCGCCGGGCGCTGGTCACTGCCAGCGCTTTCACGCGGCCTTCCTTGATGAGGGGCAGCAGGGCCGGAATGGTGCCGGTCACGATCTGGATTTCGCCGCTCATCAGGTCGGTGGTGGCCGGCGCGATGCCACGGTAGGGAACATGCGTGATGCGGATGCCGGCCCTTGCCTGCAGCAGTTCCAGCACCAGATGGTTGACGCTGCCGGTGCCGGCCGAGCCGTAGTTCACCCGTCCCGGGCTCTTGCGCGCGAGGCTGATGAGTTCAATCATGTTGGCGACAGGCAGGTTGATATTGGCGGCCCACACCAGAGGGCCGGTCGCGACCAGTGCTACCGGCGCGAAATGTTGCACAGGGTCATAGCCGGCGCTGCTCATCGAGGCGGCGGTGGTGGTGAAGGGCGATACGATCAACAGCAGCGTGTAGCCGTCCGGCGCGGCTTGCGCCACATGGCGCGCCCCGATCGCGCCGGAGGCGCCGGTCTTGTTCTCGACGATGATGCGTTCCTTCAGTTCATCGGTGAGTTTGGCGGCCAGCAGCCTTCCCATGGCATCCGTTCCGGCGCCCGGGGCAAAGGGGATGATGAGCGAGATGGGGCGGTCGGGATAGTTTGCCTGTTGGGCGATGGCCGTTGTGCTGGCGAGAACGAACAGGACCGTTGCCCACAATGCTCCGTCGCGCAGGAACGCGACGAGAAATGTCCGAATTGAATGTTTTTGCATGGTCGGTAGATGAAGCTTATCTTAATATGCGGAGAGTTTGCCGCCGCCCCATTTTATTGTGAATTTCGACAGGCCTGAACCGATGAGCAATTCCCTGTTTTACGCAGAATTGCCGCTGCTGACCGAGTTTGCCGACGTGGCCCGCCCGGACAGTTGCACGCCGCTGCCTGATGACTGGCATGTGGTGATGTGCGATGTGCGAAATTCCACGGCGGCGGTCGAGGCGGGCCACTACAAGCACGTCAACACCGTGGGCGCGGCCATCATTACCGCGGTGCTGAATACCGCGGGCGACATCGACATCCCGTTCATATTCGAGGGCGATGGCGCGATGCTGTGCGTGCCGGCGCAATTGCTGGAGGCCGCGCGCGGCGCGCTGCTGCAGACGCAGGCGCTGGCGCGCAAGTCCTTTGATCTGGACCTGCGCATCGCCACGCTGCCGATGGCGCAGATACGCGCGGCTGGCCTCAACATCCGGGTCGCGCGCTATCGCGTCTCGGAACATTACGTTCAGGCCGTGTTCGCCGGCGGCGGGATGGCCTATGCCGATCGTTATATGAAAGATTCGGCGACGGCGGCGTTGTGCGAGGTGCGCGCTGGCAGCACGCTGGCGCAAGGCAGCTTCGACGGCCTTGAATGCCGCTGGCAGGATATTCCCAGTCGGCACGGTGAAACGGTCAGCGTGATGGTCCGGGCGCTGGGCCACGACGACGAGGCGGCGGCTCTGCTGTACCAGCAACTGGTGGCCAAGGTGCGTGAAATCTATGGCGCCGATGACGCCTGCCATCCGGTATTTCCGCCGAATCTGAGCATTACGTTTGACGGCGCGCGGCTGGGCAACGAAGTCGGCGTGCGCGCGATGGATCGCGGCGCGCTGGGTCAGTGGGCGTACCTGATGAAGGTGCGCTGTATCGTTCTGCTGGGCTGGTTCCTGATGAAATTCGGCGTGCGGACAGCAGCGACCGACTGGGGTGGCTACAAGCTGAGCCTGGCGCGCAATGCCGATGTGCGCAAGTTCAATGATTGTTTCCGGCAGATTCTGGCGGGTACGCCGGCGCAGCGCGAGGCGCTGACGGCCTGGCTGGACGAAGGCTTTGTTCGCGGTGAACTGGTGTATGGTGCGCATGTCACCGATCGCGCGCAGATGACCTGCCTGGTATTTGATTATTCGGGCCGCCACCTGCATTTCATCGATGGCGCCGACGGCGGATTGTTCATGGCCGCCAAGGCCATGAAGCAACGCGTGGCGACGCTCAAACTCCAAGAACTGGCTTCAGAATGAACTCAGGCACGAGAACGAATTTACTCAATCCGCACTGGAATGCATGCGATAGCATTTCCAGCCCTCAGGTTTTGGGTGCGGATGATGTGTATCCGCGCCCAAAACCCGAGGACGCAAGCGAAGCGCGCGAGCACTTCCGTAACAGACCCCCAGTCAATCCTTAAAGTTTCATTTTGAAAACCGGTTCTAAAGGAGCAGGTCAATGAAAGTGCTTTTGGTTCCCCTCATGGTGCTGCCGTTGTTGTTTGGCGCGACCGCGCATGCGGCGGATGCGCCGTCGGCATTTCCAGATCGACCCATTCGCGTCATCGTTCCCTTCGCGCCCGGCGCCGCCGCGGATACCTTCGGGCGCATGGCCGGACAGAAATTCGGCGAGGCCTGGGGCCAGCCGATCGTGGTCGACAATCGGGCCGGCGGCGGCGCGGTGGTGGGAACGGAAGCCGTGGCCAAGGCGCCGCCCGATGGCCATACGCTGCTGCTGACCACGCCGGCATTCGTCATCAACGCGACCGGCATACGCCAGTTGCCCTACAACACGTTACGCGATTTCGCGCCGGTATCGCTGTTTGCGTCCACGTCGATGATCATCGTGTCGAATCCGTCTTTGCCGGTCAAGACGGTGCGTGAATTGATTGCCTACGCGAAGAGTCAGCCGGGCAAACTCACGTTCGCCTCGGCTGGCAACGGCAGCATCAATCAACTCGGCATGGAGTTGCTGAAGCTGCAGGGCGTGCAGATGACGCATGTGCCTTACAAGGGGGGCGGACCCGCGCTCACCGATGTCGCGGGCGGTCAGGTCGATCTGATGTTGTCCACCGTGACCGCCGCGCAGGCGCTGCTCAAGGCCGGTCGCCTGCGTCCCATTGCGGTGAGCACCGCCGGGCGAACCATGCTGTTTCCGGATGTGCCGGCGGTGGCCGAGACGCTGCCCGGCTTCGAGGCGATCAACTGGTCCGGTATCGTGGCGCCGGCGGGTACGCCGCCGGCCATCGTCGACAAAATCAATGGCGTGCTGGTGCGCATGCTGCGTGATGCGGATGTGAAGGAGCGCCTGGCACGGGAAGGGGCAGAAGCGGTCGGCAATACGCCGGAGCAGTTCGCGACATTCGTGCGCAACGAGATCGCGAAGTGGACGCGGGTGGTCAAGGAGACTGGCGCGACCATCGACTGAGCAGGCCCGTTGCATCGGCTATGGCGGCGAGACGGATGGCAATATTGAAATATTGAAATATTCAAATATTCAAATATTCAAATATTGATTTGATATTAATATATTCGAAATACTTCATGGATTTAATTTAATAAAACACAAATGATAATAATTAATCAGTGGGAGAAGGCATGAGACTGGGCATGGGCAGGGCGGCCGCGTTGACGGCCGCAGCAGTAGTGATGGCATCGATTGCGCTGATGGCGGGCAATGCGACGGCGCAGGGGCTGGTCTCCGGTGGCAAGCCGATGCGCATCGTGGTGGCGTTTGCGTCCGGTGGTCCGGTGGATGTTCCGGCGCGGGCCCTGGCTCAGCGACTCACGGATGCGCTGGGTCAGCAGGTCATCGTCGAGAATATTCCCGGTGCCGGCGGTCTTATCGGCGCGGATGCGGTGGCGAAGTCGGCGCCGGATGGTCATTCGATGTTGATCACGACCTCGGCCTTGTCCATTCAGGCCGCTTCGGTGAAGAAAATGCCCTTTGATCCGCTGAAGGATCTGGCCTCGGTGGGCCTGGTGGCGGTCGGCGATCTGCTGCTGGTGATGAATCCGCGCATCCCGGCAAAGAATGCCCGCGAACTGTTTGCCGCGGCCAAGGCGAAGCCGGGTGCGTTGACATTTGCCTCGGCCGGGATCGGCAGTTCAACCCATCTGGCCGGTGAATTGCTGAAGATGCAGGCCGCCATCGACATTGTGCATCTGCCCTACAAGGGCGTGGCGCCGGCGGTGACCGATCTCATCGGTGGCCATGTCGACTTGTTGTTCAGTTCGGTGGCGGCCATGCTGCCGCAGATCAAATCGGGCAAGGTGCGGGCGATTGCGCTGGCGAGCCTGACGCGTTCATCGCGCCTGCCCGATCTGCCGACCTTCAATGAAGACGGCCTGCCCGGTTTCGAAGTGGCTTCGCGCAATGGCATCATGGTCTCTGGCAGCACGCCGCGCGACACGATCGTTCGCCTCAACGCGGCGCTGGTGAAGATTCTCGCGACGCAGGACACGCGCGACTTCTTTGCCAGCAATGGCTTGCAGGCCGTCAGCAGCACGCCGGAGCAGTTTGCCGCTGAACTGCGCGCGGAAATCACCAAGTGGACAACGGTCATCAAGACCGCCAGGCTGGAACTGGATCAGTAATCCCGCCGTTCAATCGCAGCGCAAAATGGTTCTACCGAAAGCCAAGCCAATGAAAAACAAATTTCCCCTGCTGCTGAGCCTGTGCCTGATGGTCATTACAGGAACCTCCGGTGTGCATGCCCAGCAGGCGTATCCGAACAAACCTATTCGCTTCGTGACGCCGTTTGCGCCAGGCGGGGCGACGACCATCCTGGCGCGCATGCTGGGCCAGCGGCTCACCGAGGCCTGGGGTCAGCAGGTGCTGGTGGACAATCGCCCGGGGGGCAATACCGTCATCGGCACCGAGGTGGTGGCAAGGTCGCCGGCCGATGGCTATACGATCATCCTGATATCGGCGGCGCACGTGATCATCCCGCAGCTCATTGCGACGTCGTTTGATCCCATCAAGGATTTTGCACCGGTGGCGACCGTGGCCGGTGGCGAGTTCGTGCTGGTGCTGAGCAATACGGTGCCGGCCAACACCGTGCAGGAACTGATTGCGCTGGCCAAGGCGAAGCCGGGGCAGCTCAATTATGCGACCTCGGGCAGCGGCAGCGCGACGCATCTGGCCAGCGAGTTGCTCAATCTGGCCGCCGGCGTGCAGATACAGCACATCCCCTACAAGGGCTCGGGCCAGGTCATTCCCGATCTGGTGGGCGGCCAGGTGCAGATGGCCTTCAATCAGCCGGTGGCGTTCGTGCCGTTGATCAAGGCGGGAAAGTTGAAGGCGATTGCGGTGTCGGGGCAGGTACGCATGGCCGGCTTGCCGCAGGTGCCCACGTTCGCCGAGTCCGGCCTGGCCGGAATCGATGTGAATTTCTGGCAGGGTGTGCTGGCCCCGGCCGGGACGCCCAGGCCGATCGTCGACAAGCTATCCGCGGAAATCACGAAGATTCTTTCATCTGCGGATATCCGCGAGAAGATGGTGGGTCAGGGAACGGACCCATTCATCTCCACGCCGGAACAATTCAGCACCTTGCTCCGCGCTGACTTCGCGAAATACGGACGCATCATCAAGGCGGCCAATATCAAACTGGACGATTGATACGCCTTCAGGCTGCCTTGCGCTCGGCGACAAAGGCAGCGGCTTCGCGCCCGGCGATGCGCCCGAATACGGCGCCGGCCATCAATCCGGTGCTGCCCGGGTAGTTGAAGTAGTAAAGCCCGCCCACCAGTTCTCCGGCGGCATACAAACCCGGCAGGGGCTTGTCCTCGATGTCGAGTACCTGCGCGCTGGTGTCGATCTTGACTCCGCCGAAGGTGAAGGTGATGCCGCAGCCGACCGAATACGCCTCGAACGGCGGCACCGAAATGGTATTGGCCCAATTGGTCTTGTCGACGGCAAGCCCGGATGTGGCGCGCCCATCCTTGGTGTTGGGGTCGAAGGGCGCATTGGCTTGAACCGCGGCGTTGTATTCCTTGACCGTGGCCAGGAAGTTCGCCGGGTTGACGTCCTGCATGCGTTCGACCAGTTGTTCCAGGGTATCGGCCTGCACCTTGGCGGCGCCGCGCGTCTTGTATTCGTCGCGCAACAGCGGCTTGACCTGGGCATCAAAAACCTGCCAGGCGAAACTGCCGGGTTGTTGCAGCACGACGCGGCCATACTTTGCATAGGTGTAATTGCGAAAGTCCGCCCCCTCGTCGAGGAAGCGTTTGCCTTCGGAGTTGACCATGATGCTGAATGGATAGCTGTGGCGATAGCCGGCATGCGGTGTTTCCACTTCGCCAAAGTCGGTGGCATAGCGTTCCCAGGCGACGGAATGGCACCCTGACCACTGGCCATAGGACTGTGCGCCGTGATCCAGGGCCATCTGGATGCCGTCGCCGGTGTTGTAGCGCGTGCCCCGCACCTTGGCGATTTCCCAGCCAGGACCCAGGTAGCGGGTGCGCATTTCGCGGTTTGCTTCAAAGCCGCCACAGGCCAGCACCACGGCACGCGAATGAAATTCCACTTCGGTGCCATCGACGATGGCGCGCACGCCGGCGACGCCGGAGCGACCGCGGATCAGCGAAATGGCGCGGGTGTTGTAGCGAATCGGAATGCCTTCTTTCTCGGCCACCTTGAAATGGCTTTCCATCAGGCCCTTGCCGCCGCCATTGGCGAATATGACCAGCCCCCCCCAGAATTTGAAACGTCCGTTGACGTTGTAGGCCTGACGTCCGTAATTGGGGACAAAGCGGATGCCGCGCTGGCGCAACCAGTGCACCGTGTCCGTGCTGTTGTCGACGATGGTTTCGGCCAGGTCGGGGTCGATGTAGTACTGGGTCAGGCGACCCAGGTCATCGAGGTATTGTTCCCGCGTATAGCTGCCGAAATCGGTGCGCGCGATTTCATCCTCGGACAGATCGGGCACGATCTTCTTGATGTCATCGACGCCGTGATACACCATGCGCATGCCGCCGCCGGTAAAGGCGCTGTTGCCGCCGCGCTTGGCTTCGGGGGCGCGCTCCAGCACCAGCACGCTGGCGCCATTTTCTCGGGCGGACAGTGCGGCGGACAGTGCGGCATTGCCGCTGCCCAGAACGATGACATCATAGGTATCGGTGGTCATGACTGCTCCTGAAAATTGGGCCTGCGGCCGCGCCCATCGGCAACAATTGGCATCAATTGCCGGCATGGTCGTGACCGTGTCGCAACGCGGGAATTGGCGACTTCAAAAATGCAGCGCTTACACTAGCCCTTTCCGGCCAGCGCAAACATGGACTGGCGCGGCAATCGGGCTTGAAGTTTCATAATGTGGAACAGCTGTCGGGGGTATGGCAGTCGTGCCCAATGGAATCCGCCGGGGTAGGCGTACCCTCCCTGAGTGCCCTGGCCGGATCCCGCGCAACAAGCGCAAGTGGCCAGTGGCCAGTAGCCGGATTATTCGGCGGCGCATTCGCCGAACACCGCGTCGAGGATCGAGCGAGGAGAAAGACTGATGGCAATGACGATGGCGGAGAAGCTGTTCT
>CANKAJ010000174.1 GCA_947479645.1 Betaproteobacteria bacterium | reverse complement strand
GCCACGAACTCCTCGATCAGCCGATTGATCTCGTCGGGCTTTTCCGTGCACGGGAAATGTCCGGCGCCGTAGAGCTTGATGTATTGTGAACCGGGCACGGCCTCGTGGATTTCCTGCTCGTATTCCGGCGGCTTGCCCGGATCATCCATACCACGCAGCAGCAGCAGCCTGGGCTTCAATGTGCCGATGCGATCGCGCACATCAAAGGCGTCAATGGTTTTCAGGTCGTGCAATTGTGACAAGGGACCAATCTGAAGGTGGCGCTGCATCAGGCGCTCGCGCAACTCGGGCTCCACGAATTTCATCGCATGCCGCTGGAAGCCCACCCACTCATCGTAGGCCTTGGGATCCTTCAGCGCCCGCAGGCGCATGTCATACGCGTCCGGATCACGCACCTTGGGCCGCGGCGCCACGGTCATCACCACCAGCCCTTTCACCTCTTCCGGATAATCCAGTGCGTATTGCAGGGCAATGGATGCCCCCAGCGTGTATCCCACCAGCACCAGGTCCTTGTTCATTCCCTTTGCCCACAGCCAGCCGCGCACCCACTCCATATACCTGGCGATGTCGGGACAACGCGTCCCTTCCAGATGCCCCGGCAAATCGGGCGCAACGCAGTTCGGGAAATGCTTGCGCTGAAAATCAAACGCGTCGGAACAAGCGCCGGCGCCGGGTCCGTGAAGGAAAACAAGCTGCGTCATGCCAAAGCTCCTGTTAACGGTAGAGGTGTGGGCGCCGAAGCCATCTGGAACCCGTGGAATCGATTATCGCTCCGAATGAATATCGGCAACGGCTGAGTCTGCAAATTGCCAAGGCGCGTCAGTCGGGTGCGACTGACAAGGACGCCGCTGCGCAATTGGCGCACAGGCAGGCAACATTGCGTTGCGCTTCGGGCACGCGGGCGATGGCGGCCGGACTGAAGACCGCTTCGCGACACCAGCACTCGGCGTCGCTGTTGCCGCTCCCGGCCAGCGCACAGCCATTCGGCCCGCCACACAGCGGGCATTGGAAATTCGGCAAGGTATTCACAGCGTCACCGCAGCGGCGGCTGTCCCTGCCGTACAGGGAATGTCGAGAGAACCCAGCGCCTCAGGCCTCGAGCAGTTTCTGCAGTTCGCCTGACTCGTGCATCTCGCGCAAGATGTCCGAACCACCGATGAACTCGCCCTTGATGTAGAGCTGCGGGATGGTGGGCCAGTTGGCGTATTGCTTGATGCCCTGGCGTACGTCGTTGTCGGCAAGCACATCCACCGTCACCAGATCGTTGGCGCCACAGGCCTTGAGTATCTGCACTGCATTGGCGGAAAAACCGCATTGCGGCATTTGCGCCGAGCCCTTCATGTAGAGCACGACACGGTTACCGGTGACCGTCTGTTTGATGCGTTCCTGAACGTCCATATTGGCTCCTGAATACCTGATTGATTCCGTCAACAATTGTACTGCGACCGGGTAATTCGGGTCAATGGCCGGCGCCGATCGCCCGCGCCTCGCCTCGCCCCAGCGAAATCCTGGAGAGCCCCGCTAGATCTCTCGCTTCGCACACATCGCTGTATCCCAGCGATGCGAGCAATTCGGTGCACACCGGGCCCTGGTCATAACCATGCTCAAACAGCAGCCACCCTCCGTCACCCAGATGCCGGCGCGCGTCGGCAGCGAGGCGCCGGATCAGCGTCAGCCCATCCGGCCCGCTTTCCAGTGCAAGGCGTGGCTCGAAGCGCAGGTCTCCGGCCAGCAAGTGCGGATCGGCGGCGGCGATGTAAGGTGGATTACTGACAATTACGTCAAAGCGCGCATCGGCAAGCGAGTTCAGTCCATCGCTTTCAATGAAGCGGATATTCGCGCCGTGGCGGCGGGCGTTGTCACGCGCCACGGCCAGCGCCGCCTGCGAAATATCGCTCGCCCAAACCTCCAGATCAGGGCGCGCATGCGCGATGGCAATGGCAATGGCGCCACTGCCGGTACCCACATCCAGCAATCGGGCAGCCCCGGTCCTGGGCAATCGCGCCAGCGCCAGTTCCACCAACTGTTCCGTTTCCGGCCGAGGAATGAGCACCGCCGGCTGCACCGCCAGCATGAGGCTGTAAAACTCGCGCTCGCCCAGGATATAGGCCACCGGCTCACCCGCACGCCTGCGCTCGAACCAGACTTGCGCCGTCTGCGCGTGCGATGGCACAGCCGTGTCGGTGTCGTGGGCAATGATCCAGCTGCGGTCGCGACCTGCCGCACGCGCCGCCAGCAATTGCGCCTCGGCCTTCGGCAGGCCGCTGTGGGTAATCAGGTCACGCCAGGTGGACATGGGATTGTGATGCTCGCCGCTGGTCTGCTGATCTGCTGATCTGCTGGCAGGGCTCAGACCGATTCGCCCAGTGCTGCAAGCTGTTCAGCCTGATGTTCCGACGAGAGCGCCTGCGTCAACTCACCCAGATCACCATCCATGATGGCCGCAATCTTGTACAGCGTCAGGTTGATGCGATGATCAGTGACACGCCCCTGCGGAAAATTATAGGTGCGGATGCGTTCGGAGCGATCACCCGAGCCGATCAAGGACTTGCGTGTCGCGGCTTCCTTGGCCTGGGCCGCGCGCGTCTGCTGGTCCATGATGCGCGCGGCCAGCACCGACATTGCACGCGCCTTGTTGCGGTGCTGCGAGCGGTCGTCCTGACACTCCACCACGATGCCGGTGGGCAGGTGGGTGATGCGGATGGCCGAGTCGGTCTTGTTGATGTGCTGGCCGCCGGCGCCGGAGGCGCGAAAGGTATCAATGCGCAGTTCGGCGGGGTTCAGCACCACTTCGGCGACTTCGTCGGCTTCGGGCAATATCGCCACGGTGCAGGCCGACGTATGAATACGTCCCTGCGTCTCGGTCGCCGGCACGCGTTGCACGCGGTGCCCGCCGGATTCGAATTTCAGTTTCGAGTAGGCGCCCTGGCCGGTGATGCGGGCGATGATTTCCTTGTAGCCGCCCACCTCGCCGGAGCTCTCGGAAATGACTTCCACCTGCCAGCGCTGGCGCTCGGCATAGCGGGTATACATGCGGAACAAGTCGCCGGAGAACAAGGCCGACTCATCACCGCCGGTACCGGCACGAATTTCCAGAAAGATATTGCGCTCGTCGTTGGGATCGCGCGGCAGCAACAACTTCTGCAACTCCGCCTCCAGCCCCGCGATGAGCTCCTTGCCCGCCTTGATCTCGGCCTCGGCATAGTCTTTCATTTCCGGGTCCGACAACATGGCCTGTGCATCGGCAATATCGCGCTCGGCCTGCTGGTACTCGCGAAAGCGCGCCACCACCGGCGTCAGGTCGGCGTGCTCGCGCGTAATGCGGCGGTACTGGTCCATATCGCGCGTGGCGTTTTCCGAGGACATCAGCGCATCGATCTCGGTCAGGCGGGCGACGAGTTGTTCAAGCTTGGTTTCGATACTGGGTTTCATATGGGCAATTCAACGCCCGCCAGCCCTGCAAGACGGCGCAAACAGGCCACCTTGCACGAGCAGGCAGCGCCGCTACTTTCGATGAAGGTGGTAAAGACGCGCGATGACGGCCTTCAGGGAGCCGTCGCTATCTTCGCTTTGATTGAGAGCCTGCGTGGGTCCATGCATCAGTTTGCCGGTCAGGCCATGTGACAGCGCCTCCAGCACGTCCTTGGGGTCGTCGCCACGGGCGAGCAGCTTCAGCGCGCGGTCCAGTTCGGCGCGGCGCGCATCCTCGGCGGTGTCACGCAAGGCGCGGATCAGCGGCACATTCTCGCGCGCACTCATCCAGTGCAGAAAGGAGCCTACCTGGGTCTCGATGATGGCCTCGGCCTGGGACACGGCCGACTGGCGGGCATCCACGCCCTCGCGTACCAGTTCGGCGAGATCATCAATGGTGTACAGGAAGACATCGTCCATTTTGGCCACTTCCGGCTCGATGTCGCGCGGCACGGCCAGATCCACCATGAACACCGGGCGATGCCGGCGAATGCGAACAGCACGTTCCATGGTGCCCTTGCCCAGGATGGGCAGCGAACTGGCGGTGCAGGAGATCACGATGTCGTAATCCGGCAGCAGTTCGGGCATGTCGCGCAGTTCCATGGCACCGGCACCAAAGCGCTGCGCCAGGTGCTCGGCACGCTCCAGCGTGCGATTGGCGAAGACCATGGTGTGCGGGTGTTGCGCGGCGAAGTGGGTCGCGCACAGTTCGATCATTTCACCGGCCCCGATGAACAATATCTTCTGCTTCTCCAGGCCGGGAAAGATGCGCAAGGCAAGTTTCACGGAGGCCGCCGCCATCGACACGACGTTGGCGCCGATGGCGGTGTTGGTACGCACTTCCTTCGCAACCGCAAAGGAGCGCTGGAACAGCCGGTTCAACGTGGTTCCCAGCGTGCCTGCCGCTTCGGCCGAGCGCACCGCCTCTTTCATCTGGCCGAGAATCTGCGGTTCACCCAGCACCATGGAGTCCAGCCCCGACGCCACGCGGAAGGCGTGGCGCACGGAGTCCGATGGCGACAGGGTGTAGGTGTAGGTTTTCAGCTCCTGCGCCTGCAGGCCGTGGTGGCCGGCCAGCCACTCCAGGGCTTCGCTGGGCTCGCCGGCGGCGCAATAGATCTCGGTACGGTTGCAGGTGGACAGGATGGCCGCTTCACGTACTGGCTGCACGCGTTTGAATTCCGTCAACGCGTCCTGCAGGCGTTCAGCCGCAAACGCGACGCGCTCACGAATCGCCAGCGGTGCGCTTTCATGATTCAAACCAAGGGTGAACAGCTGCATGGGAGGCTATTATACGCGGCTCACCCATCTACCAGCCCCGAGGTTGAATGAGAATCAGCGCCCAGTTTGACAGTGGTTCCATTGAGGTCGTCAGCGTGCCTGACGACCAAAGCGGCCATCCGATCGATTTACGCCTGCGCCCGGACGAAGTCAGCGACCCCACGGTGGAAATTCGCCAGTGGTTTCACTTCCGCCTGCAGGGTGCGCGCCAGCGACCTACCAACCTGCGCATACTGAATGCCGGCGACAGCACCTTCCCAGGCGGCTGGAAGGACTATCAGGCCTGCGCCAGTTATGACCGGGAGCGCTGGTTTCGCGTACCGACTTCCTATGAGAACGGCGTGCTGAGCATCAACCACACACCGGAGCGCGACAGCGTCTATTACGCCTACTTCGAGCCCTATTCCTGGGAACAGCATCTGCGCCTGCTGGGACGCGCCGAAGACAGCCCGCTTGCGCGCGTGATTGATCTGGGCTCCACACTGGATGGACGCGATGTGAATGGCGTGGATGTCAGCGCGCCAGTAAGCAGTTCCGCAACGCCGAAACGACATTGCTGGATCATTGCCCGCCAGCATCCGGGTGAAACGATGGCCGAATGGCTGGTCGAAGGCGTCCTGGAACGACTGCTCGATACGGGCGATGCGATATCCACACAATTACTCGCTGCGGCACAGTTTCATATCGTGCCGAACATGAACCCGGACGGCAGCGTGCGCGGCAATCTGCGCGTCAACGCGGCCGGGGCCAATCTCAACCGCGAGTGGGTGGCGCCCTCCATGGAGCGCAGCCCGGAAGTGTTTCAGGTGCGCGCCGCCATACAACAAACGGGCTGCGATTTCTTCATCGATGTGCACGGCGATGAAACCATTCCCTATGTATTCGCCGCCGGCAACGAGATGCTGCCTGACACAACAGCCGATCAGATGGCAGCCCAGGAACGCTATCTGCAGGCGTTGCTGCAGGCTGCGCCCGACTTCCAGACCCGACACGGTTATCCCTCCGGCCGCTACTCGGAGGACGCCTTGAAGCTGGCCAGCAAGTGGATCGGCCATCGCTACGGTTGCGTCAGCCTGACCCTGGAGTTGCCGTTCAAGGACAATTTCGACCGGCCTGATCCAGTCGCGGGCTGGAACGCACAGCGCTCAAAGCAACTCGGACGCGATTTGCTCGCCGCACTGGCAACGACGATCAGGCGATAGAAGATTTCTCCGTAATGCGCTCAATTCTTGTCATCCTGAGTACCCCTACGGGCATAAACTTCGCGAAGGATCTGCTGTTGCTTATAGTGCAACAAGTAAAAAAGCGGATTCTTCGTCGCTGCGCTCCTCAGAATGACATTTCCGAAAATTTCAAAAAGCCGGGGTGGGAGTGATTTCAACGCGCACAGACCGACGCAGTCCCGGCATTGACGCGGTAAAATGACGCTGTTATGGTTCCCTGTAGAGGGCGAGGCAGCTCCGAAAAGCGAGCACCCATCACAAGAATTTGCCCGCCCGACCGACACTGATCTCAATTCAAGAAAGTGAATCCGCATGGACAAGGTCGTAGCTTCGCCTGAACTGGCACTCGCAGATATCAAGGATGGCGCCAGCGTTGCGCTCGCAGGATTCGGTCTCGCTCACCGCTTTCCGAACAGTCTGTTGTATGCCTTGAAGGACAAGGGCACCCGCGACCTGACGATTGTTTGCAACTCGCTGGGCGCGCCCGGTGAAAAGGGCCAGATGCTGGTCGAGAACAAGCAGGTCAAGAAAATCGTGGCCGCTTTCTCCACCCGCGCCGGCATGAAGACGGCTGCCGAGGAACAAATCATTACCGGGGAACTCGACGTCGAACTGGTTCCCCAGGGCATTCTCGTTGAGCGTTGCCGCGCCGGTGGCGCCGGCATTCCTGCCTTCTATTCACCGACCGGTGCGGATACCGACCTTGCCGCCGGCAAGGATGTCCGTTATTTCGATGGCAAGGCACACGTGCTCGAACACGCCATTCATCTGGACTATGCCCTGCTCAGCGCCTATCGCGCCGATCGCGCCGGCAACGTGCAGTTCCGCGGCGGCAGCCGCAATTTCAACCCCAGTTTTGCCAAGGCCGCCCGCATCGCCATCGTCGAAGTGGATGAAATCCTCGAGATCGGCCAATTGCCGCCGGAACAGATCGACCTGCCGGGCATCTTCATCACCCGCGTGGTGAAGAACGTCCACCCAATCGATGGACGCACCTTGTCGCGCGGTGGCAAGCGCCCCGCCGACAGCGCGCGCGAATACAACGGCAAGCTGGGGCTGACCCGGGCCGGCATCGCCAGAAATGCGGCGAAAATCGTCAAGAGCGACAGCTACGTGAATCTCGGCACAGGCATTCCCACCCAGGTATCCAACTTCCTGGAAGGACGCGGCGTCTGGCTGCATGCCGAGAACGGTGTGCTGGGCTATGGCGGCATGGTCACCGGCGAAGACATCGACCCGGATGTCTATAACGCGGGCGGCCAGTTTGTATCCATGGTCCCCGGCACTTCATTCTTCGACAGTGTCACTTCGTTCGAGATGGCGCGTGGCGGTCACATCGATACCGTCATTCTCGGTGCCTACGAAGTCGATGAGCACGCCAACGTCGCCAACTGGAGCATCGCCGACGCCCGCCGTGGCGGCATCGGCGGCGCCATGGACCTGGTGGCCGGAAGCGCGGATTTGATCATCGTCATGGAACACACCGACAGCAAGTACCGCCCGAAACTGCGTCGCCAGTGCACCTACCCGCTGACCGGTAAGCAATGCGTCGACTGGGTGGTCACCGATCTGGCCGTACTGCACTGGGTCGATGGCCGCTTCGTGCTGGAAGCCGTTGCGCCGGGCTTTACCGCGGAAGAGGTCATTGCGCTGGGTGAAATGAAATTCGATATCTCGCCCACGCTGAAGACCATGGAGTAAGTCTGCGTGGACAAGGTTTTTGCTTCACCCGAACTGGCCATTGCAGACATTCCGGACGGCGCCACGGTCGCGCTGGGCGGCTTTGGCCAGCAGCACTGCTTCGCCACCAGCCTGATACTGGCGCTACGCGCCAGCGGCACCCAGGACTTGTGCATTGTCGCCAACTCCATGGGCGGCAATGGCGAGATCCGCGGCCAGATTCTGGCCGAGAGCAAACAGGTCAAACGGCTGATCACCTCGTTTTCGGCCAGGCCGGGCGTGCCCACCGCGGCCGAGGACCAGATTGCCGCGGGTGAAATGACCGCGGAACTGGTTCCCCAGGGCATTCTCGTCGAACGTTGCCGGGCCGGTGGTGCCGGCATACCGGCGTTTTATTCGCCGGTCAGCGTCGGCACCGCCATTGCCGATGGCAAGGATATCCGCTACTTCAACGGCAAGCCGTTTGTGCTGGAACACGCCATCAAGGTGGACTTCGCGCTGCTGCGCGCGTTTCGCGCCGACCGTGCCGGCAATATCGAATTTCGGGGCGGCAGCCGCAGCCTGAATCCGGCCTTCGCCAAAGCGGCACGGGTGGCCATCGTCGAGGTCGATGAAATCGTGGACATCGGCGGCATTCCACCGGACCGCGTGGGCCTTCCCGGCATCTTCGTCTCGCGCGTGGTGAAAAGCACGCACAAGCACGATGTGACCACCATGCAACCCCCGCCGCGCCGGCCGATCGACAAGCCACGCCTGTACAACGGCAAACCGGGATTGACGCGCTCAGCCATGGCCAAGCGCGCCGCGGGCATCGTCAAGCCGGGCAGCTATGTGAATCTGGGCCTGGGCATTCCCACCCTGGTGTCGAACTACCTCGAAGGACGCGATGTGCTGCTGCACGCCGAGAATGGCATTCTGGGTTATGGCGGCATGGTCTCGGGCAAGGATATCGACCCGGACATCTACAATGCCGGCGGGCAGTTTGTGTCGGTGGTACCCGGCGCCTCCTTTTTTGACAGCGTCACTTCATTTGAAATGGCCCGTGGCGGTCGCATCGATACGGTGATCCTCGGCGCCTACGAAGTCGATGAGAAGGCCAGTATCGCCAACTGGAGTACCGCCAAGTCGGTCAAGTCCGGTATTGGCGGCATCGGCGGCGCCATGGACCTGGTGGCCGGAAACTCCGAACTCATCGTCATCATGGAGCACACCGACAGCAAGGATCGCCCCAAGCTGCGGCACAAGTGCACCTATCCGCTGACCGGTCAGGCCTGCGTGCACTGGATCGTGACCGACCTGGCGCTGCTGCGCTGGCAGGAGGGGCAGTTCGTCCTTGAAGAAGTGGCCCCCGGATTCACGGCTAGTGAAGTGCAGCAGTTGTCGGAGATGAAAATTGCGCTGGGCGCCGACATACGCACGATGAGCACGATAACCACCTAAAGTGCTGCTTGATGTGCTGGCTCAAGCAGCACGGTGTGTGCGAATGGATAGGATGAAAAGTTTAAGAACAGGTTCCAAAAAAAACCTGTCATTCCGAGAGTAGCGAGGAATCTGCTGCTAAGTCGGGCCATCAAGCAGATTCCTCAGCCTTTGGCTTCGGAATGACACTTTTGCCAGAATTTCATGTGGCGACAAGTTTTAACGGTGAAGAGCAAAACATGACCACGAACGCAAATACTTCAGCGGAAGACGACTGGGAACGCGCACAAGCCAGGCTTGCCGACGAAGGCCTGAGCGATGGTCTGCCGATGGTGCCGCCAACGCCGGAACGCGTCGAGCGCATGCTGCGCTACTGCGGCTTCGATGCGGATGAAACGGTCGCAACACTGGCCCCCATGTATGCCCAAGCAACCTGGCGCGATATCGCCACCAATGCCGTGATGGCCGGTTGTCGCCCCGACTATCTGCCGGTGGTCGGTGCCGCCGTTGCCGCCGTTGCGGTCAATGCATTCAACCTGCTCGGCATCCAGACCACGACCGGCAATGCGGCCAGCCTCATCATCGTGAACGGCCCCATCGTCGGCGAGATCGGCATGAACGCCGGCGCCAACGCACTGGGACCGGGCAACCGCGCCAACGCCACGATAGGAAGAGCACTGCGCCTGGTGCTGCAAAACGTCGGCGGCGCCAAACCCGGCGAAATGGATATGGCCACACTGGGCCAGCCATCCAAATACACCTTTTGCCTGGCAGAAAACGAGGCCGAGAGCCCATGGCCGTCGCTGCACAGCGAGCGCGGATTGGCGGCAGGCGACAGTTCAGTCACCGTCGTCGGCACCGTCGGCATCAGCGAAGTGGTCGACTCGGTCAGCAACCAGGCCGACGATCTCATCCGTACCTATGCCCATTCCATGCTCGCCGCCGGCCATGTGCATGCCTCCGGATTGATCGGCAGCGGCGAACCCTTGCTGATCATCCCGCCTGAACATGCGGTGTTCTTCAATCGCGAAGGCTATACCAAGGAAAAACTCAAGGCAGCCCTGTTTGAAGAAGCCACGCTGCCAATGGATCGCCTGTCTTCCGCCATGCGTGAACGCATCGTCACCAATCGCAGCGAGGCCGGCACTGACACCACCGCACCGGTGCGCATTGCCGAGAAAGCGGCGGATATCCTGATCGTCGTGTCAGGCGGCGCCGGCGTCAAGACGGCCTATGTGCCGACCTGGGGTGGCAGCCACTCGGTCACTCAGGTCATACGGCGCCGCGTCGGCTGATCTGCGCCCGCTAGTCGGATGCCATGGTGAACTTCGCGTCCAAAGCCGCAAGGTCAGCGGCAATTGTGCTGGCGCTGTCGGGCTGCGCTTCCAGCGAACTCAAGACCATCAAAATCGATCGACTGGCGCCGGAACAGCTTGCCAGTCTGCAACAGGCGGGCAATCGCAAGCTGACAACGGAAGAAGTCGCCTCCCTGTCAAAGGCAGGCACGCCGCCGGGCGAAATCATCAAGCGGCTTCAGGACAGCGGCACGATTCTGTTACTGAACGATCAGCAGAAACACGCGCTCGCAAGCCAGGGGGTT
>CANKAJ010000173.1 GCA_947479645.1 Betaproteobacteria bacterium | reverse complement strand
TGATATTCAGGACGCGGCAGATGCCCTGCAGGCTGTGCATGCGAGCACAAACGGGGCCGACGGCTTTGTCAGTCTGGAGGTTTCGCCGGTGCTGGCGCATGACACTGCGGGAACTCTGGCCGAGGCGCGACGTTTGTGGCGCGAAGTCGCCCGCCCCAATCTGATGATCAAGGTGCCGGGCACGCCCGCCGGCGTGCCCGCGATACGCGATCTGATCGCTGATGGTATCAACGTCAATGTCACCCTGCTGTTCTCGCAAGCTGCTTATGCCAGCGTGGCGGCTGCCTACATCGAGGGACTGGAGGTGCGCGCCGCGCGTGGCGAAAGCATCGAGCAAATCGGCAGCGTGGCCAGCTTTTTTGTCAGCCGCATCGATACCGCGGTGGATGCATTGCTGGATGCCAGGCTGGCAACCGCAAGCGACAGGGAGCGTGCCTCATTGGAGAGGCTCAAGGGCAAAGTCGCCATCGCCAATGCCCGACTGGCCTATCAGCATTACCTCCAATTGTCGGCCGGGGAGCGCTGGCAGCGGCTGGCAGCCAAAGGGGCTCGCCCACAGCGCTTGCTCTGGGCCAGCACCAGCAGCAAGAACCCGGCGTATCGCGATGTGATTTATGTCGAAGAACTGATCGGCCCCGATACTGTGAACACCTTGCCGCCGGCGACACTGGATGCATTTCTTGATCACGGCATTGCGAGAAACAGCATGACCGAAGACATCGAAGGCGCCCGCCGCGTTCTCGATGATCTGGCTGCTGCGGGGATTGAGTTCGATGCGGTGACCAACCGCCTGCTCGACGAAGGCATTGCGCTATTTGCCGACGCCTTTGATAAATTGCTCGCGGCGGTGCGCGGTCAGATGGTGAAGGGGGCCTGAACGGCAATCCTCACATTTGATAATAAAAGAGCCGTTTATTCCTGTGAATAAAACGCTCTTTTATCAAATTGAATATATTTCTCCAGTTGTGACCTGGAGTGCAGTTCAGGGGGACCAGCGTTCACCAGTTTTGGATGCGTGTCCCTCGGAATGCAGCTTGAGCAGGTGCGCATGCAGCGAACGACTTGCCACCGGATGTACCTTGGCGGGCACGTCGTCATAGACCTTGACCACCAGTTCTTCCAGCGTGCCCCCGCCAATTGCTTTCAATGCATCGAGTACCTTGGCTTCGCGCTGCAGTCGGTGCGCGATGATGCGCTCTATGCTCTTGGCGGGTTCTGCAATCAGGAAGCCGTGGCCGGGCGCAATCCATTGCGCCTGCAGAGTCTGTACCGCGCGCAGCGACTCCAGATAGATGATCATGTTGCCGTCGGGCGGACTGATCACGACGGTCGAACCCTGCATGACGTGGTCGCCGGTAAACAGCAACTGTTCTTCTTCCAGTAGATAGCATGCCTGGTTGGAGGCATGGCCCGGTGTGTGGATGATACGCAGGGTGCAACCGGCGATATTCAGCTTTTCGCCACTGGGCGGTACGCGATCGGGCTTGAAGTCCCGATCCTGATTGCCGTGCTCGGGTGGCGGCAGACCGATCAATTCGGCGCCGGTCAGTGCCTTGATCATGGCAGCACCGGGTGAGTGATCCATGTGGGTATGTGTGGTCAATACCCAGCGTATGCGGCCTTTGCCATTGGTGCCGCGTGCTTCGTCCAGCAGCGCCTGAATGTGCGCTTCAATGGGTGGGCCGGGGTCGATAACGGCAAGGTCGTCACCGTCACCAATCAGGTAGCTATTGGTGCCCGGCCCGGTCATGAACCCGGGATTGGGCGCAGTAATGCGTCTGACGCGCTCAGACAGGCGGGTCGTTACGCCCGGAATAATTTCGTAGGCTGCCTTGCCGGTGCCATTGGGATCAATCTTGGCGATCTCGGCATAGGGCGGGTCGCCAGGACGTATCAATCGTTCGCCATCGCGGCCGGTGGCGCGTCGCGGCAGAATGACCGGAATGTGCCGTGGTGAGCGTGCAAAGCGCATGAGTGCGGCCGTATCCTGAAACTGGGACAGCGTTTCCAGTGTCTTGATGGTGGGGAAGATCATCTGGATTTCTTTTTTGCGATGGCGCTCCAGGGCATCTGCCGGTCGCAACCACAAGTGATGATCGGCCTCGCCGTCGTCGTGCGACGCTGTCTGCCGCAGTGGCACCGCTGTGACCAGAAACCGGGTATCAAAGCGTCGCGGCGCGTTATGCGGGGTGATCCAGTGACTCAGATAGGCCACGTGCTCAAGCGCAGGACGCAGTGTGCGTGTCTGCAGCAAATCGGCAAAACTGATTTCACCGGCGATCAGTCTGGCGCGCAGTCCGGCCAGTTCACCGGCAAACTCTGCTTCATCGTGTGTGACCAGTTCGCCGCGCTCGTCGTGACACAGCAGCAACCCTGATTCTTCAAAGCATTCGCGCAACGCCGCGACCCAATAGGCCAGGCCCCCCTGCGGGATACCGAGAATACGGCTGGCCTCAGCGTCGCTGAAGGTATCGGCCAGCGTCGCCCAGCGCGGATCCGAATCAGATTTGTCGAGGCCACCGCCCGGAAAAACGTAATGGCCGCCGACAAATACCATTTGCTGCGAACGGCGCATCATGAAAACTTCCATGCCATCGCGAGTGTCGCGCGCGATGATCACCGTCGCCGCCGGACGCGGCGTAACTGGGGCTGTGGTCATTTGTGGACTTCAGTGAGATGGATCAGCCGCAGCTGCCGACTGCGCCGCAGGCGGTGCAGAAATCGCAACCGTCCTTGCGAATCACGGTCATATTGCCGCATTCATTGCACAATGCACCTTGCATGATGCGATTGCCGGATTGCTCGCGCGGAGTCTCCAGGAGTCCCATTTCACGGGTGGGATAGCCTTGCTCGTCCAGCACGCCCAGCATGGCATAACGATGTATCAGCAGGCGTGCGACGTAAGCCACCGTCGAGGGCCAGGTTTCCTGGCGCCGCTGGCCAGGCACGAATGCCATGAAATCACCGAGCGGCTCGGAGTAGCTGAGCAGTTTACGCAGTTTCATGCCGATCCAGGCCGGATCCAGCACGCGCATGTCCAGTGACAGCAGGCGTGCCAGGCCATCCAGTGAGCGCGGATAGTGACCGGACAGGAACATGCTGTAGGGCCGGGTCGATCCAGCGGGGAATCCGACTTCGGCTGGCAAGGTGATTTCCTTCAAGCCCACGACAAAGTCTTCGCCGGTAGCCGGATTCTGGATGTCCACCGTCCAGGACAGCGTGCCGCCGGTGCCGGTCTTGGGTTCCTGTACTGCGAACATGGCATCCAGAACCGGATGCGGACGGCCATCCGGAGACAACAGGTCCGGTGTTTTCTCGTCCAGCGCGCCGAGTTGGTCACAGCGCCAGCGCACAACTTGGGCAACGCCGGATACCACGCTGGGCACCAGTTTTCTTTCGCCATTGGGCGGGAAGGGCATGTCAAACGAATGCTCGCCAGGGGTCTTGGACAACACATCGAGCTTGAGCGCCAGCCAGGCGCGATCATTGGCGCGCATATCCATGGACAATGTCTTGGCGACGGCGCCCAGGCCACGCGGCTGCTCATTGCCATTGACCCAGACTTCGAACGGAAACTTGCGGCCTTCTTCTTCAATGTGTCCGACGAACAGGGCGAACTCGCCGCCAGGATGCGGGATCATGTAAGTCCAGGACGGATTGCCGCCGCTCAGATTGGGGCGGCCCGGCCATACCAGTGATGACAGTACGGGGGCAGGTACAGTCTTGATAGACAGACGTCGATTGGCAGCCTTTTCTTCACCCCACAGCAACTCCACGTCCTGCGGTTGCTTCTTTTCACCTTCAGGTTTGCTCGAGCTGACCGACAGCACCGAGCCGAGCACGGCATTGGGCCTATAGGTGGCCAGGCCCTTCAGGCCGGCACGCCATGCTGACATATACAGGTCTTCGAAGTCCGCATAGGGGTAGTCTTCCGGCACATTGACCGTCTTGGAGATGGATGTGTCGATGTAGGGTGCTACCGCCGCGACCACATCCTTGTGCGCCTGAGCTGATATTTCCAGAGCGGTCACAAAATAAGGTGGCAGCTTGCGCACGTCGCCGCCGACATGCTTGTAGGTGCGCCAGGCGTAGTCCTCGACGTCATATTCCTTCCAGGTGCCGTCAGCCATGCGCTTCCTGCGCTGGTAGGTCCACGAGAACGGCGGTTCTATGCCATTGGACGCGTTGTCAGCGAATGCCAGGCTGATGGTGCCGGTCGGCGCAATCGACAGCAGGTGGGAGTTGCGAATGCCGTGGGTACGGATTTTCTGTTTGATTTCATTGGGCAGCCGCGAAGCGAAATTGCCCCCGGAGAGATACAGGTCGGCATTGAACAGGGGGAACGCACCACGTTCCTTGGAGAGTTCGACTGAAGCGATGTATGCGCTGTCGCGCATGGCCTCTGAAATCTTCGCGGCCATGGTGCAGGCTTCGGGAGTGTCATATTTGATCTGCAACATGATCAAGGCATCCCCGAGGCCGGTAAAGCCGAGGCCGACGCGGCGCTTGGACTGCGCTTCGGCATGTTGCGCTTCCAGCGGCCAATTGGTCGCCTCCAGCACGTTGTCCAGCATGCGTGTCGCGGTGGTAACGACATTGTTGAACGCAGCGAAGTCAAAACCGGCTTCATCGGTGAAAGGCGCGGTGACGAACTTGGTCAGATTGATGGAGCCCAGGCAGCAGCAGCCGTAGGGCGGCAAAGGCTGTTCCGCGCAAGGATTGGTGCTCTCGATGGTTTCGCAGTAGTAAAGGTTGTTGTCGCGATTCATGCGGTCAAGGAACAGAATTCCCGGCTCGGCATGATCGTAGGTCGAACGCATGATCTGTTCCCACAGTTCACGCGCGCGGACCTTGCGATAGACCCACATGCCGTCACTGCGCTGATAGCCGCCATTCTGTGTTGTCGCTTCCGAAGGCTCGGCCTTGTGCGCGAGTTCCACTTCACCGTCGGATTCCACCGCACGCATGAATTCATCGGTTACGCCGACCGAGACATTGAAATTGGTCAGGTCGCCCTTGTCCTTGGCGTGTATGAATTCTTCTACATCAGGATGATCGCAACGCAGTACCCCCATTTGTGCGCCGCGCCGGCTCCCGGCGGACTCCACTGTTTCGCATGAGCGGTCGAAAACACGCATGTACGAAATCGGGCCGCTGGCGTGAGAGTTCGTGCCGCGTACCAGCGCATTGCGTGGACGGATCGATGAAAAATCATATCCAACACCGCCGCCGCGACGCATGGTCTCTGCGGCTTCAGCAAGCGCTGTGTAAATTCCGGGTCGACCATCAACCACTTCGGTGATTGAATCGCCAACGGGTTGCACAAAACAATTGATCAGTGTTGCGGTGAGTGTAGTGCCAGCAGCAGAGTTGATTCGTCCTGCAGGAACAAATCCGTGCTCTTGCGCCTCAAGAAACTTTTTCTCCCAGTACGCGCGCTTTTCTTCTGCTTCAACAGCGGCAAGTGCACGTGCTACACGTGTGCGCACATCGCGCACAGTGCGTTCATTTCCTTTTGCATATTTCTCGACGAGGACTTCATCACAGATCGCTTGCTCAGGAATTGAGACTACGGTTTTTGGAGATGAATTTTGTTTTAATTCAGTGTTCTGCATTGTTATTCTCCAGTGAATTAGTATGTAAAGCATACGCCCGCTGGCGCGGGATGCAAGCCCTTTTTGGGGTTGGGCCGGCGTTGATTCTACGACTGTCTGGGCAGGTTCGGGTTGGGTTTTTTTAGGCTATTTGCATGCCACTGATTTACCGTATTTTTTTCTGGAAAAATTTCATGTTGCAGCGCAATCTGGACCCTAAATCGGGATCGGACGCCGGTCCGGCCGGACGGTAAGATGCGGGTCTCAACCCCGACTAATGGGGCCTGACGACATGTTCGCCACAATTACTAGCGGAGTAAGCAATGGAACAAGACAGGCAAATAGCCACGCTCGCAGGCGGGTGCTTCTGGTGTCTGGAAGCGGTATTCGACGATATGAAGGGGGTGTTGTCAGTGGAGTCGGGCTATATGGGTGGTGCCAATCCGAACCCCACTTACGATCAGGTTTGTTCAGGTCGTACCGGACATGCCGAAGTGGTTCACATCAGCTTCGATCCCACGCGCGTGTCGTTTCGCGAATTGCTTGAAGTGTTCTTCGTGATTCACGATCCCACCACGCTCAATCGCCAGGGTAACGACAGCGGCACGCAATATCGCTCGGCTATTTTCCATCATTCACCCGAACAGAAAGCGATCGCAGAGTCGGTGATTGCAGAAATGGAACGCGCCAATGTGTGGGGTTCGAAAATTGTCACGGAAGTCACTGCTGCGACAACGCTGTGGATGGCTGAGGATTATCATCAGGAGTACTTCACCAACAATCCCAATCAGCCCTATTGCCAGTTTGTCGTGGCCCCCAAGGTGCAGAAATTCCGCAAGCAGTTTCTGGATAAACTCAAGTCGCGCTGAACAGCGCACAATGCAATGATCATGAATCGCCTGGCATGCAGTGGATGCTGCAGTGTTGATTGTGCAGTTTGATCATGCTGGCGAATGTTCAACGGAGGAACGCGATGCATTGCAAGCAGTTGAGAGTCTTTATTGAGTTGATCGTTGTGGCGTTGGTTGTGTTGATGCCCTGGCCTGCGCTGTCACAGTCTTATCCGTCCAAGCCGGTGACCATCATCCATCCCTATCCGCCGGGAGGATCCACTGACCCGGAAATTCGTGTCTACGCGCAGAAGTTGCAGGAAAATCTCGGCATTCCGTTTCTGGTCGAGGCGCGTCCCGGCGCGGGGACCACCATTGGGACGGCCCTGGTGGCAAGGGCAGCCCCCGATGGCTATACGCTGCTCAGTATGGGATCGAGTTACACCATTGCCCCGCTCGTGTATCCCAGGCTGTCCTACGACCCGGAAAAGGATATCGCGCCCATTTCGCTGATGAGTCGGCGCAGTTCGCTGATCGTTGTTCATCCATCATTGCCGATCAAGTCAATCGCCGAATTTGCCGCCTACGCCAAGGCCAATCCCGGCAAACTCAATGTCGGGACCTCGGGTGCGGGGGGCGTCACTCACTTGTCCATCGAATGGCTGCTGCATGGCACGGGGACGAAAAAGGACGTGACCGTTGTGACCTACAAGGGTGGTGGCCCGATGTTCGTCGATCTGGTGGCCGGGCGCATGCATGCCGCGCTGGGCAGCGTGCTGGCGACAGCACCGCAACTCAAGGCGGGCAAGTTGCGGGCGATTGCATCGAGTGGCATCACGCGTAATAAGGCCTACCCTGATCTGCCGACGGTTGCCGAAGCGGCGATTCCCGGGTATGACTATGCATTCTGGATGGGTGTTGGCGCCCCCGGAGCGACACCGCTCGCCATCATCAACAAGCTGAACACTGAACTGGTCAAGGTCGCCAGGGACCCGGCCGTTGGGCACAAGCTGTCTGAAGAGGGCAGTATGGATACGCTGGGGACTACGCCGGACCAGTTCCGCAAGCACATCTCCGCCGAAATCGCGACCTGGCGCAAGGTGGTGGCTGATACCAACTTCAAGCTGGAAGAATAGCAAGGCTCAATGCGTAATGAAGGTGCTGCATATGGCCTACAGGAGGGATGCGAGATGATGTGGCGACAGATGTTGAGAAACCCGGCGGGATCATTTCTGATCAATGTGCTTGCGGCCATGGCGTGCATGCCCGTGGCTGGATGGGCGCAGAAGGCGGACGTTTATCCATCGCGGCCGGTGACGATCGTGCACCCCTATCCGCCTGGCGGGTCGACCGATCCGGAGGTGCGACTCTACGCACAGAAGCTGAACGAGAATCTCGGCGTGCCTTTTCTGGTTGATGCCCGACCGGGCGCCGGTACCACGATAGGGACTGCGGCGGTTTCCAAGGCGGCGCCAGACGGTTACACGCTGGTGACGCTGTCGCCCAGTTTCACGATTGCGCCGCTGATCTACAGGAACCTGCCCTATGATGCGGAGAAGGATATCGCGCCGGTTTCCCTGATGAGCAAGCGGGCCAGCCTCGTGATGGTTCATGCGGGATTGCCGATCCGGACGGTTCCTGAATATGTTGCCTATGTAAAGGCGAATCCTGGCAAATTTAATTTTGGCACGTCCAGTGTCGGCGGTGTCACCCATCTTGGCGTGGTGTGGTTCCTCAATGCAACCAACACCAATGTTGATATCGTTCCCTACAAGGGTGGCGGACCCATGTATGTCGATTTGACTGCAGGGCGCGTGCACGCCGCCATTGTGGCAGCCATCACGGGTGTGCCGTTCATGAAGTCGGGCAAGCTTCGCGCCATTGCCGTCACCAGCACCGAGCGCATGAAAATATTGCCTGATATCCCCACCGCAGCGGAGCAAGGCGCCACCGGTTATGACTACTCGTTCTGGATCGGATTCGGCGCGCCGGGCGGCACCCCCGCAGTCATCGTCAATCGAATGAGCTCGGAACTGGTCAAAGTCTCCAAGGATCCGCTCATCACGCAGAAGCTTGCCAGCGAGGCGAACAACTCGGTCGGGAGCACGCCGGAGCAGTTCAGGCAGCACATATCGGCCGAGATTTCGCGCTGGCGCAAGGTGGTTGCGGACACCGGCATCAAGCTGGAAGAGTAGCAGGAACGCATCTTCCTGCGCTGCGGCTGTCAGGGTGCCAGACGTTCAATCGTCCAGTTACCCTTGTCATCGGGTCGGTAACGCAGTCGGTCGTGCAAGCGGCTGGGCCGGCCCTGCCAGAACTCCATTGCTTGCGGGATCAGGCGGTAGCCGCCCCAATGCGGAGGACGCTGAGGCTGATCGCCATAGCGGTGCGCCGCTTCATCGAAGCGTGCTTGCAGCACATCACGACTGGCCAGTACTTCGCTTTGCGGCGAGGCAATGGCGCCCAGTCGGCTGCCCAACGGGCGGCTGACGAAGTAATCTTCCGACTCTTGCACGCTGACCTTCTCGATGCGGCCTTCGATTCTGATCTGGCGTTCCAGTTCAGCCCAGAAGAACAGCAATGCAGCCTCGCTGTTCTGAGCCAGGTCCCGGCCTTTGCGGCTGTCATAATTGGTAAAGAATACAAAGCCGTGGTTGTCGCATTCCTTGAGCAATACAATGCGAGCTGAAGGCTTGCCTGAACTGGTCGCCGTCGCCAGTGTCATGGCATTGGGCACGGGAATGCTCGATCTCAATGCTTCATCGAACCACTTGGAGAACTGTACAAAGGGATTGGATGCCGCATCTTTTTCATCGAAGCTGGCACGGGCATATTCTTCGCGTATGCTGGCGATATTCATGCGGCAATTCTACCGTGCTCGTGGCGACGGAGCGAAAATACCGTCAGGTAGCATAGTCGCAATAGCGGATTGGTTATTCGTGTTATCTGCATCAATATGAAAATCATTGTTCTGGGCGCCGGCGTCATTGGAACCACGTCGGCCTGGTACCTTAGCCAGTGCGGTCATGAGGTCACTGTCGTTGACCGTCAAAATGCTGCGGGCATGGAAACCAGTTTTGCCAACGGGGGGCAGATTTCGGTATCGCATGCCGAGCCTTGGGCCAACCCGTCGGCGCCATTAAAGGCACTGCGCTGGTTGATGCGCGAGGATGCGCCACTCCTGTTTCGAATGCGTGCTGATCCGGCCCAGTGGCGCTGGGGCCTGCGCTTCCTGATTGAGTGTCTACCCTCCAGGACTCGTCATAACATAGTGCAACTTGTCAATCTGGGTCTGTACTCCAGGGCTGCGCTGCAGTCCTTGCGCAGGGAAACCGGGATTGAGTACGACCAGCTCGACAAGGGCATTCTGCATTTTTATTCGAGCGCGCCGGAGTTCGCCGCGGCCCAGGAACCGGCGCGGCTCATGCGTGAGCACGGCTGCGACATTGAAATGCTGGATGCCGATCAGATCATTGCGGTCGAGCCAGCGCTGAAGCAGGCCCGCCACCTGATCGCCGGCGCCAGCCTGGCGAAATCGGATGAGTCTGGGGATGCGCACCAGTTCACGCAGGGTCTGGCTGCCCTGGCAGCGCAGCGTGGCGTGCGCTTTTTATACGATACCGCCATCCGCACCGTGGTCGCCGGTGATGGCTGCATTGACAAGGTGCTGGTGAAGCGTGCCGGCGATGGTGGTGCCGGTCAAGATGAGGTATTGCAGGCTGATGCCTATCTGCTGGCGCTGGGCAGCTACAGCGCCAGCATGGCAAAGTCGCTGGGACTGGATCTGGTGATTTATCCAGCCAAGGGCTACTCGGTGACGCTGCCGGTCGCAAATCCTGACCTGGCCTACACGGTCAGCCTGAGTGACGATAAGCACAAGCTGGTGTTCTCGCGTCTGGGGAGCCGGTTACGAATCGCGGGTACGGCCGAGTTCAACGGGTTCAACACTGAACTCAACGCGGTCCGTTGTCAGGCGATCATGCGGCGGGTGACTGAACTTTTTCCGGGCGCGGCCAATGTCGCCGAGGCGCAATACTGGACTGGCTTGCGGCCGGCCACTCCATCCAACGTGCCCTATATCGGCAGGACACGCTATCGCAATCTGTTTCTCAATACCGGTCATGGCACGCTGGGCTGGACGCACGCCTGTGGCTCGGGGTGCGCGATCGCCGAGATCATCAGTGGCAGAAAGCCGGAAGTCGATTTTGCGTTCGCCGCTTGACCGGTTGAGCCGGGCATATCACTCGCGAACGAAAAGTCCGAGTCGCTAG
>CANKAJ010000172.1 GCA_947479645.1 Betaproteobacteria bacterium | reverse complement strand
TCTTCGCTCCCGCGCCTAGCCCTGACGCCTCATACTCGCTCTTCGCCTCACGTTTTAAAGTTTCAAACAAAAAACCCGCTTCGGCGGGTTTTTTGTTTTCCTTCTATTTTGATAATAAATATCGACTTTTACTGCAATTGAAAGGCAATCGATATTGAAATAGACAATAATGTTGTTCGGACATTTTTGAATCAGGCTTTTGCTACACTGTGCCAGCGGCCAATGGCATGAGAATCCGGTGATCAAGCCGGCCGCGACGGAGGGGGCTCCATGCGTGTGTTGATCGCTGAGGACGATTCCATCCTGGCCGACGGGCTGGTGCGCAGCCTGCGCCATGCCGGCTATGCCGTTGATGCCGTCACCACCGGCGTCGAAGCCGACAGTGCGCTGACAACGAGCGTATTCGACTTGCTCATACTGGACTTGGGGCTTCCGCGCATGGCCGGGCTGGAGGTGCTCAAGCGGCTGCGCGGCCGTGATTCCCATGTGCCGGTGCTGATCCTCACCGCGCTCGACGGTGTGCAGGATCGGGTGCGCGGCCTGGATCTGGGCGCCGACGACTATCTGGCCAAGCCCTTCGAACTGGCCGAACTGGAAGCGCGCGTGCGTGCGCTGACGCGGCGCGGGGCGGCGGGTGCGGCGACGGTGTACCGGCATGGAGCACTGACTTACGATCAGGTCGGCAGGGTGGCCCAGGTCGACGGCCAGACGCTCGAATTGTCTGCCAGGGAAATCGCGCTCCTCGAGATTTTCATGCAGCGCTCGGGGCGCATGGTGAGCAAGGAGCAACTGGTGGGTCATCTTTGTGCGTGGGGCGAGGAAGTCAGCAACAATGCCATTGAAGTCTACGTGCATCGACTGCGCAAGAAGCTAGAGCCGGGGCAGGTCCGCATCTCCACCATTCGTGGTCTCGGCTATTGCCTCGATCGTCCACATTGATGCCATTTCGCGTCTTTGCCTCACCCCGGCAGCATCGGCAAGCTTCCCTGTTCGGTGAGTTGCTTGACTGGATGCTGGTTCCCCTGCTGATACTGTGGCCGATCAGCCTCGCTATCGAGTATTCAGTCGTATTTTCGATCGCAAACGCAGCCTATGATCGCGAGTTGAAAGAGCGGGTTGTGGTACTTGCGCGAAGCCTTTCCATTGCGGACGGACGGGTCGTATTGAACATCGGGGCTGCCGCGCGCCGGGTACTGGTGGCCAGCGAACTGACGGAAGTGGTATTTCAGGTGCGTGGCCTGCAAAACGAAGTGATCGATGGTGAGCCGGCCCTGCCTTCAGTTGATTTCCAGCCGGACCTCGAACCGCAGCGCGTCTATGTTCGTGATGATCACCTGCATAATCGCGATGTCCGTGTCGCCTATGTGTTTGCTCAGGTTCAAGGGCTGACCGGGGCGGTGCTCGTTCAACTCGCAGAAACCGACGAAAACCGCGCGCTGCTCGCGTCGAATATTCTCAGCGGCCTGCTGACCGCCCAGTTCATGCTGGTGCCGCTGGCGCTGGTACTGGTATGGTTCGGGCTCGCCAAGGGCATTGCCCCTCTGGATGAACTGCGTCAGACCATACATTCACGCAAGGCGCATGATTTGTCCCCGCTGGATCCCAGCGAGGCGCCCGAGGAAATCCGGCCCTTCATCCACTCCATCAACGATCTGATGGACAGGCTGTCGAGCAGTCTCAGGGCCCAGCAGCGCTTTGTCGCCGACGCGGCGCATCAGATGCGAACACCCCTGGCCGGACTCAAGACTCAAGCTGAAATCGCGCTTCGCCATAATGACGCGAATAGCATAGAGCAAACCATGCGCCAGATCGCCATGGGCGCCGATCGCGCGTCCCGACTGATCAATCAGTTATTGGCGCTGGCGCGCGCCGACAGTGATGCGCCCGCCCCGATGCAGCAGCTTGATCTTGATGTGATCGCGCAGGAAGTGATGCGCGACTGGGTTTCTGGCGCGCAGGCAAAGCGCATCGACATTGGCTATGAGTCGCGATTTCCACCAGCCTGTATCGAGGGAAACAAGATGCTGCTGCACGAATTGCTCAATAACCTCATCGACAATGCGATTCGCTACACACGTGAAGGGGGCAAGGTCACCACGCGTGTGTTCTGCACGAGCGATACCGTGATTCTTGAAGTCCAGGACAATGGTATAGGCATCGAGCCCACCGATCAGGAGCTGGTATTCGAACGCTTCTACCGGGTGTTGGGTACTGGAAGTGAGGGCTCGGGATTGGGGCTGTCGATCGTGCGCGAGATTGCGCAGCTGCACAGGGCCAGCGTGACGCTCGTGGATATGAACGGCTCGCCTGGCACGCTGGTGCGCGCGGTGTTCCCCCGTGCCAGCGCGCAAGTGCGGGCCTTGCGCAGTGTGGCCTGACGCAGCGCCGGCTTTGCCAACAACCGGTACGTCCGTGCTTCCATGATGAACGTCCGCGCATTTCGCTTCATGACCTTCCCGGCCGCGGAATGGGATGCGGTCAAGGCTGAACGCCTGTCGGCAGCGCAGGTGCTTTGCACGCACCTGGTGCCATGGTCACTGGTACCCGCGGTTGCATGGGGACTGGGTGCATTTTTTTTCAATGCGTCCGTATCGGGCCAGATTGCACTGGCGGCTCGCCTTGGCATCGGTACCTTTGTGCTGTGTCTGGTGTCGATCGGAATATGCGCACTGGCATTCGGTCTTGTCATGCCCATGTATGGCAGCGCACGCGACTGGAGGCTCGCAGTGTCATTGGCCGCTTATGCATCGACACCGGTGCTGATGGCCGGAATTTTGCTGATCCTGCCCGTGCTGATTGGCATGGAAATTATTGCAGTGCTTCATGGACTCTATCTTGCCTATATCGGCGCACAACGCCTGCTTGGTGTGCCCCCCTCGGACGCGGCCGAGTTCTTAGCTGTTGCCGGAGTTCTATGGGCCGGCGGCTCGTCACTTCTGGGGGCCCTGCTCGGGTGGTTGGGGTTGATCGGATAGGCCGAATCATGCTGCGTTGCAAAATGAAGGTGTCTGTTGCATGTAAGCCTTGCGTAAGGTTTGAAAACTAGATTACGCAGCGTAGCACTCTGTCGAGCAACACCTGTAATGCGGTACCCGTTCTGACAAAGGAGGCCTTACATGGATTTGAGCGAACGCCAACACGAGTACTGGCGCAGGAACGTCAAGATCACCATGGTGCTGTTGGCGATCTGGGCGTTTGTGACTTATGTCGTCGGGTTTTATGCCCGTGATCTTTCATTCAATTTCTTTGGCTGGCCATTCTCGTTCTGGATGGGAGGGCAGGGGGCACTGATCATCTACGTGCTCATCATCTGGTACTACGCACGCTATATGAACAAGCTTGACAAGGAATATGGCGTTGAAGAAGGGGAGGACGAATAATGGCGACCCAGACACGTGGAGAGTTTTTTTCGATGTTGAAGCGGGTGTACAGCTGGTACACCGGGGGCTTCCTGTTATTCGTGATTGTTCTGGCCGTGCTGGAGCAGATGGGACTGCCCAGGGCCTATATCGGCTACATCTTTCTGCTCGCGACAGTCGGGCTGTATGCCGGCATCGGCATCATGAGCAGGACTGCCGATATCGCCGAGTACTATGTGGCCGGGCGTCGCGTGCCCGCGCTGTTCAATGGCATGGCGACCGGCGCCGACTGGATGAGCGCTGCTTCATTCATCGGCATGGCCGGGACGCTCTACCTCACCGGGTACGGTGGCCTCGCCTTCATCATGGGCTGGACCGGCGGCTACTGTCTTGTGGCCTTGTTCCTCGCGCCGTATCTGCGCAAGTTCGGACAGTTCACCATCCCTGATTTTCTGGGCGCGCGCTACGGCGGTCACAGCGCACGGGCTATCGGTATCTTCTGCGCCATTCTGTGTTCATTTACTTACGTCGTGGCGCAGATCTACGGTGTCGGCCTGATCACCACGCGGCTGGTCGGCGTGTCGTTCGAACTGGGGATTTTCCTTGGGCTGGGCGGCATCCTGGTCTGTTCCTTCCTCGGGGGAATGCGCGCGGTGACGTGGACGCAGGTGGCGCAGTACATCGTGCTGATCGTGGCCTATATGATCCCGGTCGTGTGGCTGTCGGTGAAGCACACCAATTTCCCCATTCCGCAGCTTGTGTACGGGACTGTTCTGGAAAAAGTGACTGAACGCGAAAAGCAGCTCATGGTCGATCCGAAAGAGCTGGAGGTCCGCAAGATTTTCGCTGATCGCGCTGCGGCCGGAACCGCCAAGCTGAAGGGCTTGCCGCAGTCCTACGAGGATGAAAAGGGGAAAGTCGCCAAGGCACTGGACGACGCCAAGGCCGCCAATGCACCGGCTGACCAGCTCAAGGTATTGCAGGACGCAGTCGACAAATTTCCCAAGAGCGCTGATGAGGCCAAGGCTGCATGGACGCGCGAGGCCGGGCTTGCCGCGCGCGCCGGACCGCCGTTGCGCCATGCCGAAGCCTTTCCGGGCAAGGACGACGCCGCACGCGACATATCCAGGAAGAACTTTCTGGCGCTGGTGTTCTGCCTGATGGTGGGGACCGCCGCACTGCCGCACATCCTGATGCGCTACTACACGACACCCTCGGTGAAGCAGGCGCGTGAATCGGTGACCTGGTCGCTGTTCTTCATCTTCCTGCTTTACTTTACCGCGCCGGCGCTGGCGGTATTGGCGAAGTATGACGTCTACACCCTGCTGGTCGGCACGCCATTCGCCAACCTGCCGGCGTGGGCGGCATCGTGGTCGAAGGTGGACCCGACGCTGCTGAACATTACCGACGTCAACAAGGACGGCATCCTGCAACTGGCCGAGATCGCCATCGGCGGCGACATCGTCGTGCTGGCCACCCCGGAAATCGCCGGCCTGCCCTATGTGATTTCAGGGCTGGTCGCCGCCGGTGGTCTGGCCGCGGCATTGTCGACTGCTGACGGCTTGCTGCTGACCATCGCCAACGCGCTCTCGCACGACCTCTATTACAAGATGATCGATCCGAGCGCATCCACGCAACGTCGCGTCACCCTGTCCAAGGTGCTGCTGTTGGTCGTAGCGCTGGCAGCCGCTTCGGTTGCCGCGCAGAAACCCGCCGACATCCTGTTCCTGGTGAGCGCCGCGTTCTCATTTGCGGCGGCTGCGTTTTTCCCGGCGCTGGTGCTAGGCATTTTCTGGAAGCGCGCCAGCAAGTGGGGCGCATGCCTTGGCATGGTGGCGGGTATCGGCATCACCTTCTACTACATGACCCAGACGCAACCCTGGTTGCGTGGCGTGTTCGGCGTGACCAAGCCGATGGCCGAGGCGATCTGGTGGGACATCCTGCCGATTTCGGCTGGCCTGTTCGGCGTGCCGCTCGGTTTCGTGGTGATCATTGTGGTCAGCCTGCTGACCCCTGCGCCGGACAAGGCGACCCAGGAACTGGTTGACCATGTGCGCTTTCCCAATCTCAAGGGAAGCTTGTCGACGCAGACGAACTGAGGATCGCGTCCGCAGCCTGCCGCGCGCAGGTTGTGGGACGCGCTTGGCAAGCCCGCGCCGGCAAGCGCGGGTTTTTTCATGGAGAATATAAAAGAGGCGCCGCCCCGCTTGTTCGGGATTTGCGCAGTATTTGTTCCGTACTTCCTTTAAGCAACGCAATTTCAATTTGAAACGATCATGCCTGTAGAACTGCTTGTAGCCACCACCATCAAGGCGCTGCTGGAGCTGGCCAGCCTGTGTTTGCTCGGGCAGGGCATGTTGTATTTGCTTGTGGGGCAGCGTCGTGACAGCAATCTTTTCTATCAGGTGCTCAAGCTGCTCGGGTCGCCGCCGGTGCGGTTGGTCAGGCTGATTACCCCCGCGAGTTTTCCGCCGCTGTGGGTCGCATGCATTGCCTTGTCGATGATGGCTGCGGCCTGGGTAGTTGCGACCTATTACAAAATCTGCCTGACCCTGGGCACCTGCTGAATCGAGCGGATTGTTTTGCCGCGATAGCTCAGGCAGTCAGGCGATGCCGGTTTCCCGGCGAATCTGCTCGGCCTGCTTGGGGTCAAAGCCTTTGACCCGTTTGTACTCCTCCAGCACCTCGTCTTGCCGGCCCAGCTTGTGACAGGCCATGGCCAGATGGTAGGCGGCATGCGGGTTGAAATACTGCAGTTTGGAAGCTTCCTTGAGTGCAGTGACCGCCTCTTCAGTAGCGCCCAACGCATCGTGGCATAAACCCAGGCCGTACCAGGCGCGATCGTTTTTCGGCGCGATATTGATGACCGCTTCGAATTCCGTTATCGCCTCCGGATAGAGGTTCAATTTGTGCAGAACAAATCCCAGGTTGAAACGTGTATTGGCATCCTGTGGATCGATGGCCAGTGTTTTGCGGAAGGCCTCCACGGCGAGATCGTTCTGATCGAGTTGTGCATGCAGGAAGGCCATGCATCGCCACGCTTTGGCGTCATGGGGATCAAGGGCAATCGCCTGTCGGTATACGCCAATCGCTTCGTCATAGCGCTTCAAAAATGCAAGGACCTGCGCCTGCACATGGACGAATCGATGGCGGATATAGGATTTCAAATTGAATGCTCCCTCGGGTTGGGGCATTATTTGCCAATGGACCGCCGGCCGCAAGGCGTGAGCGGAAATTGGTTTGCGGGTTTTGCGCGAGAACATGAATGACAAACGCACATTCTTCGCTGCGGGATGCGACGATCGAAGACTTGAGGCGCCATGCGCCATTCGACCAGATGGACAGGGACGCAATGCGGTACCTCGCCAGTGGCCTGAAGCTCGCGTATTTTTCCAAAGGCGCGACCATTGCTTCACCCGAGACGGGCATTGCAGGCAAACTGCATATCATCCAGCGCGGGCAGGTGCGTGGCGAGCTGGCCGATCCGCCGGGGCGCGATGTCGTTGAGTACGCCGACGGCGAGTGCTTTCCCGTTGCGGCTGTCACCGCCAAGCGTGCATCCACTCATATCTACGTTGCTCTGGAAGACACCTTCTGCTTTGAGGTCGATGCGGACGTTGTGGCCGAGCTGGCACGACGCAGTGCGCCGTTCCAGGCCTTTTGCAGCGGGCGGGCGAACGCCCTGTTGCAGCGCTCGTTCGCCGCATTGCGGACACTCTATTCGGAGCAGTCCGCCAGTTCGCACGCCATCAACATGCGGCTCGGTGACATTTTGCGCCGGCCGGTGCTGCAGTGCCTCCCGGATGACACGTTGCAACGAGCGCTGCAGGCGATGCATGCACGCAAGGTTGGTGCCATCATTATTGCCCAAACCGATGGGGTGCCACTGGGCATATTTACCGAGCGTGATCTGCTGCGGTGCGCCGCAAGCGGCACTCTTGACCTGAACGCGACGATTGAAACGCTGATGACGGGCTCCCCGATCTGCCTGCCGATGTCAGCCAGTGCTGCGGAGGCCGCGGTGAAGATGGTGGCCTCGGGCATCAGGCATATCGTCGTGGTCGATGACGGGAAGCTCGCCGGTGTCGTGTCCGAACGCGACCTGTTTGCACTGCAGCGCACCACCATGCGCGGCATCATCGGCGCCATTGACACGGCGGTCAGCGCGCCGGCATTGGTGCAGGCGGCGGCCGACGTGCGCAAGCTTGCCGTCAACATGCTGGCCCAGGGGGTGGGCGCGGAACAGCTGACACAGCTCATTACCTCGCTGAACGACAAGCTTGCCGCGCGCATCGTTGCGCTGGAGGCGGCTCGCCATGGCATCGAAGACATCGATTGGTGCTGGATAGCACTGGGCAGCGAAGGGCGACATGAACAAACGCTTTCCACCGATCAGGATAACGCCATCATCTTTGCTTCAGGCGAATCTGCCCCGGTGACGCGCGATCGACTGCTGCCGTTTGCCAGCGCTGTAAATGCAACGCTCGATGCCTGCGGTTTTCCGCTGTGCAAGGGCGGCATCATGGCGGGCAATCCCAAGTGGTGCCTGAGCCTTGTCCAGTGGCAGGAGTGCTTCGCCAACTGGATACAGGATCCCTTGCCCAAGGCGTTGCTGCATTCCACGATTTTTTATGATTTCCGCCCCTTGTCGGGCAATGCGGAACTGGCGCAAGCGTTGCGCGCGTGGTTGATCGCCAGAGTGAAGGATGATGCGCGCTTCCTGCGGGCCATGGCGCAAAGCGCCCTGGATTCGCCGCCGCCACTGGGACTGTTTTCATCCTTCCAGACCAGCAGCAAGGATGGCTCGCCAGGAACCCTTGATCTGAAGGTGCAGGGCACGCGCCCGTTCGTCGATGCCGCGCGCGTAATGGCGCTGGCGTCGGGGATCGGCTTGACCGGCACCACCGAGCGATTGCGCGCCTGCGCCGATGCAAAGGCAATACCGCGCGATGAGGCAGAAGCGCTAATTGAGGCGTTCCACTTCATTTTGCTGGTGAGATTCAGGCATCATTTGAACGGCAATCCGGCGCTCGCCAACCCGAACCGGATTGATCCGGCTTCGCTCAATGAACTGGATCGACGCATTCTGAAAGAAGCGTTCCGGCAGGCGCGCAAGCTGCAGACTCGCATGTCGCTGGAATACCAGCTTTGAATCCGTTCTCGTGGTTGTTCGGCAATCGGGTGCTGTTGCAGGGGAAGCAGCGCGAGCAACTGCAGTCCTGGCGCGCCGTGGCGGAACCGGATTTGTCACTGCCGCATGCCGAGGTGCGCCATGTTGTCGTGGATGTGGAGTCAAGCGGACTGAATACCTCCACCGATCACCTCATCGCCATTGGCGCCGTTGCCGTCAAGAACCTTCGTATCGAACTCCAGGACAGTTTTTATGCTGTCCTTCGCCAGAAAGATCCCAGCACCCATGAGAACATCCTGATCCATCGTATCGGCGGGACCGAGCAGACTGAAGGAGAAGAACCGGTCGATGCGCTGCTGCGCTTTCTTGCCTTTGCCGGAAAGGCGCCCCTGGTGGGGTTTCATTCACCATTCGACGAAATCATGATCCGACGGGCGATGCGGCAGTACCTGAATGAGTCATTCCGCCGCAAATGGATAGACCTGGCCTGGCTGGCGCCGGCGATCCTGCCGGTGCTGGCGGTGGAAACACAGGGGCTGGACGAGTGGGTTGCCCGGTTTGGCATCGTGAATACCCTCCGCCACAACGCCCTTGCCGACGCCATAGCGACCGCACAGCTCTTTCTGGTGCTGCAGGATCACGCCCGGCATGCCGGCAAGGAACCTGTGCGCGATCTGCTGGACCTGGCCCGAGGGCAGCAGTGGCTCGGACAGCGGTGAAGCGGAATGTGTGCCGCAGGGCTGTCAATTGCAGTTGACTGATTTGCTTGCTGTCTTGTTTGCCGTTGCGGGTTTGCTTGGCCGGGGTGGCATTTCACCTTATAATCCTACCTCTGTTTCCGCGCACCGGCTCCCGGCGCGTTCAGGAAGGCCAAGTAGCTCAGTCGGTAGAGCAGCGGACTGAAAATCCGTGTGTCGGTGGTTCGATTCCGCCCTTGGCCACCAGTATCCATGCGGCTTTCCAAGTATTTACTGATTTTACGTTTCTAGAAAAATCAGTTATGTAGGGGCCATGTAGGATTTTCGGGTCAATACAAGCACCCCGCAAAGTCAAATTCCACAAATAGTCGGTGCAGGATATCCACTATCAGGCTAAGCGAGGGTAATTCCGCTAGTACTAGGCGTTGTCGGCGGCTTTGTGGCGGCGAATGGCGTAATTGAAGAAAACCTTTTCCTATACCCAACCCTGACACCAGACCGATTCGTCCCGCAGTTCCTGCCAGTGGATGCGCTGGGTTTTCTTGCTGTAGACCGCTTCGATTTCTATCCATTCAATCTTGCCGTCGGGTATTTCGGGCTGCATCACCTTGGTCACCAGAAAGTGCTTTTGCTTGGCCACCGGCTTTACCGCCGTCCACTTGGTCAGTAATAGTTTTTTGGGGTGAATTGCGATCATGTTTTTATTCTATCTGTTCATACTGCCACCGGCAGTTCATCCCAGCGGGTTGTGTAGTGTGGGGATCTATTTCCCGAGCGCATTGCCCAACGCTGGGTGACGCCGGTCGCGGCTGAGTGCAGCGCGTTGCGCCCGAATTCCCGATTCGCTTTATCTACGGTCGCCATCAACCGTGACGAACGTGCGTTTTCATCTGGATTATCAAACAAGGTCGCCTGCTTGGTCCCTCGGCCTGACAACAGCGTGAGCATGATCCCGGCTTTCTTGTAACGATAGCCGGGTCTGAAGAGGGCCTTTAGTCCTCTCATCGCAGCCTGAATCAGAATTCGCGTGTCGTCACTGGGGACCACCAAGGGAATTGTCTTGCCTGCGTTATATTGAGGTTCCTGCTCTTTGAATCGATTGGTCTCCACAAATACGTAGAGAGCCCCAGACTCAGATCCTTGTCCCCGTAGTTTTTCCGCCGCGCGCTCAACATAGGTTGCCACTGCTTCCTGCAATTCCTCGATCCGCTCCACGGGTGCGCCGAAACTTCTGGAACTCATAATCTGTTTCTTGGCTGGAGCTACGTCCTCCAGGTCCAAGCAGGAAATTCCCCGGAGTTCTTCACAGGTGCGTTCCATGACTACCCCGAACTGGGAACGAATCTCCTTGGGCGATGCGTTACGAAGGTCCAGAACGGTCTGTATGCCCATGGCCGCGAGGCGCTGGTTGATGCGTCGGCCAACGCCCCAGACTTCACCAACCGCGATCTGTGCCATCCAGTGCTGGCGTTCTGCCCGACTGAGCGAGTACAGTGTTGGCGCCGATTGAATATTGACCCACCCTGCTGATTGAATATTGACCCAGGGCCGGTTGCTTCTTTTTGAATCGGTAACTGTGGATAAGTGTAACAAATAGCTATTCTTTGACGTTCTCCTTTTCCTTCTTTTTCAAACTGCATG
>CANKAJ010000171.1 GCA_947479645.1 Betaproteobacteria bacterium | reverse complement strand
ATTCAATCCATTCTTGAAAGTGAAAAGCTCACCGAGATTGACAGAGCCCCAAGCCCCACTAAACCCCGGCAGGCGCTTCCTGCCGGTGAGCAATTCCTGCATGGCGCCTTGTTTGATGTTGCGCTTCTTGGCGAGGAGTTGTTCCAGGGTTTCGATAAGGGTATCTGCGTCGATCAGGGCTTCTGCAATGGATTCTTGTTCGGCTTTGCTAGGCGGGAGGGGAATGCTGAATCGAAGCATGTCGCCGACATTCAGATGCTTCATCGTTGTGCCAGTTTCAATCAGCCTCAACCGCGCACGTCCGGGTTTGCTATTAAGGTAGTAGGAGATGAAGGCGGACGTAATTCGCTTCGAATCGAACCTCGAAATAATTAGCGCGTGGCAATTTGCGCCAGCTAAATCTTGCGAAACAATTGTGGTTAGGCCCACATCTCCTGTTTGTACTGTAAGCAGGTCTCCGACCCGCAGACAAGATTTCATATGCGCCTTATGAAATTCTTCAGTAACAAACTTGATCCCGTGAAAATTAAATGCGTTCTCTTCTACGTTGTAGCCTTGAATGTATAGAACCCCATTCTCATTGCTTGCATAGTGCGTTGTGGCGGTTCCCACAAATCCATTGGTCATGAGCGAGGTCAAGCTACCAAGAGTGGGTGTTTGCCAATCCTCCGGAATTAATCCTACCTCAGTCTGCTTGTACCCCAACCGTGCAAGATACTTCGCACTGGGCTCCCTCACTTCCATGCGAACCCCATCTTCTCCAGATGCCGGTTCACCTTCGCTTCCAGTTCGGCCACGCGGTCCGTCACTCTTGGCAGTGGGGTTTCGTAGCGCTCAGCCAGTTCCTTGACGCGCCGGGTGATGGCCTGGCTGACGCGATCCATTTCGCCGTGTACCGCGGTGTCCAGCGCGGCCAGCCATTTGTCGTCGACAACCAGGGTCTTGATCTCGGATTCTGACAATGCGGGGTAATGCGCACAGGCACTGGCATCCAGGTCCGCCTCGGCATCCTTCAGCTTTTTCTTCAGCGTGGATTCGTCCGCGGCAAGTTTCTGCCATTCATTCAGCACACGCAGTTCTTCCTCAGATTCCTTATCCCCATCCTTGTCCCTGCCGATTTCCCTGATGCGTTCCTTCACGCTGGCGGCGTTGATCTTGTCCAGGCTCGCAAGGGCGCCATCATCGCCACTGTGTTCCTCTTCCAATTCGGCGAGTTTCGCGCTGGTGGTTTCCAGTTCAACGCTCAGGCTGTCGATGGCGGCCTGCCCCCTCGCGTAGTAGCGCGCCACGATCAGCGGCTTGGGAATCAGATCGCAGGCCCAGCCCTTGTCCACCGCTTTGCCGGGCTTGCCGTCCTTGCCCTTTTTTTTCTCGATGACGCGATAGGTCTCGGCCTTCCAGCCGTCGGCGGCGATGAGGTAGAGATCGTCCTGCATGGTGGCGGACCAGTAGTCCATGAGGTGCTGGTACACCGCATAGGGGTCGATGAGCGGTTGACCCTGGTAGTGGGCAAGCAGGTTTTCGGAGATGATGGCGATGACCTGCTTGGGATGGCAGCCGGTTTGCAGTTTTTTCAGTGTTTGCGTGGCTTGCTTGCGCCAGAGGTCGAAGTGCGCGTTCTGCGCGCGCATGAAGGCAGCGAACTCCGGGTGCTCGTGAATGGCGGGCTTGATGGCGGCCTTGTCCACGGCGAGATCAAGATAGCCGGGGCGGTTGTCCTTGAACAGCGATTGGCGCAGGGTGGGGCAGACATCCCAATAGGTTTGCAGTGCGTCAATGTCCCGCACGGGAATGCCGCCCTTGAGATGACCTTCGATGTCCTGCAGGTCTTCGGGTTCTGAACTGTCGATGTAGCGCGGCAGGTTGAGGTTGAAGTCGTTCTTCTCGATTTCGTCCACGCCCACCATGCGCGAGAAGCGCGGCAATTCCAGCTTGCGGGTGTGGGCGTCGACGATCTTGTGGATGTCGCGGTCCCGCAGGCGGTTCTTGGGGCCGTCTTTCAGATAGCCCTGGCTGGCATCGATCATGAAAATGCCGCGCCGGGCAGCAGCGCCGGCCTTGTCGATGACCACGATGCAGGCCGGGATGCCGGTGCCGTAAAAAAGATTCGCCGGCAGGCCGATGATGGCCTCGATGTAGCCGCGCCGCACCAGCGCGCGGCGGATGTCGGCCTCGGCATTGCCGCGGAACAGCACGCCATGCGGCAGGATGCAGGCGCCGCGGCCGGTGCTTTTGAGCGAGCGCACGATGTGCAGCAGGTAGGCGTAGTCACCCTGCTTGGCGGGCGGCACACCGAAAGACTCGAAGCGACCCCAAGAATCTTCCAGCGGATTGAGGCCGGTGCTCCAGCGCTTGTCGGAAAACGGCGGATTGGCGACGACGTAATCAAAGGTCTTGAGCGTGTGACTGCCGGCGGCGCCATCCACGAACTTGGGATCGGCCAGCGTATTGCCCTGCACCACCAGCGCGGTGGGGTTGTCATGCAGGATCATGTTCATGCGCGCAAGGCCGCTGGTGGCCGAGTCTTTCTCCTGCCCGTAGAGCGACACCCGGCTCTTTGCCGCGTCGGCCACTTTCAGGAGCAGTGACCCCGAGCCTGCAGTGGGGTCGTACACGGTGGTGTCGGGCGTGGTTTTGGCGTCGCGGATGCCCAGCGCGCTTGCGATGATGCGGCTCACCTCGGCGGGCGTGTAGAACTGGCCCTTGCTCTTGCCGCTCTCGGTGGCAAAGTGCTGCATCAGGTATTCGTAGGCATCGCCGAGGATGTCGTCGCCGTCGGCGCGGTTTTTCGAAAAATCGAGCGCCTTGTTTTCGAAGATGGCGATCAGGTCGGAGAGCTTGTCCACCATCTCCTTGCCGGTGCCGAGTTTCGCCGCGCTGTTGAAATCTGGGAAATCGGCTTCGGACAACTGGCTTTCATTGGCCTTTACCAGCGGCGCGATGATCTTCTTGTTGATGTCGTCGCCGATACCTTTGCTGCCCTTGAGCGCCACCATGTCGCTGAAGGTCGCGCCCGCGGGGATGGCGATGGGGGCGTAGGGCTTGCCGGCGTATTTGTCGCTGATGTACTTGATGAACAGCAGCACCAGCACATAGTCCTTGTACTGGCTGGCGTCCATGCCGCCGCGCAACGCGTCGCAGCTTTGCCACAGTGACGAATAGAGTTCTGACTTCTTGATTGCCATGTTTGCCTGTGGGAAGCGCGGTATTCGCGAGTAGTCGCGAATACCCGATGGGTATCAGTTTAATGGTTTCAGCGCAATACGCCTGCCCGCCTTGAGCTATGCGCGCAATCTGGTAGCCGGATCTCTATTCGGCGAGGGGAGGGCATTCCATAGAACAAGTTTGATAACTTTAATTACGTATTGTGTTAATTGGTAATACATTAAATACTAATATGATCATAATAAACAAGTAATCGCTACTTCTGGGGCAGGTGAAGAAATCTATCTGCACGGCTTCGTTTCATCGGCACCTTCTCGCCCACAACCCTTTTGCAGAGCTGCGCAACGACTTGCCCGCCCCGCTCAGTTTTTCAAGCGCGGAACTCATCGTCTCCACCAATCAGCCACAGCTTGGGCTGTGCCAGAACCCGCGTCACAAACGCATTACCCTGCTTGATGCGCTTTTTCAACTCCTGCCGGGAATACACCGTCGGATTCACGGATCGGCCAAGGCGCCGGGTCGCCTCTTCGAGGCTGGCGAAGAGATCAGCATAGTCCAGACTGTCGCTGATCACCATCAGGTCTATATCGCTTGATGCCGAGTCCTCTTTTTTCGCGACTGAGCCGTAGACAAAGGCGGCGCTGATGGCTTTTGCGTGCGGCGCCAATGCCGCGCGAAGCACATCACCGAGCCCGGAGGTCTTCAGGATGAGGCCCCGCAGTTCCTCGAACACCGGCGCAGCGGCGTTGGCCTGATAGTGTTTCTGATTACCCAACCGCTTGACCGTGACAAGGCCCGCCGCATCGAGGCGCCCGAGTTCGCGCTGCACGGCACCCGTGCCGGAACCGGCAAGGGCAATGATTTCATTGGCGTAGAAGCTTCGAGCAGGATTGCCGAACAACAGCCCAAGCACACGCTGTTGAACATTGGTAAACAATGCCGCCGCAACCGCGGATGTCGCGATCACGGGCTTGGCTGGCATGACTGATTTTTGAATACCCATATTGGGTACTATAGACCCCAGAATGGGTTTTATCAACTCAAGGAGGCTCGAGACAATGCCACTGATTCCTCGCCCATCACCGGATCAACGCTCCAAACCCGTCGCCCCCGCCGGCACGTCATAGAAAGCCAGCGTCATCGCCACCGTGCTGTAAAAGCCCGCCAGCGCGATGACGTCGGTGACGCCGACATGGCCGAGCGCTTCAACGGCGCGATCGTACAAACCCCGGGATGCCCAGCGCGCATCGGCCAGGCAGATCGACATCTCGTAGATAACCTGCTCGCGCCTGTCATCAAACGAGGCGGTCAGTCCGGACAGGGTGGCCTCACCGCACGCCGGCCTTGCGCAATTCTTCCGCTGTAATGCGCACCACTTTGCCGTCCCGCCATACAACGATGGCAGTATTGGTGCGTACAGCGAGCTCGCGCGCCGACTGTGCAGCACGCTTCATTGCGACCAGCGAGGCGGGAATGTCCCGGTCTTTGGCCTTGGACAGTTCATCAACGGTCATATTTCTCACTCCATTCAATCAGAACGGGCTCTTCACCGGAATTATCGTGCATTGCCCAAGAGTCCACCGCGTTTCGGTAATGCAAGTCGAAATTTCGCGGTCCGGAGACAAAGCGGCGGCGAATGACTGCTTCGGGAATATTGCGCCCTCCCTGCCGTACTCGCTCGGCAACGCGGGTCAAGGCCATCTCCACACTCGGCAAGCTCAAAAACATCAGCTTGACATGGTAGCCACGCCCTTGCCATTCCTTGATTCGCCGCAAATACCCCAGGCCAGACAAAGTGGTCTCGAAAGCAAAGTTCTCCATCCGCGCGGCAGCTTCGTCGATCTCCCGCAACATCAGCCGCCCGGCCTTGATGGCCGCCGCCTCCGGTGCGAAGGGCGAGAGTCCGGCCGCGATCAGGTCGGCGTTGATGAAGCGTGGGCACTGCGCCTCCTGCGGCAGGAAGGAGCGCGCGAACGTGGTCTTCCCAGCGCCGTTTGGCCCGGCAATGATCACGATCTTGGGCCCGTTCAAACCTTGTCCTCCGAAAACGATATGCCTTGATTACTCACCTCTCCCATCCCCCCTCCATCACCGGATCAACGCTCCATTCCAGTCGCCCCCGCCGGCACGTCATAGAAAGCCAGCGTCATCGCCACCGTGCTGTAAAACCCCCCTAGGGCAATGACGTCGGTGACGCCGACATGGCCGAGTGCTTCGACGGCGCGATCGTACAAACCCCGGGATGCCCAGCGCGCGTTGGCCAGGCAGATGGACATCTCGTAGATGACCTGCTCGCGCTGGTCATCGAACGAGGTCGTCAGCCCGGACAGGATGGCCTCAACCTTGTCGGCGGGAAGCCCGGTTCGCTTGGCGTGCCGCTCGTGCGCGTCGGTGGCATAGGCGGTATTGAATTTGGCACAGAAGATGATGACGACGATCTCGCGCTCGCGCTCCGAGAGCGAGTATTCCGTGCGGAAATGCTTGCCCAGCGGCCCCAGCACCTTGGCCAGCTTGTGGTTGTGCATGTAGATCTTCGCCGGGCCGGGCAGCTTGCCGCGCGTCTCCATGAGCACCTGGTAGCCTTCCTTCTGCTCCGGAGTCATCTGATCGAAGGACAGTTCAGCGTAACGTCCAAAAGTGGGCTTGTCGGCCATTGCGTTCTCCTTGGTTGTTGGTCGATGGTTAGAGCCGGGATTCTAGCCAGAATGTTACCGGCTGCCGATGCGAAGGACTATTCGACGATCTATTCGGCCTCGTCCATCATCTGCCCGTCGATGTAATGCCAGCGCCCGTCCTGCCTCACAAAGCGGCTGGTCTCGTGCATGCGCTGCGCGCGGCCGCTGCCCATCCCGAGAGGACGGCAGCGCGCCACGAACTCCACCACGCCGGCATCGCCTGTCGCCTCGGCATGCCGCACTTCCAGCCCTAGCCATTTCACCGGCGGCAGTTCCAGGTCGCCCGGCGCCGTTGACGGATGCCAGGTGGCAAGCAGGTATTCGATCTGGCCCACGACGTAGGCACTGTAGCGCGAGCGCATCAGCGCTTCGGGGGTGGGGGCGTGGATGTTATCGGCAAGACCCAGGTGCCAGCGCTGGCAGCAGGCCGTGTAGGGTTCGTCGCTGCCACAGGGGCAGGGGAAGTGACGCGGGAGTGCGGGAGGGCGGGTGGACACGGGAGGATGGCGTCAATAATCTCAAGCGGAAGTCATACCAGCGGATTGACCCAACGCAACTGCGGGAAGCGCGAAAAATCGGCGTCGTTTGAGTGCAGCTCTGCTTGGTACTCGATTGCCAGGGCAGCAAGTTGCACGTCGGTCGTCAGATTGGCGGCCACGCCAAGCTCACGCAACAGACGAAATGCGATCTCAAGATGCCTGGGGCCTGGCAATAAGAAATTGACATGAGCGCACGCAAGCCACGTCTCTACATGCGCCAGGCAATCCTCTACCGGCAACGGCGAATCGAATACCCGTGGATTGGTTGCGATGCGAACGTACCCAAACAATGCCGGACCAGCCAGGCCGATCTCGGCTTCGCCATTGAGCCGTTCCTCCCACCAGCCGCGCGCCGCGGCATGCTCCGGGAACGCATCGATCGTCGCATACAGCAACAGATTGATATCGGGAACGATCAATCCGGGCGCCGCCCGATGTCCGCCAGTATTGCCTCGTCATCAAGCTTGTCCGCGAGTCGGTTGAATGCGCGTCTATCGACGCCAGGCAACAGGCGCGCGCTGTGGACCATGACACGCAACGGCTTACGCGCCTTGCCGAGCGGCTGCGGCGCCAGTCCGCGCCGGATTGCCTCGTTGACGACCTGCTTGAAGCCCTTGCGCTCGCGATGCATCGCCGTCTCGATGAGGCGGTTCACTTCGGGGTCCAGGGTCACGGTGGTACGCATACGCAGCATCATGATGCGTGATGGTTGTGATGTCAAGATGACATCACAACCATCACATGGATAATCGCAGCAGACTCCTCCGCTCGCGTGGCCGGCAACAGAGGTGTTTCCCCGCTTTCAATGCCTGTCCAGAAACCCCCTCACCACCTGCGAGAACTCCGCCGGGTTATCCAGCGTGATGTGGTGCTCGCTGCGCGAGATTTCCGCCACTTCCACATGCGGGCAGGCGATGCGGGTTTCGGCGAGGATGGGTGGCGACACGCGCTTGCTCAGTTCGGCTTTGACAAATAGCGCAGGCATGTGAATGTTCTTCCAGTGCGGCACGCCTTCCATGGGCGTGCGCGTGGCCATGACGCGGCGGTCGATCTTGTGTCGCCACTGGCCGTCTTCGAATTGCCGGGCGCTGTGGCGTGCGATGTAATCGAGTGTCGCCTGATCAGCCATGGTCTCCACCGGACGCAGCTTGAATCGCGTCACATACTCTTCCAGCGTGGCGAACGCCCGGCCGGCGTGCAGGCCGCGCTCATTCATGCCTTGAATGAGATCCTGCGTCATGCGCATGTTGGAGTCGACGATGATCAGCGAACGGACCCGTTGTGGCCGGCCAGAGGTATATAGGAGCGACACCATGCCGCCCATGGAGTGGCCCATCAGCACGAAGTCGCGAAGGTCCAGCGCTTCGATGACCTTGCCAAGGTCGTCGACATATTCGGCATAGGTGTAGATGGGCGGCTCGGCCCAGGCGCTGTCGCCATGGCCGCGCAGATCGAGCGCCAGCACATGATGGTCGCGCGTGAATTCCGCGGCCACCAGGTCGAACCAGTGCGCGTGCGCACCGCCGCCATGCAGGCACAGCATGGGCCGCTTGCCTTCCCCGCCATAATCAAGGAAGTGAAAGCGCAGGCCATTGACCTCGACGTAGCGGCTGGTATAGGGGGCGGGGTGCAGATCGCGCATGGTCATCGTATTGGGTGCTTCAGGCATTGCGGGCGGCTCCTGGTCTTGATTGTCACTGGGGTAAAAAAGCCCAGAGCCGGACTGTATTCGAAAATCACCAATTCGTGGGCGATCTCGGCCGTTGCGTTACGCCAGCATCGCGGATGGACCCGCGCGTTAACTATGCCGGGCCGAAAGTCGGCTATATTCCGGAAATAAGAATCAGTTCCCCGGCGACGGCCCAAAAAATTGATAAGGCGACGGCAGTTCCGGCGGACTCATCAGTCGCGTTCAGATTCGCAACAATTCAGGAGGGCGTTTCATGACCCAGGATGGCTTTGCTTTGCGTTTTTTCGGCGTCGTTGTGGCAGCACTCGGTCTGGTTTCACCATGGCTGGCACTGGCGCAGCAGGACTACCCGGCCAGGACCGTGCGCATTGTCACGGCATCCACGGCAGGCGGGTCGAGCGACATACTGGCCCGCCAACTCGCCGGCAAGCTGACCGAGTCATTCAAAACACAAACCGTGATCGTGGAAAACCGCGCCAGCGCCACTGGCGTGCTGGCAGGTGAGCTGGTGGCCAATGCACCGCCGGACGGCTATACGCTGATGATGGCCTATCACCAGCACACCATCAATATGCCGTTGGGCGTTCCCATGCCGTATCACCCGGTGAACAGCTTCACGCCCATCACGCAGTTGGCGGCGATCGGCCTGCTGCTGGTGGTGCATCCTTCCTCACCGGCCAAATCGCTGCAGGAATTTGTCGAATGGACGCGCAAGAATCCGGGCCTGAGTTTCGGTTCGGCCGGCATTGGCAGCGGCGGCCATCTCGCCGGCGAACTCTACAAGCTGGTGGCCGGCACCCGGGCCGAGCACATTCCCTACAAGGGCACCGGACAGGCGCTGGCCGATTTGCTGGGCGCGCAATACCACTACAACTTCGGCGGACTGCAGGCGGCCATCCGGCTGGCGCGCGACGGCAAGTTGCGCGCGCTGGCAGTGACCAATCCCAGGCGCGTGGAATTCCTGCCCGACGTTCCTGCGGTGGCCGAGGCGCTGCCCGGTTTTGAGGTGGTAGGTTGGCTGGGCATCATCGGACCCGCCAAAATTCCGGATACCATCGTGAAACGACTGCATGGCGAATTCGTGAAAGCCCTGAACATTCCCGAGGTCAAGCAGAGCATTCTGAATGACGGATCCCTGCCGGTCGGCAGCACACCCGAGGAGTTCCGCACTTTCCTGCAAGCCGATCTTTCCAAGTGGACCCGGGTGGTGAAGGAAAGCGGAATGAAAGTACAGTAGCAGCAACCGTATCCCATACAAAACAACCGGAGAACCAAATGATCTACACCAAGAGCGGACGCGAAGTACTGGAAGGGCGCTACGTCAGGAAGAGCGCCGAGACCGGCAGGCTGCATTGGCTGTCGGACATCTTCGGCCCCCGACATTCCCACGGCCACGCGCCGGGACCGCAGGCGCTGATGTCGGAACAGGAACCCAACGAGACCATCCACCCGCATTTTCACGGCACGGCGCAGTTCCAGCTGTTTCCGGCTGGCTCCGGCACCATCGGCCGCAAGAACGATCCCCTTCAATCACTGATGGTGCAGTTCAAGGATCACCACACCGCCTATGGCCCCTTGGTCTCGGGCCCCAACGGCATGACGTTCTTTTCACTGCGGGTCTTTACCGGCGATTCGCATCCGGTGTACCTCACCGAGCCGGACTATCGCGACAAACTCAAGCCAAGCAAACGGCGCAACTGGCTGACGCCGCGTCTGGAGCTGTCCTCGCCCTCGTTCATGCAACACCGCAAGGACGCAAGCTGGGAGTCGCTATGGGATCCCGCAACCATTGATGACGAAATGAATGCGCAAATGCTGCGCCTGGGCGCCGGGCAGACCGTGGCGGGGCCGGACCCGAAGCGCGCCGCCGGCTACTACGTTTTCGTCGTCAATGGCAGCATGGTCCAGAACAATCAGGACCTGGCGCTGTGGTCCATGACGGTGGTCGAACCCACCGAGGACGCCTTCGAAATCACCGCCGGAGACAAGGGCCTGGAGGCGCTGGTGCTGGAGTTTCCACGGGATTACGAATAGGGAACTGTCTGCGCAGCGGCCAGAAATGCAAGCTCTAGGCAGTCGACAACGATGTCGTATGGCAGTGACGGAACACGTCACTGCCCGCGACGTGCGCGGTTAATCGCTGCCGATGGAGAACCCCAGCAGATTCAGCAAGCTGGTGAAGAGGTTGAAGATGGACACGAACAGACTCAGCGTGGCCATGATGTAGTTGGTCTCACCGCCGTGGATGATATTGCTGGTTTCCCACAGGATGAGGCCGGAGGACAGCATCACGAAGGCAGCCGACACCGTCAGCGACAACGCCGGGATTTCGAAGAACACCGCTGCCAGGCCGGCAAGGAAGGCCACCAGCACGCCCACCATGAGAAAGCCGCTCATGTAGCTGAAGTCCTTGCGGGTGGTCAGGGCATAGCCTGACAGGCCAAGGAAGATGGCTGCGGTGCCGCCCATGGCCGTCATCACGACCTGGCCACCGTTGGGCAGCGCCAGGTAGTGACTGACAATCGGCCCCAGCGTGTAGCCCATGAATCCGGTGAGTGCGAACACGCAGGCCAGACCCCAGGCGCTGTCGCGCAGCTTGACCGTGGCATACAGCAGGCCAAAGTAGCCCACCAGCGTGAGAATCAGGCCCGGATGCGGCAGCCCGAGCGCCATCGAAGTGGCGGCAGTGCCCGCCGCAAACGCCAGCGTCATCGACAGCAGCATGTAGGTGTTGCGGATGACCTTGTTGGACGCCAGCGTCGAAGCCGCGGTGGAATCCCGGGTTACGTCCGACGGGACTGGCGCATTATCGATCAGGTTCATGAACAACCTCGTGTGGT
>CANKAJ010000170.1 GCA_947479645.1 Betaproteobacteria bacterium | reverse complement strand
GACAGCAATGCATAAACATAGGCGCCAACGGCATAAAAGGCGATGTAGCCCAGATCCAGCAGGCCGGCGAAGCCAACCACGATATTGAGCCCCAGGGCCAGCATCACATAGAGCAGCGCCAGATTGACCACGCGCACCCAGGTCTGGCCGACCGTTGCCAGTGCAAACGGCATCACCAGCAAGGCGACAGCGATCAGCACGACACCCAGCCACCTGGCCTGGCGCGAGCGGGCGGGCACCGTGCTTGGTTCAATCATGAACGATCCACCGACTTGTCACCAAGCAAGCCCGAGGGCCTGACGATCAGCACGCCGATCAGCACGAAAAAAGCGAACACATCCTGGTAATTGCTGCCGAATACACCGCCGGTCAGATCACCAATATAGCCGGCGCCCAGCGCCTCGATCAGGCCGAGCAGCAGGCCGCCCAGCATGGCCCCGGCCAGGTTGCCGATGCCGCCCAGCACCGCGGCCGTGAATGCCTTCAGCCCGAGCATGAAACCCATGTAGTAATGCGCGATGCCGTAGTAGGCAGACACCATGAGTCCGGCCACGGCCGCGAGTGCCGCGCCAATGACAAAGGCGGCGACGATGATGCGATCGGCATTGATACCCATCAGTCCGGCCACCTGCAGGTTCTGCGAGGTGGCGCGCATGGCCAGGCCCAGACGGGTGCGATGCACGATCCACAACAGCCCTCCCATCAGGGCTGCGGCCATGCCCACAATGAGGATTTGCAGATCGGTAATGGTGGCCCCGAGGAACTCATAAGTGGTGACGCTCATCACAGCCGGAAAGCTGAAGTAGCTGCGGCCCCAGATCATCATGGCAATGTTCTGCAACACAATGGAAACGCCAATGGCCGTGATCAACGGGGCCAGGCGCGGTGCACCACGCAAGGGTCTATAGGCCACGCGTTCCATGATCAGTGCCAGCAGCATGCAGACCGGCATGGCCACCAGCAGGCCCGCCATCATCAACACTACCGGTGGCAATCCCAGCCCAGCCACGGCCAGGCCCTTGATGACTGAAAGCGCGGTCAGCGCGCCCACCATGACCAGTTCTCCATGGGCGAAATTGATCAAGCCGATGATGCCGTAGACCATGGTGTAGCCCAGCGCCACCAGCGCGTAGACGCTACCCAAAGTCAGGCCGTTGATAATCTGTTGAAGCAGGGTGTCCATGAACTACATTGCTGCCTGAGTGTGCGGGCCGTCAAAAAAGAAACGGCACCCTGGGGTGCCGTTTCATCACTACAAGAACCAATTGCGCGCGATCACTTCTTGGCGTCAGCTTTCGGTGCTTCGGCTGCGGCAGGCGCGGCCGAAGCCGCTGGTGCAGCAGGCGCCGCCCCACCGATGGTCGCTACCGCTTCCCACTTGCCGCCGACTGCCTTGAACATGGTGATCGGGCCATCCTTGATGTCGCCCTTGTCGTCAAACTTGATCGGGCCGGTAATGCCCTTGTAATCTGTGGACGGGAGTTTCTCGAGAAGCTTGGCCGACTCCGTCGAACCGGCACGCTTCATCGCGTCGACAAACACATTGAACGCGTCATAGCCCTGTGGCGCGTAAAGCACCACATCCTGCTTGAACCTGGCCTTGTACTTGTCGTTGAAGCTCTTGCCCTGGCCCATTTTTTCAATCGGTAGTCCGGGGAAAGAGGCCAGCGTCCCTTCGACAGCGTCGCCGCCCAGTTTGAAGAGTTCGGAGGACTGGATGCCATCGGCGCCAACAAACTGCGCCTTGATGCCAAGGCCCTTCATCTGCTGCAACATGGGACCAGCCTGGGTATCAATACCGCCGAAGAAAATCACATCAGGCTTGCGACTGCGTATCTTGGTCAGGATAGCCTTGAAATCCGTCGATTTGTCAGTGGTGAACTCGCGCGCCACGATTTTGACCCCGGCATCCTTGGCCGACTTTTCGACCACGTCGGCCACGCCCTGCCCGTAAGCTGTGCGGTCATCGATGATGGCCATGGTTTTGGCATTCAGGTCCTTGGCAATGTATTCACCGACGACCTTGCCCTGTTGATTGTCATTTGCAACCACCCGGTAGGCCGTCTTGAAACCCTGATCGGTGTACTTCGGATTGGTCGCCGACGGTGAGATCTGCGCAATGCCGGCATCGCTGTAGAGCTTGGAGGCTGGAATGGTGGTACCGGAATTGAAGTGCCCGACCACTGCACTGACCTTGGCATCGACGATTTTCTGTGCCACCACCGGCGCCATTTTCGGGTCTGCCTGATCGTCCTCGGCCATCACTTCAAACTTGAGCTGGTTGCCGCCAATCATGATCTTTGCAGCATTGGCGTCGTCCGCAGCCAAGCGCACGGCATTTTCCAGGTCCTTGCCAATATGCGATTGCGGCCCGGTCAGCGGCGCAACGATGCCAATCTTCACCGACACCGTGGGTGCGGGCGGGGGCGCAGCAGGCGCAGCCGGTTTCGGTTCTTCCTTGCTGCAGCCGGCAAGGCCCAGCAGGGCTGCGGCGATCAGCGCGGCAAGACTGTTTATTCTGATTTGTGAACTCGGCATTTCAACCTCCAAAAGGGATCAATGATTATGAGCAGCGGGACGAAACCATGTCAAATCAATACGACGCATGGCTTTCATTTCGCTCTTCAGTGCCTGGCCTCAGTCCATCGGCCTTGCACGCAGATGACAAAAGAACAAAAGCCGGCTCAACGCCGGCTTTTGTCGGTCCTGCAATGCCCGCATGAAACTATTTCTGCGACAGCACCCATTTCACCAGGATCTGGGCTTCTTTTTCGCTGACGGTTGCGTTGGGGGGCATCGGCACCTGACCCCATACGCCAGACCCACCCTCACGAACCTTCTTTATCAGCTTGGCTTCGGCACCCTTGTCAGTACGGTACTTGGCGGCAACCTCCTTGTAGGAAGGGCCAACGACTTTCTTGTCAACGGTGTGACAGGCCAGGCAGGCCTTGTCCTGGGCCAATTTGACTGCATCCTGCGCCAGTGCAGAGCCCGATACAGCAAGCGCTGCGCAGGCAAAGGCTGCGGCGACTGAAACTGAAATCACTGCTTTCATAAGAAATTCCTCTCGTACACGATGTAAAAAACCAGCCTGCGCATGCTACCTGTTTTGCCGGTTATTGGGTACCTGTATGACACAACAATCTCCTGGGTACGGAGTTTATCCCCTACCTGTCATGGTGCGCTTTCTGCGCACCCTTTTCAGCCTCGCACCGAAGCCAGCAACTGCTTCCAGTTCTGCGGCAACTGCACCCGGTGGCTGGTGCGCGCGCCCTGGGTGTGATTGGGCATGTAACCGCGCGACTGGTTGCGCCCGGAATCCCCGGCAACCACGATACCGATATGTTCGGGCTTGACGTAAATCCGCACCGGCCGGTGCGGGTCATCTGAAGCGACGTAATCCGGCGGCAGCAGGCCTTCGGCGATGACCCGTTTGAAATCGAGCGGTTGGGCGCCGGTCTGCACAGCCAACTGCTGCATCAGCGATGCCGGTATGGTCGTGTTTTCCCACAAGTACTGGCGCAACTGATCTTTCGTCCACTGACTTGCAATGACCCTGGCAATGCTGGGACCGATCACCAGCAAAGGGTGCCAGATGCCGCGCTTCACTCCAGTGTAGGACCAGTAGGCGAAAGCCGGGCCCATGGCGTCAACGAACTGGCGCGCATGGGTCACCGCCGTCGCACCGCTGGAATACGTGGGAGCGGTGTAACAAACCACGCTTTGCATGGTGACCACATTTTCGTCTGCGGCGAACCCCTGATCCATGGCAAAGGTCGGCCAGCCGATATCCCGGGTACTGTCCTCATCCTCAGCCAGCGCCACATTGAAAGTGGCTCCTATGCTGCCCTTGTCGCCATCACCAGGCGGAATACGATAACCACACAGATTACGCATGTACAGGCGCACAAAACGCCCGATGCTGCTGTTGGCCTGTCGCCCGATCTTCATGACTCCCCCGCCGTAATTCAGCGCGATGTCCTTGATGATGGGTCCATTGACAATGACCAGCGGCTCCCACGACGGTGTGGAGCCGGCATCTTCGATGCGGAAATTCGGATCCGCCAGCACTTCCACGGCAGCAATCAGCAACGGCATGTATTCGGGCCTGCAGCCCGCCATCACGCCATTGACCGCAATACTGTGAATGCTGGCAGCGCGCCCTTCCTGCGGCAGCACTGCAATGACATCGGCTGGATTGCGGTCGGTGAATTTCAGGAACGCATCCACCCGCTGGCGTGTCGGTGGAATGATGGGGAGTCCATCGCTCCACATGCGTGCATGGAAATGCTGCTCCACTTCGTCCAGGCTGCCTTCAAACACCACCGAGCCGGGTTCCGGTTCACGCTCGGTCACTACCTCGGCTTCCACCTTGCGCGCAGTCAGCCCTTTAATCACTGCAGGCAACAGATGATCGATGACCTTGCTCCGCAGCGTTTCGTCGCTGTCGACCATGGGAACGCCGGGGTATTCGGCAATGGCAAAGGGAATACCCATGCCTTTTGATGTCACCGCAGCCTGTTTCATGAAACCGGACGCAATAATGCTGACGCTCGGAATGCCCAGGCGCTCTGCCACTTCACTGGCCCGCAACACGGCGGGCGTGCAACTGCCTCAGGCGCCTATGCCCGAGATGACGGCATCGACCCCCAGCGAGCGCAATTTCTCGGGAAGATTGGCCAGAATTTCCCGCTGTGCCGGTCCGTGGGTATTGCCGATTTCGGAATACTCGACAAACTTGATGCCGGGATAACGGGCCCGCAGTTCCTCGCGCAGCATCGTGTAGACCACGTCGCCCCGGAATATGTAGTCCCACAACTCACAAACGGTCTTCCCCGATAGATCGGCAATGGGCGCCGAGGCGTTCTGCGCCTTGACGTCAATTTTGCCCAGCGGCCACAGCACTTGGTATCGGGGTTCTGACGAACTGGCGGTCATTGCATTTTCTCCTGGCAACACATTCAGTAACTGGATACGGGCTGTTCAATCACGGTTGATCGGCAAAAAGTCAGAGGCGTTATTCTGCTTTCGCGCCGGAGAATTTCACAACCTCGCCCCACTTGATGATCTCGGCCTTCAGATAGGTGGCAAACTGCTCGGGGGTACTGGCGATGATTTCACCACCCTCTGCGGTCAGATTCTGACGAACATCGGGCAACTGCAACACACGAGCGAACTCCTGCTGGACGCGCCGCACGATGTCGCGCGGCGTTGTGCCTGCAGCAAATACCCCAAACCACGTGCCAGCCTCATAACCGGGTACGCCGGACTCGGCGACAGTAGGCAAGTCGGGCAGCATGCTCGCGCGCTGTTTGCCGGTGATGGCCAGGGCACGCAGTTTTCCGGAGTTGATATGCTGAATGGCCGTGATCGGGTTCGGGAAATAGACCTGAATCTGCCCCCCAATCAGGTCGGTGATGGCCGGGGCTGCGCCTTTGTAGGGCACATGCGTGATCTTCGTGCCGGCCATGGTATTAAATAATTCGCAGGCCAGGTGATTTGCCCCGCCGATGCCGGACGACGCGCAATTCAGCGCGCCCGGTTTTGCCTTGGCCAGCGCGATCAACTCCCTGACAGTCTTTGCCGGCACAGCCGGATTGACGATGAGCAGGAACGGCTGATAAGTCATTTGTGTCACCGCTGCGAGGTCAGTCAGCGTGTCATAAGGCAGTTTCGCGTACATCGACGGATTGATCGCGATCTGGGTGGGCACGATCAGCAGCGTATGTCCGTCCGGTGCGGACTTGACCACCAATTCGGTGCCAATAATCGTCCCGGCACCAATGCGATTGTCCACGATCACGGTCTGGCCGGAACTGTCGCCCAATTTCTGCGCAATGAGGCGCCCCGTTACATCAACCGGCCCCCCCGGCGGGAATGGCACCACCAGGCGCAATTGCTTGCCTGGATAACCCTGGGCAGCTGCAATATTGCAAATGCCCAGCAAAGCGGCCAATCCAATCGCCTTGAGCAATTGCACAACATGACCATCGCCACCTTGATGGCGATGGTGAATGACTTCGCGGAGATGCATCAATGACTCCCACCAGTGTTACCGAACACGGACACGCCCATTACGATTCAATGGCGTTCTGATCATGCTTTCCTGCTGAAGCGCTGGATTCTGTCCAGCACGTCCGGTGCCGAACCGGGGTGGTTCTGCAATTCCCACGCCAAACCTGCTGCCAGCGACAAGCCATCGGTATCGTCCAGTATGCGCTTGTAGCTGCGATTGGTATGCCATGAATTGGCCACCACCGAATCGACCAGCTTCTTCACTTCCGCTTCAAACTCGCTATCGGGCACGCAGAAATTGGCGAGGCCCATGGCTTCAGCCTGCCTCCCGGTATAGCGCCGCCCGGTCAGCATCATTTCCTTGGCGCGCGTCTTGCCAACGCGGCGTGGCAAACGCTGCGTCAGCCCCCACGAAGCGACCAGGCCCCACTTGCCATGAGTATCCGCAAAAACGGCAGACTCGCTGGCAATAATGATATCCGCCGTCAACGCCATCTCCAGGCCGCCGGTCAGGCAATTGCCCTTCACTGCAGCCACCACCGGCTGCGGCAATGTCGCCAGCTTTTTCACCACATTGCCCTTGAAGACACGCGCTGCAACGATGGCATCACCGGTTTCCCGATTCTTCAGGTCCGCCCCGGCACAGAATGATTTGCCTGCCCCACGCAGCAACACGCAACCGAAATCGTTGGGGTGCGCGATCAGATCATTCACGTGCTCGTTCAATTCAACGAATACCGCCATGTTCAGCGCGTTCAAGCTTTCCGGGCGATTCAATGTCAATACGCAGACCGAATCCCTGTCTTCACGCAGCACCAGTGAGCTCATTCGATATTTCCTCTCTCAATTCCGTTTATGCGAATCGCAATGGTGAAGTAGCGATCATGCGGACTTCACGATCAGCGCGTCCACCGCGACCAGACGCCCCGCGGTGCAAATCACGGGATTAATGTCGATCTCGGCCACCTGATCACGCAAGTCGGACACCATTTCTCCAACGCGACAGATTACTTCCGCCAATCCATCAAGATCGACCGGTTCGCTGCCGCGGAAGCCCGACAGCAGTGCGGCGCCCTTCAGGCTGCGCAGCATATCAAGCGCTTCGAGCCGGGTAACTGGCGCCAGCATCAGCGCAGTGTCCTTCAACAATTCCACCATGACGCCACCCATGCCAACCACCAGCAAGGGACCGAACAGCGGATCGACGCGGGCACCGATCATGATTTCCACGCCGGTCGCGACCATGGGCTGGACCAGCACGCCATTCAGTCGCGGCGCCGGTTTGACCTTCGCCGCATTGGCCAGGATTTCGGCATGGGCTCGCCGCAACTCCGCTTCATCACGAACATTGAGTCGAATGACACCCGCCTCGGTCTTGTGTAGCAGATCCGCAGACTCGGCCTTCAGCACGACCGGATAGCCGGCTCGCGCAGCGATGGCCGCGGCTTCTTCCGCATTCGCGGCGAGACCTTCGATGACAACCGGAACCTGATAAAGCGCCAGTATTTCCTTTGAAGCGCGTTCGGTCAGCACCTTGTCCGGCGACACCGACAAAAGCTTCATTGCAGCCTGCGATGCATCCTGCGCCGACAGCCGCTCGATCACGCGCGGCCCGCGCGCGCGGTGCGCCTCGCGACGCTGCCAGGCCGCCAGCGCGGCAAAGCAGCGGTCCGTGGAGCGAAACATGGAGACATCCGGATTGCGCTCCAGCTTGACCGCGCCCGGTCCTTCGCTCCACTGCGTCATCCAGACGACGCATCCCGCCTTGCCGTAATGCCGGGCGCGCTCACCGAGTATGCGCACGCGCTCCTCCATGGCTTCGCTTGCATAGACGACGTACAGCACCATGGCGCCATAGGCGGGATCGGCAATCATGATGTCGATGGCCTGGGCCAGCATGGCCGGATCGGTGGTCACTTGCGCCGTAACGTCGCAGGGATTGCGGGCCGCGCCGAACTCGGGCACACAGGCTTTCAGCGCCTGCAGCACCGGCTCACTGGGCTGCGGCATGCTCACATTGTGCAGTTCGGCCTTGTCGGCCGCGATCACCGCGGCGCCACCGGATGCGGCCATCACCGCAACGCCAGGCGCCGAGGGTCGCGGCGCCTTGGCCAGAAAACGCGCCATCTCAACCATCGCCTCAAAGTCATCGACAACGACGACGCCGGTTCGGGCAAACGCGGCACGATAAGCGGCATCGGAACCGGATAGCGATCCGGTATGTGACATCGCCGCAACTGCACCGCTCGTACCGCTGGCAATTTTGTAGATCACCAGCGGCTTGTCGGCCTGCCAGGCAATTTCCGCGGCCTGCAGCAGGCGCGCAGGATCGGCGACGCCTTCGAACAGACAGGTGATCACCTTGCATGACGGCTCTTCGGCGAGATAGCTGATGAGATCAGCCACATCGACATCACAGGAGTTACCCGCCGTCAGGCAATGGCTGAAGGACACGCCGCATTCCATGGCCTGGGAAATCGCGTTGCCCAGCGCACCCGACTGAGAAATCAATCCGATGGTCGAACTGTCCAGCTGCCCGGAACCAAGCGAGCCGAAGAAACTGATCAGCGCACGTTTGCTGTAATTGGCAAAGCCGATGCAGTTGGGCCCCACCAGACGCATACCCGCGTCGCGCGCGATGTCGACGATGCGCTGCTGCAACGCGATGTATTCCGGTTTGCCTGTCTCGACAAATCCCGAGGAATAGATGACGCAAGCGCCAACACCGGCGGCGGCGCAATCCCGCACCAGCGCCTCTACGCCTTCGCGCGGCACGGCAAGCACCACGCAATCGGGCGCTTCCGGCAATGCCGCAATCGATGGAAAGCTTGGAAAGCCGCACAGGCTGGTCGTCTTCGGGTTAATGGCATAGACACGACCGGCAAACGGCTTGAGATTGATCAGGGTCTGTGCGCCGAATCCCTTGCCATTGGTCGACGCCCCGACCACCGCAATGCTTTGTGGTTCGATGAGCCGCAACAGATCAGCGCGACGATAAACGCTGCGTTTGGAGGGGACAACAGATTTATTCACGGGATCATGCATTGGGCAATGCCAACAGACGTTTGCTGAGAATGTTGCGCTGGATCTCGCTCGATCCGCCATAGATGGTGGCGGGGCGTGCCAGCATATAGAGTTGGCGCATATCAATCCTGTCCCGGCCCCAGGGAACCGTACCGATCGCACCATACTCGCCTGCCAGTTCCAGCATCGCTTCAGTGGTGCGCTGGAAATGTTCGGTGGATGCGATTTTCAGCATCGACAATTCATTCTCGGGGACTTTTCCCTCGCCAAGCGCGCGTGCTGTTTCGCGGTACAGGCACTGCACCGCGTGCAGTTCCAGGGACAGTTCCGCCCACGTATCAGCAAACTGCGACTCGTCACTGATACCCAGCGCCTTGCCCATGGCTTGCAGTGCCTGCATGGCAATCTGCGAATTTCTGGGACTGCCGATGTACAGGCGCTCCATGCCCAACAGGGAGCGCGACACAGCCCAGCCATCGCCGACACGGCCGATGACATTGGCTGCGGGCACCCGGACATTGTCATAAAACACTTCGCAAAAATCGTCCTCGCCGGCGATATTGATAATCGGCTTGACGATGATTCCCGGCGTGCTCATGTCGGCCAGAATGAAGGTGATGCCTTTTTGCTTGATCGCTTCGGTGCTGGTCCGTACCAGCAGAAACACGTGCGTCGCGTCAGCAGCAAATGAGGACCAGATTTTCTGGCCATTAATGACGAAATGGTCGCCGTCGGCCTCGGCGCGCGTCTTCAGGCTGGCGAGGTCCGATCCGGCATTGGGCTCGGAGTAGCCCTGGCACCACCATTCCTCGCAATTGAGCATGGGCAGGAGGTAGCGGCGGCGCTGCTCCTCGGTTCCCAGCTTGATCAGCGTCGGCCCCAGATGGCTCTCACCCATATCGACTGTGCGCGATATCTGCGCCCTGTCCAGTTCTTCGTCATAGATAATCAGCTTGGGAATCGACAAGCCCATGCCGCCATGCTCGCGCGGCCACGCTGGCGCGCGCCAGCCATTTTCGTAGAGCAGACGGAACCATTCGCGTGCGCGCTTGCCGCGCAGGCGATGCGCCGGTCGGCGAACGTCATCGGGACAGTTCTTTTCCAGCCAGCTGCGAAACCGCAGGCGAAAGGCGTCGTCGGAAAGCGCGTTGAAGTCTTCGTGCATGTGGGTTGAAGTATTCATTATTTATCCGATCGCAGATCAATGACTGACCGACGGCTTCAGGGCCATGAAGCGATCCCGATGAGCATGCGCAGTCCCAAGATAGCTCGACAGGCGCAATGCCGACTTCAGGAAAAGGCCGATATCGCACTCATCGGTATAGCCAATGCCTCCATGCAATTGAATCGCCATGCGGGTGACCAACGTTCCGGTTCGAGTGCAAATGGCCTTGGCCGCACTCAGGTCGGAACTCGCCCGCTCGCTACCGGCTTCGTATTCCTCGATCGCCCGGCGCATTGCGGCCCCGGCCAGCGTGCAGCGCACGGCCAGATCAACGGCGCGATGCTGCAACGCCTGGAAACTGCCGATCAGCTTGCCGAACTGCACACGCTTGCCCATGTAATCCACGGAAATTCGGAGCGCGCGATTGGCTACAGCGGTCAGCGAAGCACACACCGCCAGCGTGGCTTCGGCCATGACGGTCCTGATCAATCCACGGGCATGTTCGCCTTCGGCAAGAATGTCTTGCGCAGCGACAACCACATCATGAAACGTGATGTCCGCACAGACGCTGCCATCCATCTGACGATCGGCTCTCACGCTGATGCCTGCGGCCGACGCAGGCACATGCACAAGCGCGAACTGCCCGGCATGCACACAAGTGACGACATACCCGTCTGCACCCACTGCGGAGGCAACAAACCGCTTGGTGCCGTTCAACCGCAGTCCGGCGCCGGTTCCAGTTAATGCCGATTCGCATCGGTCCGCTTCAAAGTGGAACGGCGCTTCCTGCCACGCCAGCGCAAGAATGCTGCTGCCATCGAGAATGGCCGGCAACAACCGTTCACGCAGCGGCGCGACACATCCCGAGATCAGCGCAGCCGGGATCAAACCGCAGGCAACATAGGGCTCGGG
>CANKAJ010000169.1 GCA_947479645.1 Betaproteobacteria bacterium | reverse complement strand
CTGCTTTGCAAGCAGATTCCTCGCTACGCTCGGAATGACACGACTGTCAGTTTTTATTTTGGAAACGAGCTCTTGTTGCAGCAGGGTTGTAACGGCAAAGGTCGCGGCGCAAGGCGCGCGCCGCTGTTCCCCTCCACCCGGAATGATCATGAATGTGTTATTGCGCCCGATCCTGATTGCACTGTTGTCACTGTTGTATTGGCCTGTCGCCGCGATGGCGGCATTGCCTGCGGAACTCATGCAGAAACTCGCGCTGGGCGAGAGCGATGAGAAGATTGCCGCGGTCGCGCAGGTGGTCACTGCGGCAGACCCTGCCGGTATGGGCTTCCTGCAATCGCTGCTGGCCGGTGAAGTGCAGACCATCGCCGACAAGCAGGTATTCGTCATCCGTGACGGCATGGTCGTGGATGCCTTGAGCGGGCGCACCGCCGTCGCGCTGCCCGATGGCGCCGAGGACGTGGTCCTCAACAATCGCGTGCGCCGCGAAATCGAGTCGGCGGTGGCGGCGCTAAAACTGGTTTCCCCCGATCGCGCAGCCCGTCTCGCCGCCGCCAAGGCGCTGGAAGGCGGGGCCGACGAGGGCATGTTGCCGCTGCTGGCCAAGGCGCTGGAAAAGGAAACCGATCCCGAACTCAAGGCGCTGCTGACGCTGATCCAGGCCTCGGTACAGATCAAGAGTGCCGATACGGCGCTACGCCTCACCGCGGTCAGGGCGCTGGCCTCCAGCAGCAGTTCCAGCACCAAGACGTTGTTGCTCGCACTGCTGGAAAAAAAGGGCGATGAATGGGCCGAACCCGACGCCATGGTGCGTGCCGAGGCGAAAATCTCGCTGGAGGCGGTGGAGGGCAGGCTGGTCAAGGGGCAGCGCATCGGACAGGTCTTCAGCGGCGCGAGCCTGGGCTCCATCCTGTTGCTGGCGGCGCTGGGTCTGGCCATCACCTACGGACTGATGGGCGTCATCAACATGGCGCATGGCGAGCTGATCATGATCGGCGCCTACGCCACTTATCTTGTGCAGAATATTTTTCGCTCACATATGCCGGACTGGTTCAACTGGTACCTGCTGGCGGCGGTGCCCGCATCGTTCATGGTGGCGGCCGCGGTGGGCATGTTGCTCGAGCGCACGGTGATTCGCTTCCTGTATGGACGTCCGCTGGAAACGCTGCTGGCCACCTGGGGCATCAGCCTGATGCTGATCCAGGGTGTGCGCACGCTGTTCGGCGCGCAGAACGTGCAGGTGGAAAACCCGGTGTGGATGTCCGGCGGCGTCGTGCTGCTGTCGAACGTGGTGCTGCCCTACAGCCGCATCGCCATCATTGCGTTCTCCGGTTTCGTGTTGCTGCTGGTGTGGCTGGCGTTGACGCGCACGCGCCTGGGGCTGTTCGTGCGCGGCGTGACGCAGAACCGCGCCATCGCCAGCTGCATGGGCATCAACACCGCGCGTATCGATACCTGGTGCTTCGGCTTGGGCTCCGGGATAGCGGGCCTCGCCGGCTGCGCGTTGTCGCAGATCGGCAACGTCGGGCCCGACCTGGGGCAGAGCTACATCGTCGATTCCTTCATGGTGGTGGTGCTGGGCGGCGTGGGTCAACTGGCCGGCACCGTGTACGCCGCGCTTGGGCTCGGTGTGGTCAATAAATTCCTGGAAGGATGGGCCGGCGCCGTCATCGCCAAGATCATCGTGCTGGTCTTCATCATCATGTTCATCCAGAAGCGGCCGCAGGGATTGTTTGCACTGAAGGGCAGGTTCGCCGATGCGTGACCTCTTTGATGCCAATATTGACTTTGCTATGCCTCGGATGCAGCAGTCTGGAAGTGTTCTTCCAGACCTCGGGCTTTTTGCATGGATGGATGTTTATCCATGCAAAAAATCGAGGAACGAGCGTAGCGAACAGGGGTTTGCTTCACGCATCAAGCATTGCCAATATCAGATTACTCGCGCGCTTTGCTTGCGTCCTCGTGTTTTCTGTACGGCGAGAAGCCGCCGTGCAGAAAACACGAGGTTGATAAAAGGCTCTGGTTCGCCTTTCAAAAGTATGCAAGTCCATGCGTAGCGGAAATCTCTTCAATAACCGCGGCTGGGCCGGCATTGCCGCCGCGCTGGTGCTCATCGTGATACTGGCGCCGCTGTTCAACCTGGCGGTGCCCGAGGGCACTGCACTGCACATGTCCGATTACACCGTGGCGCTGCTCGGCAAGATCATGTGTTACGCGATACTGGCGCTGGCCATGGACCTGATCTGGGGTTACACCGGCATTCTGTCGTTGGGTCACGGCGTGTTTTTCGCGTTGGGCGGCTACGCCTTCGGCATGTACCTGATGCGCCAGATCGGTCTGGATGGCGTGTACCACAGCGAGTTGCCCGACTTCATGGTGTTTCTCGACTGGAAGGCCTATCCCTGGTACTGGAAGTTCACCGACCACTTCTGGTATGCCGCGCTGCTGGTGGTGCTGGTGCCCGGCGTGCTGGCCTTCGTGTTCGGCTACTTTGCATTCCGCTCTCGCATCAAGGGCGTGTATTTCTCCATCATCACGCAGGCGCTGACCTTTGCCTTCATGTTGCTGTTCTTTCGCAATGACACCGGCTTCGGCGGCAACAACGGCTTCACCGATTTCAAGCGCATCCTCGATATTCCGGTGCAGACATCGGAAATGCGCATGAGCCTGTTTGTCATCACCGGACTGGTGCTGGTGGGCACGCTGTTGCTCGGCCGCTATCTGGTGACCTCCAAGTTCGGTCGCGTGCTGACGGCCATACGCGATGCCGAGTCGCGCGTGATGTTCTCCGGCTACGATCCGTTGTGGTACAAGCTGTCCATCTGGACGCTGTCGGCGATGCTGGCCGGCATCGCCGGCGCCCTGTATGTGCCGCAGGTGGGCATCATCAATCCCGGTGAAATGTCGCCGGCCAATTCCATCGAGATCGCCATCTGGGTTGCCGTCGGTGGTCGCGGCACGCTGGTGGGCGCCATCCTGGGTGCCTTCCTGGTGAATGGCGCGAAGAGCTGGTTTACCGTGGCCTTCCCCGAGTACTGGCTGTTCTTTCTCGGCGCCATCTTCATTGCGGTGACGTTGTTCCTGCCGCAGGGCGTGATCGGCGCCATCGCCCAGATTCGCGAAATGCTGCAGAAGAAGCACGCCAACGCAGCCAAGGCGGCGGCATGAATCCTCAGGGCGCTGCTTTGCATATCCATGCCGCCGCCGGACCGGACTATGGACATGTCATGGGCGAAGGCGTGGATGTCTCGCATGGGCCCATTCTGTACCTCGACGACATCACCGTGTCCTTCGACGGCTTTCGCGCGCTGAACAAGCTCACGCTGACGGTCGAAGCCGGCGAACTGCGCTGCATCATCGGCCCCAACGGCGCCGGCAAGACCACCATGATGGACGTCATCACCGGCAAGACGCGGCCGGATCTCGGCACGGCGTTCTTCGGCCAGACCATCGACCTGCTGCGCATGACTGAACCGCAGATCGCGCATGCCGGCATCGGGCGTAAATTCCAGAAGCCGACGGTGTTCGAGAATCACAGCGTGTTCGAGAACCTTGAGCTGGCGATGAAAACCGACAAGCGCGTGAAGGCCTCATTGCTGACGAAACTGGACTCCGCCGCTCAGGATCGCATTGCCGAGACACTGACGCTGATCCGGTTGGCGGATCAGTCCGGCCGCCTCGCCGGCCTGCTGTCGCACGGCCAGAAGCAGTGGCTGGAGATCGGCATGCTGCTGATGCAGGAACCCAGGCTGTTGCTGCTCGATGAACCGGTGGCCGGCATGACCGACGCGGAGACCGAACGCACCGCGGAGTTGTTCAATTCGCTGGCCGGAAAACATTCGCTGGTGGTGGTGGAGCACGATATGGATTTTGTCGGACGCATCGCGCGCAAGGTGACGGTACTGCATGAAGGCAGTGTTCTGGCCGAAGGCAGCATGGACACCGTGCAGAACGACGAGCGGGTGATTGAAGTGTATCTGGGAAGATGATCCGTGGCTTCTGACACCATGTATTGTCATTCCGAGCGAAGCGAGGAATCTGCTTATTTCGGCGTTAGAAGCAGATCCCTCGCTTCGCTCGGGATGACATCAACAAAATAGGCCTGCCCCTGACCCATGCTCTCCATCTCCAACCTCAACCAGTACTACGGCGGCAGCCACATCCTGCGCGATGTCAGCATCGACATTCCCAAGGGCGCCTGCACCACCATCCTCGGTCGCAATGGCGTGGGCAAGACGACATTGCTGAAATGCCTGGTCGGGTTGGTGCCCATCCGCGGTGGCTCGCTTACTTTCGATGGCAAGCCGATCGCATCCTTGCCGCCTTATGAACGCGCCCGTCTGGGCATCGGCTATGTGCCGCAGGGCCGCGAGATCTTTCCGCGCCTGACTGTCGAGGAAAATCTGCAGATGGGACTGGCGACGAAATCCGGCGGCGGCAAGGTGCCTGCGCGCATTTACGAAATGTTTCCGGTGTTGAAGGACATGCTGCACCGGCGTGGCGGTGATCTGTCCGGCGGACAGCAGCAGCAACTGGCCATCGGCCGCGCGCTGGCCGGCGGCCCGCGCCTGTTGATTCTGGATGAGCCGACCGAAGGTATACAGCCCTCCATCATCAAGGATATCGGGCGAGTGATTTCGTCGCTGGCCAAGGGCGGTGACATGGCCATCCTGCTGGTGGAGCAGTACTACGATTTTGCGCGTGAACTGGCCGATCAGTATGTGGTGATGTCGCGCGGCGAAGTGGTGAAGAGCGGTCCGGGCAGCGAGATGGAATCCGAGAACATCAGGGCGATGCTGGCCATATAATTGTCGGCATGAATCTCTCCGATGCCATCGCCGCATCCTCGGCACCGCAACTTGCTCCTGCGTGGAACGCAAGACTTGATCTGGAGTATGTCCGTCGAGCGGAAAGAACTGTTTTGGCCCGGCGTGAACATTTTGGCCCGCTGCGCGTGCAACGCGATCTGTACCCCGAGGGCGAGGCCACCTGCCATACCATCATTGTGCACCCGCCTGGCGGCATCGCCGGCGGCGATGCCCTGACGCTCAACGCCAGACTCGGTGATGGCAGCGCCGCGCTGCTGACCACGCCGGGCGCGGGCAAGTGGTATCGAACCGTTGGCCCGGTGGCGCGGCAGTCGCTGAATTTCGAACTGGGTGCCGGGGCCGTGCTGGAGTGGCTGCCGCAGGAGGGCATTGTGTTCAATGGCGCCGTTGCCGAAACGGCGACGACCGTGCGCCTGCAGGCGGATGCGCTTTATCTGGGGTGGGACGTGGTGTGTTTCGGGCGGGCCGCTTCAGGTGAGCGCTTTGCCAGTGGCAGTTTCAGTACTCGCACTGAAATCTTTTGCGAAGGACGTCGCTTGTGGCTGGAGCAGGGGCGCATGCAAGGCAGTGATCCACTCTTTGATTCGCCGCTGGGCATGGCGGGTCATTCGGTGTGCGGCACGCTGCTGGCGGCCGGGCGCCTGCCCGACGGCGAGGCTGGGCGCGAGCTGCTCGCCGCCTGTCGTCGTGTTGGCGTGGACAAGGCGGCGCTGGCCGGCGTGACGCGCCTGCCGGGTGTGCTGATCGCGCGCTGGCTGGGGGATTCGGCAGAGGATGCGCGTGCCTATTTTGCGGAAGTCTGGGCAAAGCTGCGGCCGGCGCTGAAGAAAGTGCCGGCGCTGGCGCCGCGCATCTGGGCGACTTAGGGGGCACTTGGACTGGCCAGTCTAAATTGATATCAAATCGATGATAATGATTCATTAAATAAAGTATTTAAAATGAAATTGATCATAATATTGAATGAGCCGACGCCATGGAACTGACACCGCGTGAAAAAGACAAGCTGCTGATCTTCACCGCAGCCTTGCTGGCCGAGCGCAGGAAGGAGCGTGGCCTGAAACTCAATTATCCGGAGGCCGTGGCCTTCATCACCGCCGCCATCATGGAAGGCGCGCGCGACGGGCGCACGGTGGCCGAACTGATGAGTTTTGGCACCACGCTGCTCGGGCGTGCCGACGTCATGGAAGGCGTGCCGGAAATGATTCCCGATATCCAGGTCGAGGCCACCTTTCCGGATGGCACCAAGCTGGTCACCGTGCACCACCCCATACCGTGAACATCGAGGGAAGTACTGAACAAGCGGGCTGCGCCCCCTTGTATATCCCCCACTTGAGAGGAAACGCTGTGTACGCTTTCTCCAGTTTTGAGACTTGTGCAGTGTTTCCCAAGATGAAAGGACGCACATGATTCCGGGCGAAATGGAAGTCGCGGCGGGCGAAATCGAACTCAACGCCGGTCGCAGGACGGTAATGATGAAGGTCGCCAACAGCGGTGACCGGCCCATCCAGGTCGGCTCGCACTATCATTTTTTTGAAACCAATGACGCGCTGAAATTCGAGCGCGATGCCGCCTACGGCATGCGCCTGGATATCGCCGCGGGCACGGCGGTGCGCTTCGAGCCGGGCCAGAGCCGCACCGTGAAACTGGTGGCGCTCGCCGGTGATCGCGTGGTCTATGGCTTCCAGGGCAAAGTCATGGGAAAACTGAAAGGGAAGGGCTGATCGTGGGCGACAACATCAGGGTGAAAGCATGAGCGCAAAAATTTCCCGTCAGGCCTATGCGGAAATGTTCGGCCCCACCACCGGCGATCGCGTGCGACTTGCCGATACCGACTTGTGGATCGAGGTGGAGAAGGACTTCACCATATACGGCGAGGAAGTGAAGTTCGGCGGCGGCAAGGTCATCCGTGACGGCATGGGCCAGAGCCAGCGCCTGTCGAAGGACGTGGCCGACACCGTCATCACCAATGCATTGATCATCGATCACTGGGGCATCGTCAAGGCCGACATCGGCCTGAAGGACGGCCTCATCGCTGCGATTGGCAAGGCCGGCAATCCCGACATCCAGCCCGGCGTCACCATCGTCATCGGGCCGGGCACCGAAATCATCGCCGGTGAAGGCATGATCGTCACCGCCGGCGGCATCGACACGCATATCCATTTCATCTGCCCGCAGCAGATCGACGAGGCGCTGATGTCCGGCGTCACGACCATGATCGGCGGCGGCACCGGCCCCGCGACTGGCACCTTCGCCACCACCTGCACGCCGGGACCGTGGCATCTGTTTTCGATGCTGCAGGCGGCCGAGGCGTTTCCGATGAATCTCGGTTTTCTCGGCAAGGGCAATGCCAGCCTTCCGGGCGCGCTGCGTGAGCAGGTTGCCGCCGGCGCCATCGGTTTGAAACTGCACGAGGACTGGGGCACGACACCGGCGGCGATCGATTGCTGCCTGGGCGTCGCCGACGAGATGGACGTGCAGGTGGCCATTCACACCGACACGCTGAATGAGTCGGGGTTCGTCGAGGCGTCGATCGCCGCGTTCAAGGGCCGCACCATCCACACCTATCACACCGAGGGCGCCGGCGGCGGCCACGCGCCGGACATCATCAAGGTGTGCGGCCAGCCCAATGTGCTGCCTTCATCCACCAACCCGACGCGGCCCTTTACCGTGAACACGCTGGACGAGCACCTGGACATGCTGATGGTGTGCCATCACCTCGATCCGGGCATCGCCGAGGACGTGGCCTTCGCCGAATCGCGCATTCGCCGCGAGACCATCGCCGCCGAGGACATCCTGCACGACCTGGGCGCCTTCTCCATGCTGTCATCGGACTCGCAGGCCATGGGCCGTGTCGGCGAAGTCATCATTCGCACCTGGCAGACGGCGCACAAGATGAAAGTGCAACGTGGCGCCCTGAAGGGGGACACGGCGCGCTGCGACAACGCGCGCGTCAAGCGCTACATCGCCAAGTACACCATCAATCCGGCGGTGGCCCACGGCATTGCGCACAAGGTCGGATCGATCGCGCCGGGCAAGCTGGCCGATCTGGTGCTGTGGCGTCCCGGCTTCTTTGGCGTGAAGCCCTCGCTGATTCTCAAGGGCGGCATGATTGCGGCGGCGGCCATGGGCGATCCCAATGCTTCCATTCCCACGCCGCAACCGGTGCACTATCGTCCGATGTTCGGCGCCTTTGGCGGCGCGCTGGCGACCTCGGTCACCTTCGTGTCGCAGGCGGCACTGGACAATCCCGCAGTCGTCAATCTCGGACTGCGCAAGCCGCTGCTGGCCGTGGCCAATTGCCGCAACATCGGCAAGAAGGACATGGTGCACAATGATTATGCGCCGACGATTGAAGTTGATCCGGAGACGTATTTTGTGAAGGCTGATGGCGAGTTGCTGATTTGCGAACCGGCCAAAGTGCTCCCGATGGCGCAGCGGTATTTTCTGTTTTAATGGATGGGCATTGATCAACGCCATCCGACTTGGGGGATATACAAGGGGGTGTGCCCCCTTGTTCGATTTCGGTTTCCCGATGGCGCAGCGGTATTTTCTGTTTTGACAGGCAACCCCATGATTGAAATCCGCAAAAAGCTGAAGGTGGCTCGATCCGCCTACACCATCGAAGCCAAAGGCCATTTGAATCTGCCCTTTGACCAGCGTCAGAAAACACGCCTGCGCACCATGCTGGTGTCCGGCGAGGAGGTTGCGCTGGTGCTGCCGCGAGGCGAAGTGTTGCGCGGCGGCGACCTCGTGGTCGCCAGTGACGGTCGCGTCATTGAGGTGATCGCACAACCGGAGCAGGTTCTGCACATCACCTGTGCCAGCACCGAAGATCTGACGCGCGCCGCCTACCACCTGGGCAACCGGCATGTGCCGGTGCAGGTCGGCGAGGGCTTCCTGCGCATTGCTGCCGATCATGTGCTGGTCGACATGCTCAAGGGACTGGGCGCGAGCACGCAGTCGATGCTGGCGCCCTTCGAGCCGGAAGCCGGTGCCTATGCCGGCGCGGGCGATCACCATCACGACGAACAGGGTCATGCCGGCAAGATTCATCATTACGGCGAGGCTGTCGCACCGGCGCATGTGCATGGGCCTGATTGCGGACACGACCACGGTCAAGCGCATGCGCACGGTGACGAGCATGGGCACGACCACGACCGTGATCATGGCCACAACTGCGGCCATGATCACGGTCACCCCCATAAACACGAATGACTTCGCCTGGCACAACCGGCATTGAACTGGCCCGCCTGCTGCGTCTGGCCAGCCCGGCGTTGCCGGTGGGCGCCTACAGTTATTCACAGGGACTGGAAGCGGCCGTGGAGAGTGGCACGGTGCATGATCTGGCCAGTGCCGGGCGCTGGCTGGGCGACATGCTGCGTTTTACCATGGCGCGTCTGGAAGGGCCGGTGTGGCGACGCCTGCACGCGGCATGGCTGGCCGGGGATGTGTCGCAGGTGCGGGTCTGGAATGACTGGTTCCTCTCCACTCGTGAAACCGCCGAGTTGCGCGCCGAGACGCTGCAGATGGGTTACTCGCTGCGGCGCTTGTTCATTGATCTGAACGAGTTCGAACCGACCGGCATTGCTGCACTGGAATCGTTTGCCGAGCTGGCTTTTCCAACGGCATTCACTTTTGCGGTGGCGCACTGGCGTATTCCTGAGCAGGATGCGCTGACGGCCTACCTGTGGTCATGGCTGGAAAACCAGGTCATGGCGGCGGTCAAGGCGATCCCGCTGGGCCAGACCGACGGGCAGCGCCTGCTGTCCCGTTTGTCGGAAAACATTATCATCATTACAGAAGAAAGTGCATTGATGAAAGACGCGGAAATAAATAATTATGCTCACGGGTTTGCCATCGCCTGCAGCCGCCATGAGACGCAGTATTCACGCCTGTTTCGCTCCTGAGGGCCTATGAACACAAACCAACCCCTGCGCGTCGGTATCGGTGAGTCTGGTGGAACAAGGGGGTATCCCCCCTTGTATATCCCCCACTCTGGTTTGGTGTCGGAGGAACGATGAACGCAAATCAACCCCTGCGCGTCGGTATCGGTGGTCCGGTCGGTTCCGGCAAGACGGCGCTGACGCTAGCCCTATGCCGGGCGCTGCGCGACAAGTACAACCTCGGTGTGGTGACCAACGACATCTATACCGAAGAGGATGCGCAGTTCCTGGTGCGCAATGAAGCTTTGCCACCCGAGCGCATCATCGGTGTGGAAACCGGCGGATGTCCGCATACGGCGATTCGCGAGGACGCCTCGATCAATCTCGAGGCGGTGGCACGACTCAGCCGGCGCTTCACCGACCTTGATGTCATTTTCATCGAGTCCGGCGGGGATAACCTGGCGGCCACTTTCAGTCCGGAACTGTCCGACCTGACGCTGTATGTGATCGACGTGGCGGCCGGCGACAAGATCCCGCGCAAGGGCGGGCCCGGTATCATCAAATCAGACCTGCTCATCATCAACAAGATCGACCTCGCGCCCATGGTCGGGGCTTCGCTCGAGGTCATGGACCGCGACGCCAGGAAGATGCGCGGAGAGCGGCCGTTTGTTTTTTCCAATCTTAAAACCGGGCAGGGCCTTGACGTGATTATTCGCTTCATTGAAACCGAGGGTTTGTTTGCTTCGCGCAATCCACAGGCGGTCGCCTGAACAACAACAGGGAGAAAAGAATGAATTCGACAAAGACGTTGCAAACACTGACTTTGAAGGCACTGGCTGGTGCTGCGGCACTGGCCCTGTCCGGCGCCGCGCTGGCGCATCCGGGTCACAGCGAGGCTGCCAGTTTTTTTGCGGGTTTCGCCCATCCGCTGTCAGGGCTGGATCACCTGCTGGCCATGCTGGCCGTGGGTGTATGGGCGGCACAGTCCGGTGGACGTTCGGCATGGAGGCTGCCGCTGACGTTTGTCGCCGCCATGCTGGCTGGGGCCGGCCTGGGACTGTCGGGAGTGTCGGTGCCGGGGGTGGAACCAATGATCGCCGCTTCGGTGCTGGTGCTTGGGTTGCTGGTGGCGCTGCGCGTTCCGCTGCGGGCGCAGGCAACCGGCACCGCGCTCATTGCGGCGTTCGCGGTATTTCACGGCATTGCCCATGGCGCCGGGGTGCCTGCCGGCAGTGCACTGGCTGCATACATTGCCGGTTTCGCGTTGGCTACTGCAGTGCTGCACGCGCTTGGCGTGCGACTGGGTTTCAGTTTGCACGGCGGATCATTGCGGGCGCGCGTGCTCGCCGGCGTCACCGGCGTGCCGGTCGCCATCGCCGGGGCCGTGCTGATGGTTCAGGCCATGCAGGTCTGAGCAAGGCTGATTCCTCGCATTTGCCGGAGCGGGCAGCGCCCCTTTTGGCTGACGCGATGGCGT
>CANKAJ010000168.1 GCA_947479645.1 Betaproteobacteria bacterium | reverse complement strand
TGTGAACACCGTGTCGATTGCTCAGGTTGCAGCCATTGCCTCAAGCCGCCCGGCTGATTCCGACAGCCCCTTCAGGATGGCATCGAGCAGATGCTGCGGGAATCCGTTCGGCAGATTCTTCTGCACCGACGCGATGACATCAGGTGTCGCAGCGAGAACGTCCTTGATCAGGGGCTCCGCCGTTTCTCCCAACCCACACTGGATTGCCATGGCATTGAAGTGCCTGCGCTGAATGTCTTTTAACAGGTAATGTTTGTTCTTGCCGCGCACCGCCATGGCGAGCTTGGCGTGATGCCATGAGATTTTGTGCGGGCCCTCGCCCATGACGGGCCATATCGACAGCACATCGTAGAGCGGCGTCAGTTGAAAGCGTCCGCCATTCAGGATACGGATGCTGAAATTCTTGGCGTGGCCGTCGGTAGCGGCGAGCATCCAGAAAATGATCTGAGCCTTGAGCAGGCAGGCGATGTCCCCGTCGCGGTTGGCCGATCCCCGCAGGATGCGCGCTATCTCCCGCATGCCCGGCCCGCCGTCGCTCTCATATTTGATCGAGGAAGGCGTGGCGGTGGCCTGACAGAAATCCTCCTGCACCAGGCGCAGCCAGTATTTACCGCTCGAATGAAGCTGCCGGTCGAATCGTTCGACGATGAGCACCTTCTGCGCGCCGAACTGCCCGATCTCGCAGCGCGCGACCGGGAGACCATAGGCACGCAGGATGGCGGCGCACAGCCATTCGTTCTCCACCGATGTGGTCATGTCGGCCTGCATGCCGCCCACCAGCCCGAGCGGTAATTTGAAAATATGCGTCGTGGGCGTGGCGCCCAGCGGCCGGCACCACCGTCCCTCGTGATACAGGAAGGCCGTTTTTTCCTGGGCGCCTGCGATGGAGATGCGCAAATCCTCGTTTGCCGAATCGTCCGCGAATGCCGGCGGCATCACGGTTTCAGCCAATGCCCGCTCGACCTCTGCTTCGGTCAGCGGCCGGGCATCGATCGTGCGCACGCCCTGCGGCGCTTCACTTGGGGAAAGCAACTGAACCGCGCCCACGCAGTCGCGCCCGATCGCGGCAAGGAGCTCGAAGGTGTTGTACGAGGTGTGAAAGCGATTCTGCAGGCGCCTCCTGATTGCCTCGCTGTCTGGAAGCAGGTTGTCGAAGTAACATTCGACGGGCCCGCCTTTGATCACCCCGTTGTCCAGACTGAATGGCAGGGACAGGGACAAGGGGCGACCCTCCTCCGATTCCACCCAGCCGGCGTCATACTGGAATTCCGTGGGGCCCCGGGCAGGAATACGCCACTCGGCCGCAAGCCTGCCGTTGACCCACACGGACAGCGCGCGGGAGCGGGATTTACGGCCCGCTTTTTTTGCCACTTCGGTCGCCACTTCGTCGGCCTACCACTCTGCCTGAGTGGAACAGGAGAGGGGTTCCCGGTTCTGCACCACCAGCTCCAGGCCGAGCAGATTGGCCAGTTCCAGAAGCCGCTCGACGGTCAGTTTGCCGGAATCGGTTTCGATCTCGGACAAACGGTTCTGGCTGATACCCAGCTTGGCGGCCAGCGCGGATTGCGACAGCTTGGCGGCTCGCCGCCGCCCTGAGAGGATCTGGCCGAGTTGGGTACTCTGAGTCAGGATTTGCTTCATAGCCTGAATATTATCGGTAATGTCGATAAGTAAAATATATCGGTTATATCGATATATGTCAATTATCGCTTTTACCGATAATTAAAAGTGTCCTTTGCCCACCTGAACCACGACCTCCACCACCGCATTGAACAAATACCCCGCCCTCCGCTCCGTCAGGATGAACTTCGGGTTCGACGGGTCTACTTCGATCGTCTTTCTCAGTCGCAGTATTTTCACGTCGATGGCGCGGTCGTACACATTTCAGCTCCCACCCGCCAATGAAGAATGCATCGCCCCAACGCCCTGACAGAGTACTGCACTGCAGGCGACAGCATTTCCTTCCACCACTGATGATTACATTACTATGACTTCATACTTTATAACATAATCACTATTTTCAAACTGATCATATCAATTTTCTGTCGCAATCCCGGCCGTCAGGCGCCATTCATTCCGAAAATGCCCGCGGCTCGGCAGACCTCGGCCCATCGTCCGATTTCGTCGGCCAGGTGCTGGTTGAATACCGGGGGCGCACTCGCGACAACTTCCGCGCCGGACCGGGCCAGTTGCTCGGCCACTTCCGGCGAATGGAGGATGTCCCTGATTTCGCTGTACAGGCGCTCGACGATCGCGGGCGGCGTTCCGCTGCGCACCAGCACCCCGACGCCCGGACTGAAATCGAAGCCCGGCACGCCCGATTCACTGAGGGTGGAAAACTCCGGAACCAGCCTGGAGCGGCTGGCACTGGTGACCCCGAGCGCCTTCACCGTGCCCGCGCGCACTTCGGGCAGTGCCATCAGCATCGCGTCAAAGAGCAGGTGCACCTCGCCCTTGCGCAGCGCCTCGCCGGCGTCGGCATGCCCGCTGTACTGCACATGCCCGATGTCGAGTGACGCCAGCGTCTTCAACATCTCCGCGCCCAGATGCGAGGGTGTGCCGACGCCGCTGGAGGCGTACTTCAACTTGCCGGGGTTGGCCCTCGCATAATCGACCAGCGCGCCCACCGTGTCGGCGGGAAATGACCGGTCCACGACCAGCACATTCGGCATCGAGATCATCTGCGTCACCCCCTGGAAATCCCGTAGCGTGTCGTACGGAAGATCACGGTACAGACTGGGGTTGATGGTGTGCGGGCTCGCCATCAGCAGCAGCGTGTGCCCGTCGGCCGGCGCCGCTGCCACCCATGCGGTCCCGACGGTTGCTCCCTTGCCCGGCACGTTGTCCAAATGCACCGGCTGGCCCAGCCGCCCAGCCAGCTTCGTTCCAACCAGCCGTGCCATGCGATCGCCCGGGCCATCCTTGGCATAGGGAATGACAAAGCGCAGCGGCCCTTCAGGGTAGCGGGAAGCCGACCGGGGATTTTCTTCAGGCATAGTGAATTCCTTTCTTCATCTTCATGCGGTATGGTGTGGGGCGTAACTGCAACGCGATCTGCCCCTTTCCCGGAATACCCGGATGGCTACTACAACTGGATGAATATCATCCAGTTGTCGCAAGTTATCGGGTCCGATTGCAGAAGCGCGCCTGATTCGATTTCGAATCGGCATGACCCGACAATAATAGAAATTGTGAACATCGGAGGAACTGTGAACATGGACAAATCATCAGGGCAAACGCCAGCCAAAGGGCTGGGCTGGACACCAGCATTGCGTCTTGAGAAAAAAGTGGCCGTCGTCATCGGCGCAGGGCAAAGTGCAGGTGAAGGCTTTGGCAACGGCCGCGCCACCGCGATGCGCTTTGCACGGGAAGGCGCCCGTGTGCTGGCCGTGGACCGCCGGCTTGATTCCGCCGAAGAAACGGCCGCCATGATCCGCAGCGAGGGCTTCGAGTGCGCCGCCTTTGCCGCCGATGTCACGCGCGAAGCCGATCTGGCCGCGACCATGGCGGAAGCGCAAAAGCGCTGGGGCTCCCTCGACGTGCTCCACAACAATGTGGGCGTGAGCCTCGGCGGAGGCGATGCCGAGTTGCTCGAAATTACGGAAGAGGCCTTCGACAACGTCTTTCGCATCAACTTGAGAGGCATGGCGTTCGCCTGCAAGCACGCCGTAAAAATCATGCGGGAGCAGCGCTCGGGCGCCATCATCAACATATCCTCCGCGGCAGCCCTCGAAAACTATCCCTACGTCGCCTACAAGACCACCAAGGCGGCCGTCATCGCGCTGACCCAGCAACTGGCCATTCAGAATGCGCCGTTTGGCGTACGCGCCAATTGCATTCTGCCCGGCCTGATCGATACGCCGATGGCCGTGGACACGCGGGCGCGCAAGTGGAGCCTGCCGCGCGAACAGGTGGCCGCCGAGCGCGATGCAAAGGTACCCCTGCGCGGCCGGCAGGGAACCGCATGGGATGTGGCCAATGCGGCCCTGTTTCTCGCCTCGGATGAGGCGAACTTCATTACCGGCATTGCCATGCTGGTCGATGGTGGACGGGTGCTGGACGCAGGCTGAGGCCATCCACTCTGGCGAGCAGAGCAATCGTAGGGCAATAGGGGAATCCCGTTGCCCTGCTCAGGCCAATCCAGCCTTAGTTGGCACTCAAGCTTGCCGGCACTGCGTTGCCACCGACGTCATTGCACACTTTCACGCGGATACTGAAGCACCAGCGCTTCCAGTCCCTTGCTGCCGGCGTGAATCTCGAAAGCCGCTTCGGTGGGCTCGACGACCACCATGGACCACAATGGCAGTTCCTCGCCCTTGTTGATCAGGGTGCCATTGATGACCACCACGTAATAACCGGCTGCCACCCTGGGATCGGGTCCGCTGACGCTCATGTTGGCCCCGAGTCGCACGACCTGTCCTTCCATGCCGTCGTCGCTTTTCTCGAAGAGCGATTCCCAGACTGCCTCCTTGCGAGCCTTGAGCACGGGTTCAATGGAAAGCCCCACCGGCGCCGATGTCAGATTGCGCCGCTTGCTGGGCTGCAATCGCTCCTTGTAGCCGGGCTTGTCCAGATAGACCGGCTGGGAGTCACCCGTGTACATGCGCAAAGCCATGAAGGCCAGGCCCTGGGGCCCGGCGACCACGGGACCATAGGCAGTATGGTGATCCTTGAACTGGACGGTGATCGGTTGCAGGGGGATTTCCTTTTTGCCTATGGTTCCCGATCCACCGACAAACAACTGAAACATCGTGACGCCATGAAAGTGCGGCAGGACAGTCTCGCTTGGATTCAGCTCCGACATGGTTGCCTGGGGTCCAGGTGCCCGGGTGCCGGAAGAACGCGGGCCGAAGAAAACTGTTCCCCAATGGGGTATTCCCGTCCCGGGAGAGATCACAACATCCCGTTTTGCCAGAGCGTCAGCACCACTGCGCGTATAAATCATTATTCAGCACCCCCATGAAAAAGACTTTCTCGGCCTGTTAATCCTATCAGATGTTCCACCTGAACCCGCTCAGATCTCGGCTTTCTCCGCGTCGTAGGTGAACAGCCAGTCATAACGGTCGCTGATCGCCTGCGACTGCCATTCCTTCGAGATGAAGGCATCGGCGGTGTCCGGCTGGGCCAACGCCGGATTGTGAAAGCGCGACGTGTTCTCGGCGGCCCCCCTGACCATGCGATGCGCTCTGGGCCGGCGCGCTTCGTCATAGCGGCGCAAGGCTTCGGGCACATCGGCGTATTGCTTCAGGCAGCGCGCCAGCACCACGGCATCCTCGATGGTATGTACCGCGCCCTGGGCGAGGAATGGCAGCGTGGGATGGCAGGCATCGCCCAGCAGCGTGGCGCGGCCCTTCGTCCAGGTATCAAGGAAGCTGCGACCACACAACGCCCATTTGGTCACCATGGGCGCGTGGCTGATCTTGATGTGAATGTCCTCATGCCAGCCCTTGAAGGCGGCGGCGCATTCTTCCTTGGTGGCCATGCCATTCCACGGCGGTCCCGACCAGCTGCTTTTCTCCAGCGTGCCGACGAAATTCATCTTCCTGCCACTCTGCACCGGATAGTGCACGACGTGACCGCCTGGTCCGATCCAGTTGACTGCCACACTGCGCCGGAAGCGCTCGGGCAGCGCATCCATGTCAAGCAGCGCGCGCCAGCACACCATGCCGGTGAACATGACCTTGTCCTCGCCGAACATCGACGCGCGCATGCGCGTGTGCACGCCATCGGCGCCAAGCAGGATGTCGCCCTGGATCCTGCGCCCGTCGGCCAGCTCCAGCGTCACGCCATCAGCGCTCTGGGTCATCCGCTCGGTGCGCGCATCCAGATGCAGCGCATCGGGCTTGAGACGCTGCACCTCATTGCTCAGCACACTGAGCAGGTCGGGACGGAATACGGTCATGTAAGGGAATCCGTATTTGCGCACGGCCTCGGCGCCCAGATCGAACAGCTTCCAGGTCTTGCCGGTGTTCCACAGCCGGATTTCCTTGGCCTCGGACTTGCACGACAATTTCAGCAGGTCTTCGAACACGCCCAGCGTGTTCAATGCCCGGTTGCCATTGGGGCTGATCTGGATGCCGGCGCCGATCTCGCGCATTTCGCCCGCCTGCTCGTAGATCTCGACATCGATACCCTGTTTCAGCAGCGCGATTGCCGCGGCCATGCCACCGATGCCGCCGCCGGCAATCAGTACCTTCATTTTCTTGCTCATCAAATCAGCCTTCCCGGTAAAAGCCCAGCTTGTGGAACACCGGGGCGTCGGAGACTTCCAGCAGCACCGCGTCTTCACTGGCCCCGAGTTCAATCGCGTTCCAACTGGGCGCGGCCAGCACGTCTCCCACCGTCCACTCGGCGCTCAGGCCACCAATGCGGGCCTGACCCCGTCCGCTGATGACGGCGAAGATGCTGCTGGCAGTGCTGCGCGGCGCCGTGTAGGTGGAGCCGGCAGCAATATGGAACATGCCGATGTCCAGTGGCGGCATGGCCGTCTCGGTCTCCAGCTTGAGGCGTTTCACGCCGTTGCTCGCGGCCAGAGCCTTCAATGCCGGCAGCGTGCGGGTGGGCGGGAAGTAGAAAGGATGCTCCTTTGGCTCAGACTCAACCTTCTGGTTCCACTCCGGCGACTCGGAGAAGATCATCGGCCCGAGCCGGTGCACCAAGGGCACATCGAGCACGTCGATCCAGTAGGCGTTACGCTTGCCTTCGTTGTAATGGCTGTGCCAGCAACCGCCCGGGGTGAGCATGAAGTCGCCGGTGCGCATGGGCAGCTTGACGCCATTGACCACGGTGAAGCAGCCTTCATCGGCGTCGAGAATGAGCCGCATGGCATTGGGCGTATGCTGGTGCGAACGCGCGTATTCGCCGGGCTTGATCATCTGGTAGGCCACCACCAGGGTGCGCACGGTGTCGTAGTCATTGTCGCCGCTGGCGCCGCCCGGGTTGTACAAGAGCAGGTTGCGTCGCTCGGCCAGCTCGGTGCCGATCCAGCGCCCGGCCTGATCCAGCGCGATGCGACCGTGGTCCCAACGCCAGTGCAAAGGCTGGTAATCGGCTCGCGGCTCCGGGTACAGCGAGCGCCGCTTCTTGTGCCAGCCCGCGGTCATCAGGTTGGCCGCGATCACCGGATAGAGTTCATCGAGGTTGGATGCGGCCAGCATTTGTTGTTTGGCGTCATGGTGCATGTTCGGGTCCTTTCCCAGGTCAGTGCGCAAGTGTGAATGGAGGCTTGTTCCTGGCTCCCCGCGGGAGCGTACCGGCGTCAATTGGCCATTTGTAGAATGCTATTCTATTTTGTTGTTTTCTGGAAACGTGTCAGCACCTGCCGACTGTGCAATCGCACCCGGGAGAGGCGACCCGTACAACTGGCACAATCCTGCGGATCACCACACTCTGGCGCTGACTGTTGACCTGCGTCGGTACAAACGCTGCAGCACTAGTTGTTCTCCAGTTGCAGTTTTGCCTCCTGCACCAGTCGCTTCCATTTGGTGATTTCGGCCCGGATGTAGGTATTGAACTGTTCCGGGGAACTGCCGACCGGCGTCGACCCATCCGCGGCCAGGCGTGCCGCCACATCAGGCTGATGGACCGCCTCGACGATGGCAGCATTGAGCTTTCTCACGATATTCTGGGGAACCTTGGCCGAGGTAATAATGCCGTACCACTGGTCGACCTCGAATCCGGGGAGTCCCGATTCGGCAAGGCTGGGCAGATCAACCGAGGGCGAGCGCTTGGCTGCGGTAATGGCGAGGCCACGCAGCTTGCCCTGCTGCATCTGCGCACGGGTGCCGATAAGCGATCCGAAGCCGACATGCACATCCCCGGCCAGCATGGCGGGGATCACGGCCGCCGTTCCCTTGAACGGCACATGCACCATCTTCACCTTGGCCAGATGATTGAACATTTCACCGGAGAAATGCTGCAGGGTATTGTTGCCGGAGGAGCCGAAATTGAGTTTGCCCGGATTGGCCCTGGCGTACGTGATGAGTTCGGCCACATTCTTGGCAGGCACCGACGGGTGGATGTAGAGAACGTAAAACAGCGAAGTCGCCTGCGAGAGGCCCTGCAGATCCCTGGCCAGATCAAAGGGCAGATTGGGATTGGTCGCCGCGTTGACCGTGTTGGATGCCGAGATCAGGCAGAGCGTGTAGCCATCGGGCTCCGCCTTGGCGGTCATGTCCACGCCGATGGTTCCACCGGCACCGGTGCGATTGTCGGCCACCACCTGCACCCCCCATTTCTCGGAGAGCTTCTGGGCGACAGTACGCGCCGTGAGGTCAGTGCCGGCACCAGGGGCGAACGGAATGATCATGCGCATCTGCCTGGCCGGAAAACCCGGCGCAGGATCGGCCTCGGCCGCCTGCAAGTAGGTGCCGGAACACATCGCAACTAGAGCCGCAATGAATCGCATCAGCTGAATCGAAGAAACGTGGATCATGATTACCTCACGCTGGGTTGTAGAGATTGGAAAACCCGGTCCACAGTATTTTCAATACAGCGGAGTCAAGTCAGTTTACCGTGTCTTGGGCGGACAGTCCGTTGATCGCTCAGGCAGTCCTTCTCTCACAGTTGCAAGAGAAAGAAACTCACCGTCCGCATCCATAACGATGATAATTTGATATCAATTACATTGTATAAATTTGTAAATGAATTGATAATTTACAGTATTGATAATATTGGATACCGGCGTCCGGCATGCCATATCGCGGCCGTCAAGCCTCACCAAGGTACGCGGCCCTCACCTTGGCATCGCCCAGCAGTGTCTTCGCATCACCGGACAAGGTGATCGCCCCGCTGTCCATGACATAGGCACGACTGGCCAGTTGTAGCGCGGCACGGGCGTTCTGTTCGACCAGCAGCACGGCCACGCCTTCGGCATTGACCTGCCGTATCACGGCAAAAATGGTCTGCACAACAATGGGCGCAAGCCCCATGCTGGGCTCATCCAGCAGCAGCAATTGCGGCCGACTCATCAGCGCGCGACCAATGGCCAGCATCTGCTGCTCGCCGCCCGAGAGTGTGCCGCCGGCCTGGCGGCGGCGTTCGGCCAGGCGCGGGAACAGCGAGAACACGCGCTCGCGATCGGCCTCGATGGCGTTGTCGCTTCTTGCATAGGCGCCCACGCTGAGATTTTCGTCAACACTCAGCATTGGAAAGATGCCGCGGCCTTCGGGTACCAGCACCAGGCCCGCGCGCACGCGCTCGAACGCAGGCGAGCCGGTCAGTTCACGGCCGGCATAGTTCACCATCCCGCGTGCCGCCACCAGCCCTGACAGACCGCGCAGCGTGCTGGACTTGCCGGCACCATTGGCGCCGATCAGACAAACCAGTTCGCCCATGCCGACCTGGAACGAAACGCCTTTGACGGCACGAATGCCGCCATAGTCAACATGAAGGTCGCGCACGTCCAGCAATGTCATGCCGCCACACCCTCCACCGGACTGCCAAGGTAAGCCTCGACCACGCGCGGGTTGCGCTGCACTTCGCCCGGCACGCCCTCGGCGATGACCTCGCCATGATCGAGCACCAGCACGCGATCGCACATGCCCATCACCAGGCGCATGTCGTGCTCGATCAGCAACAGTGTCACGCCGCGCGCCCGGATCGCTTCGAGCAGCGTCTTCAATGCCTGCGTCTCTGAGGCATTCATGCCGGCAGCCGGTTCGTCCAGGGCCAGCAACTTCGGTTCGGTGGCCAACGCGCGCGCAATCTCCAGCCGGCGCTGGTCTCCGTAAGGCAGCCCGCCCGCGGCCGAATTGGCGCGATCGCGCAGCCCGACGAAATCCAGCAGTTCGAACGCGCATTGCGTAATTGCCGCTTCCTCTTCGCGCGTGGCGCGATTGCGCAGCACCGCGCCCAGCACGCCTGCGCGCGTGCGAATGTGCCGGCCTATCATCACGTTCTCCAGTGCCGACAGGTTGGCAAACAACCGGATGTTCTGGAAAGTGCGGGCGATGCCCTGTCTGGCCACCTCGTGCGGCTTCAGCCTGCTCAGCGTAGCGCCGGCAAACTCGAACCGTCCGGTATCCGGCGCATACAAGGCGGTGAGCAGATTGAACAGCGTGGTCTTGCCCGCGCCGTTGGGGCCAATCAGACCGTAGATTTCGCCCTGACGAATGCTGAAGCTCACCTCACTGAGCGCCTGCACGCCGCCGAAATGCTTGCTGATGTTGCTGGCAATAAGCAGATCGTTCACGGGCCCGCTCCAGCAATGGCCGTGGATCCCTCACGCGACGCCAGTTCGCGCCGGCGTACCGCGGAAGGCCATAACCCGGCAGGACGCACGATCATCACCAACACCAGCGCCAGCCCGAATAACAGCATGCGAATTGCCTCGGGATCGATCAGCACCTTGCCAAACAGCGCGTGTTGCGCGGGGACCACGGTGAAACGAATGACTTCCGGCAAGCCCGTCAGCAGCACCGCGCCCAGGACTACCCCGGCAATATTGCCCATGCCACCCAGCACCACCATCGACAACACCATGACCGATTCCAGCAGGCCAAAACTCTCCGGGCTGATGAATCCCTGCATGGATGCAAACAAACCGCCGGCAAGTCCACCGAAGGACGCGCCCATCGCAAACGCCAGCAGCTTGATGTTGCGCGTATTGATGCCCATGGCGCGCGCGGCAATTTCATCCTCGCGGATCGCCTCCCAGGCGCGGCCAATGCGCGAATTCTGCAGCCGCAGGCCGATCACTATGATGACGATGGTCAGTGCCATCAGCACGTAGTAGTACTTCATCGGTCCGGAGACCTGCACGCCCGCCAGTACTTCATTGCGCCCGAACGAGAAACTGCCGATGCGCAGCGGGTCAATCAGGTTGATGCCCTGCGGGCCATTGGTGATATTGATCGGCGCGTTGAGGTTGTTCAGGAAGATGCGAATGATCTCGCCAAAGCCCAGCGTCACGATGGCGAGGTAATCACCGCGCAGTTTCAGCGTGGGCGCGCCCAGCAACGCACCAAAAAAGGCCGCGACGAGGAAACCGATCGGCAGCGTGATCCAGAACGGCCAGTGCAGCCCGAAGTGGGGCGATGACAGCAATGCATAAACATAGGCGCCAACGGCATAAAAGGCGATGTAGCCCAGATCCAGCAGGCCGGCGAAGCCAACCACGATATTGAGCCCCAGGGCCAGCATCACATAGAGCAGCGCCAGATTGACCACGCGCACCCAGGTCTGGCC
>CANKAJ010000167.1 GCA_947479645.1 Betaproteobacteria bacterium | reverse complement strand
GCGAGCAGGCGCGCGCTGATGGCCGGCCCTTCCTCGGGATACTGCGTGATGAGTGATTCCAGCGGACCGGATTCGGCGAGCAGGATGGCGGTGATGCGCGCCCCCTGCACCACGCTGCCGCCCCCCACGGCGATCAGGAGATCGGCCCCGGCAACGCGGGCGGCATCGCGCGCCGCTTCGACGTCGGCCAGCGGCGTGTCCTTGCTCATTGCGTCGTACACGCCCACCAGCACATCGCCGAGCAGTTTGCGCAGATTGTCGATGAGCGGTGTGCCGCGCGACACCGAGCGGCCGCAGATGATGAAGGCGCGCCGCGCCTTCTGGCGCCGGATCTCGGCCGGCAGGTTGGAGAGCGCATTGCGCCCGCTGTAGACGCGTCCGCGGAAGGTCTCGATGCGATAGTCGTAGGTGGTTTCGAATTGCATGGGGATCCTCACGTTACAGGTTATCGGGGGGCTGCCCGCCGGCAAGGACGGGTAGCACGGTGAATTACATAGCGGTGATTTACATACTGCGGCGCACCTCTGCCGTAATTTCATACGAGCGCAGCCGCTTGGCGTGATCAAAGATCGCGGCCGCGATGATGAGTTCATCGGCGCCGGTTTTGGCGATGAACTTTGCCAGACCCTCTTTCACGGTTTCGGGTGAGCCGATGATGGCGCCGGGTTGGAGTTCATCGATGATGGAGCGCTCCATGGGGCCGAGGCGGTTCTCGAAATCAGGGTCGGGCGGCGGCAGCAGGCTGCGCCGTCCGGTGCGGTTGGCGATGGTGGACTGCAAGCGCGAGGTGAAGAGCAGCCTGGCCTCTTCGTCGGTGGGCGCGGCGACGACATTTATGCCGAGCATGGCATAGGGTTTCGCCAGCCACTCGGAGGGCTGGAAGCGGCTGCGATACAGCTCCAGCGCCTGCATCATCTGCTGTGGCGCGAAGTGCGAGGCGAAGGCATACGGAAAACCATTGACCGCGGCGAACTGCGCCCCCCAGGTTGAGGAGCCGAGGATCCAGATCGGCACCTGAATGCCGGCACCCGGCACCGCCACCACCTGCTGGCCCGGCCGTTCGGGGGAGAACCAGTGCAGCAGTTCGCCGACTTCCTGCGGAAAGTCTTCACCCGCGGCGGCGTGGCGCCTCAACGCCTGCGAGGTGGCCTGGTCCGAGCCCGGAGCGCGTCCCAGGCCCAGGTCGATGCGCCCGGGGTAGAGCGACTCCAGCGTGCCGAACTGTTCGGCTATGACCATGGGCGCATGGTTGGGCAGCATGATGCCGCCCGAGCCGATGCGAATGGATTTGGTGCCCGCACCGATGTGGGAGATGAGCACCGAGGTTGCGGCACAGGCGACGCCAGGCAGCGAATGGTGCTCGGCCAGCCAGAAGCGCTTGTAGCCCCAGGCTTCGGCGTGCTGCGCGAGGTCCAGCGAATTTTTGAAGGACTGCGCGGCATTGCTGCCTTCGGCGATGGGGCAGAGGTCGAGGATGGAGAAGGGGATCATTTGAGGGTTCCTGTCAGGTACTGATGGGTCGACATTTGGCACATGGCGTCAAAACGCCCCCACCCTAACCCTCCCCCGTTCCGCTTCGCTAAGCTGGGGAGGGAACTTGGTGTTACCACGTGTTTCGCAACTCCCTCAACTTGACGAATACCGTTTTCGCGTCCGGCTGTTCGGGCAGATCGGGAAATTTCTCGCGCAGCCTGGCGATGACGCCGGGGCTGCTGAGGCGAAAGAAGGTGTTGAACTGCTTTTCCTCCTTCAGCGTAGTGACGATTGACGTGGCGGGGTCGTGGTCTTTCACCTTTGGCAGCATGGCCTTGGCCGCGGCGTTGTCCGGTTCGCGGTCGAGGGTGAAATTGAGATTGTTCTCGATGTAGTCGTGGCCGGGGTAGACCAGCGTGTCTTCGGGCAGCCCGGCGAGTTGGTCGACGAAGGTGGCATACAGGTCCTCGGGGTTGCCGCCGCCGTGGCAATTGCCGGCGCCGGCATTGAACAGCGTGTCGCCGCTGAAGAGTGCCTTCATGTCGGCGCGTGATTGCAGGCAGATGTGGCATAGGGTGTGGCCCGGTGTGTCCAGGCATTCGAGTTCGACGCGCTTGCCGACCTTGATCACGTCGCCGGCCTTGACGCCGCGATCGATACCGGGAATCTTCGCGCCGGCGCGGTGATGGGCGATCACCCTGGCGCCAGTGGCGGCGACCACGGCGGCATTGCCGCCGGTGTGGTCGCCATGCTCATGGGTGTTCAGGATTTGCGTGATATCCCAGCCCTTGTCGCGGGCGGTGGCGAGGCACTTCACATGATCCAGCGGGTCGATGGCGAGTGCTTCGCCGGTGTCGGGGCAGGCGATCAGATAGTTGTAGTTGCGGTAGGCGTTGCCGGTCCAGATGCGCTCGACGATCATGTCGTGTTCCTTCAATGTTGCTCAATCAAGAATATGAATGATAACCGGCGGCGCCTTGGATACACTCGGGTTTTCTTGGTGATGTGATCAAAGGAGCTACACATGGATGTACGCGCAGCAGTTGCGCACAAGGCCGGCGCACCCCTGACCATCGAGACGGTGCAGCTGGCGGGCCCGCGCGCGGGCGAAGTGCTGGTCGAGATCAAGGCGACCGGTATCTGCCACACCGACGAATTCACGCGTTCGGGTGCCGATCCGGAAGGCTTGTTTCCGGCCATCCTCGGGCACGAGGGCGCCGGTGTCGTTGTCGATATCGGCCCTGGCGTCACCAGCCTGAAGAAGGGCGACCATGTCATTCCGCTCTACACGCCGGAATGCCGGCAGTGCGAGTACTGTCTGTCGGGCAAGACCAATCTGTGCCAGGCGATTCGCGTGACCCAGGGTCAGGGCCTGATGCCCGACGGCAGCAGCCGGTTTTCACTGGGTGGCCAGAAGCTCTTTCACTACATGGGGACCTCGACGTTTGCCAATTTCACCGTCGTGCCGGAAATTGCGCTGGCGAAGATCCGCGAAGACGCGCCTTTTGACAAGGTCTGCTACATCGGTTGTGGTGTGACCACCGGCATCGGCGCGGTGATCAACACGGCGAAAGTGGAGCCGGGTGCCAATGTGGTGGTGTTCGGCCTGGGCGGCATCGGCCTGAACGTGGTGCAGGGCGCGCGCATTGCCGGCGCCAACATGATCGTCGGCGTCGATACCAACCCGGCACGCAAAGCGCTCGGTGAGAAATTCGGCATGACCCATTTCGTCAATCCGAAGGAAGTCGAAGGCGACCTGGTGCCTTACCTGGTCAGTCTCACCAAAGGCGGCGCGGACTACAGCTTCGAGTGCATCGGCAATGTGGACGTGATGCGCCAGGCGCTGGAGTGCTGTCACAAGGGCTGGGGCGTGTCGGTCATTATCGGCGTGGCCGGCGCCGGCCAGGAGATCAAGACGCGGCCCTTTCAACTGGTGACCGGGCGCGTCTGGAAGGGCACCGCATTCGGCGGTGCCAAGGGCCGCCGCGACGTGCCGAAGATCGTCGACTGGTACATGGAAGGCCGCATCAACATCGACGACCTGATCACGCACAAGCTGAAGCTGGCCGACATCAACCACGGATTCGACCTCATGCACGAGGGCAAATCGATTCGATCCGTGGTTGAATTTTAGGTTGCCAGACCAGTTAAAACGCCCGCGACACCGCGCGTGAATTACCAAAGCACGGCACATAGATCGAGTGCGTGCCGGGGCCACCGGCGACGATGAACCAGATGTCGTCGGGGCGGTTGGTGATCGGCAGCATCGTGTCCCGGGTGATTTCGCCGAGTTCGGCGCGGCGTGAGCCCCGGGTGCGTTGAAAGTCCTTTTCCGCCATGCGGCTGGCAGACATCCTGGAGCGTTCCCATAACTGCCGCTTTACCTCGGCCTTGGACAGGCCGGCGCGCCTGAATACTTCGGCGTGCTCGGGGCCGAACACCAGCCAGGGTTCGCCGCCATTGCAATACTCGTTGCTGGGCGGGTGGATCATGGTTTCCGAGATCACCCCAATCAGTTCTTCGGCATTCTTGCTGTGAGTGTTCATGTTGATGGTGCCCTCGGCGCCAACCACGGTCACCACGTTCTGGTCACTGGCGAAGCCCCGTTCGACATGCAGCGGATCCCAGGGTGATTCGGCCTGGTTCTCGGCGCAGCAAAACGTGTATTTTCCCGGCTGTCCCTGGGTGGCACGATCCATGTCGCCTGGCAGTGCGCCGCCAATATTGCGCAGGATCAGGCGCAGCGCGCGGCCGATGGTGGCATTGGCCCATGCTCCCTCACCGAGGCAGTTGTAGCTGTTATTGACCTCAAGCCGGGAGATGGCGGGTCCGTTGACGATGACCCACACCGCCACCGGATTGGTGGTGGCCTGTATGCCCTGCAGATTGAATTCAGGCGCGCTGACGGCTTCCACCGCAGCCAGCAATGCCGGCATGTATTCCGGATCGCATCCGGCCAGCACCGCATTGATGGCAATCAGTTCGACCGTGGCGGCGCCAAAGCCCGGGGCCAGTGTGGTGACCACATCGTGGCGCGGTCGTGCCACTTTGCTCAGCATTTTTTCAACCCGCGCCGCAGTTGGCGGCACGACTGGCAGGCCATCGCTCCATTTCTTGTCGCGGTAGGTGCGGTTGATGGCGTCCAGGTCGTCCTGTGCTTCGAATTGCCCGGCCGCTGTCGATGTCGGTGCCGGTGTTGATGTCGTGGATGTGCTTGCAGTCATTTTGCGGCCTTTGCCTTGACGAGCAGGCTCGCCACATTTGCGATGCAGTCTTCGGCGATGCGGCGCACTTCCTCGCGCGTGCGCAGCCCGAACGGATGGGGCACGAGAGCGATGGGGAGATCCGGCATGCCCAGCGCCTTGGCCTGGGCACGGCCCAAGCCTTCAAACACGGTCGAACAGATGGCCAGCGTCGATGTGTTGCGCTTGGCGACCTCTACGCTGTCGTGGACACTCCACGACGTGCAGGACCCTCAATCACCGGACCCGGTAATGACAAGATCGCAATTGCTGATGAGGTGATCGAGAACATCGCCGGGTACCGGCACGGAAGAAGCGCGTTTCTGGCGCTTGATCACTTTCTTGACGCCGTAATTCCTGATCAGCAGGTCGGCCAGATCATCGACCAGATGCGAAAAATTGGGCTTGGTGTTGTCGATGAAACCGACCACGGCGCCTTCGAGCGCATCCAGTGATCGTTTCGCCGTTTGCGCAAGGTCAAAACGAGGCGCGGTCGGGTTGTAGAGCAGAATGGTATTGGCCACAGCAATATCTCCATAGAGGGTGATGCGAATGTAAAGGATCACACTACAGTGCGCAAATAAAATTCTGGCAAGTTTGTCATTCCGAGCGTAGCGAGGAATCTGCTGCCAAATCAGGTCGCAAAGCATCCCCTTGGGGGGCGGCTTCGGAATGACAAGTGTTTCAAAAAAACGATCTTTGGGTCTGCACGCCGGCTTCAATTCAACCGTATCATTCGGGGCTCAATCAAAGGGGAATAGCATGGACTTGCAACTTGCCGGAAAAACAGCGCTCATCACTGGTGCCAGTACGCTGGGTTGTGGCCAGGCCATTGCGGCCGCGTTGGCGCGTGAAGGTGTGGCGGTGGCGGTGACGGCGCGCCGGGCCGAACCCTTGCATGCCTTTGCCGCAAAAATGAAGGCCGCTGGATGCATCGAACCCGTGGTCCTGCCCGCGGACCTCTATGACGCGGCGACTCCGCAATGGCTGGCCAACGAAGCCAGGGCGCGCCTGGGGCGTGTGGACATTCTTGTGAATGCCGCCGGCGGCAGTCGCCCCATTCCCTACGATGCCACGCTGGATCAGTGGGACGAGGGCATGATGCTGAATTTCTTCCGGCTGCGCGAACTGTCGCATGCCGTGTTGACCGGCATGATCGAAAACAAATGGGGCCGCATCATCAGCCTGACCGGCACCAACGAGCCGCGCTCATTTAACGTAGCCAATTCGGCCAAGGCGGCGGTGCATGCGTGGTCCAAGGGCCTGTGCCGAAGCGTGGGTCAATTCGGCGTCAATCTGCACTGCATACAACCCGGCCGCGTGATGAGCGAGCAGATCGTGCAGCATGATCCGACGTCGCAAGCGCGCGACGAATTCGCCAAGCGGGAAATTCCGGTGGGCCGTTTCGGCAAGCCCGAAGAGCTGGCCGATCTGGTCGCGTTTCTGGCCTCGCCGCGCGCGGGCTATATGACGGGCACGGTCATCCCTGTCGATGGTGGCATGCGGCGCTACGCACATTAACAAGCCAGTTCATTAAAACGACGAAACAGGCACTGGAGAAGCAATGCAGGACATCAGCATCCGTACATGCAGGTTTGACGAACAATGCGAGGCACTGCGGCAGGAAGTGCGTGAGTTTATGGCGCAGGAACTGCCGCCGCGTAAAAAGGGCGCCAGCGAATCCGGCGCGGTATTGTCCAAGGGTTCGGCGCGTGGCGTTGACCCGGAGTTCAGCCGCAAGCTGGGCAAGCGCGGCTGGATCGGCATGGCCTGGTCCAGCCAGTATGGCGGGCATGCACGCTCGCCACTGGAGCGCTATGTGCTGACCGAGGAATTGCTGGCTGCAGGCGCTCCGGTCGGTGCGCACTGGATCGCCGACCGTCAGTACGGACCGCTGCTGGTTCGCTATGCCAGCGAGAACATCAAGAACGACCTGTTGCCCCGGATTGCGCGGGGGGAACTCTATATCTGTGTCGGCATGAGCGAATCCGATTCGGGCTCTGACCTTGCATCCTTGCGCACGCGTGCCGAGCGCACCAAGGGCGGTTGGCTGATCAACGGTCGCAAGACCTGGAACTCCGCCTCGCAGTGGTCGCATTACATGGTGGCGCTGGTGCGCACCGGCGCGGCCGGCGAGACGCGCCATGGTGGCCTGACGCAATTCCTGATCGACCTGAAGGCGCCGGGTGTGTCGCTGCGGCCGGTGCGTATTCTGACCGGCGAGCATCGCTGGAACGAGGTGACCTTCGATGATGTGTTCGTGCCCGACGATCATCTGATCGGTGAAGAAGGCAAGGGCTGGGCGCAGGTCACCACTGAACTGGGCTTTGAGCGCAGCGGCCCCGAGCGTTACTTGAGCAGCCTGTACCTGCTGCTGGAGATGCTCGACGCGGCGGACCCCGACAATCCGCGGCATGCCGTTGCGCTGGGGCGTCTGGTGGCGGACATGACCACCATACGGCAGATGTCCATCGGCGTTGCCGGCATGCTGACGCGCGGCGAGAACCCCGGTCTTGCGGCCTCGGTAGTCAAGGAACTGGGCACGACCTTCGAGCAGCAGATCCCGGAAGTCGCCCACGAAATATTTGATATGGATCTCTCCGCTCTGGAGTCGCCATTGGAGGAAATGATGTCCTTTCTGGTGCAGACGGCGCCGAGCTTTTCAATACGTGGCGGCACACGCGAGATTCTCCGCGGAATCATTGCGCGCGGCCTGGGGGTGAGATGATGAGCAGCGCACGTGACATGATCGCCGAGAGCGTCAAGCGGATATTCGAAGAACGGGTCGATACAAAATTACAGCGCGATGCCGAAGAGGGGCATTGGCAGGCGTCGTTGTGGAAACTGGTGGAGGAAAGCGGCTTTACCCGTGTTCTGACACCGGAAAAACTCGGTGGCACCGGTGGCGGCTGGACGGATGCCTATCCCGTCATGCATGCGGTGGGCTACTGGCGGGTGCCGCTGCCGATTGTCGAGACCATGATCGGCAATGATTTGCTGGCACGGGCCGGACTGGACGTGAACGATGGTGCGGTGGGATTGATTCAGCAGGATGGTCAAGGCAGCTTGAATCTGGCTTTGGAGGGGAAGCAATTGCGGGTGAGCGGGCTCGCCAAGTCCGTGCCCTGGGGGCGCAATGCGCAAACCTTCGTGCTGTCTGGTCAGGTCGATGGTCGCCAGGTCATTGCGCGCCTCAATCCGGGCAAGCAGATTGCGGTTCACCGTGAGGGCCACAACATGGCCAAGGAGCACCGCGACCACATTCGTTTTGATGGATGTGCGGCAGAGGAATTTGCCTATGCCGACGAATTGCTGACCGAAGAAGCGGTCAAGACGCATGGCGCGCTGGGTCGGGCCATTGCTATCAGTGGCGCGGCCGAATCGGCGCTGGCGCAAAGCGTGCGTTACTCGACCGAGCGCGTGCAGTTCGGCCGGGCCATCGCGCGGTTCCAGGCGATACAGCACATGCTGGCCGTGTTCGCCTGCGAAACGACGTCGGCAGTCGTGGCGTCCGAGGCGGCCTGCGATTCCATGCACAAGAAGAATCCGCGCAACCAGATTGCCGTGGCCAAAATCAAGGCGGGCCAGGCTGCCGGTGTGGGCGCACGCATTGCCCATCAGGTGCATGGCGCTTTTGGCATGACCTACGAACACACGCTGCATTTTGCAACGCGCCGGATGTGGGCCTGGCGTTCGGAATACGGTAGTGAGTCGACCTGGGCGGAAGAAATCGGTGCGCAGGCGATCCGGCGCGGCGGTGAAAATTTCTGGGCTGATGTGACGGCGCGTTCGGCTGCGTGATATTGCAGGGAAATTGGTGTCCATTGTCCTGAGGGTCAGGACATGAATATTCATTGTCCGGGGGAAGCATGGCTTCGGTAAAAAGTGTTGTCAGTCTTGCATTGTCGCTGTTGTCCGGGGCCTCACTCGTTGCCCATGGGCAATCGGATGCGCAATCGCGCAGTTATCCGGAGCGGCCCATGCGGCCCATGCGGCTGATTCTGCCCATCGCACCCGGTGGCGCTACCGACATCGTTGCGCGCCTGGTCTCCAATGAACTGCAGAAGACATTGGGCCAGCCGATGGTGATCGACAATCGACCCGGCGGCGATGGCATCGTCGGTTCGCAAGCCGTTGCCCGCGCCACGCCGGACGGCTACACGCTGCTGTTTGCGCTGTCCTCGCACACCACCACGCCCTTCCTGCATGACAACATGCCCTACGATGTCTACAAGGATTTTGCGGCGATTACCGAAGTGGCGACGCAGCCCATGGTGCTGCTGGTCAATCCCTCGCTGTCGGCACGCTCGGTGGGCGAGTTGATTGCGCTGGCGAAATCCAGTCCCAAGGGCATCAACGCCGGGCACGCCGGTGGCGTGGGCCAGATGGCGACAGAAATCCTGCGGATGCGCGCCGGCATCGCCGGGAACGTCGTATCAATAGGCTACAAGGGTGGAGCGCAATCCATGACCGCCCTGCTGTCGGGTGAGACGCAGTTTGCCTTTGTCGGCGCCGGCACGGCCATGTCCTTCATCAAGCCGGGCAAGCTGCTGGTCATCGCCACGGCCGGACAAAAACGCTCCTCCTTTTTTCCCGATGTCACCACCGTGTCAGAGTCCGGCCTGGCGAACATGGACATCGCAGCCTGGCAGGGCGTGCTCGCACCGGCGGCGACGCCGCGCTCGATCGTGAACAAGCTTTATCAGGAGATCGCCAAGGCGCTCAGGATCCCCGACGTGATCGAGCGCTTGAATGCGACCGGGTCCGAGCCAGTCGGGAGCACGCCGGAACAATTCAGCGCCAAGCTCAAGCAGCAACTGGATGATTTCGGGCCCATCATCAAGGCCAGTTTGCCGGCGAATCGCTAGGCTTCCCGGCTTCGTTCAGAATGCCGATGGCGGGCCTGGCCAACTGCCTGTCGTTGAGCGTCGTAATGTCAGCGACGCGGTCGAGGGCATTGCTTGTGTAAATTTCCTGCCGACATCAAGGCCGACTGACGCAATCAGGAAAGGATAAAAACACCATGACGAACAAAGCGACCATCTGGGTGCAGAGTTGTTCCGCGGAAGCCGATGCCGCCATCTGGAAGACCTATCAGGATTCAGTCCGGCGGCATGCGCGCAAAGTGGTGCGTGCGGACCTGTCGGTGGAATTCCACGGGGTAAGCAAAACCTATCCCGGCATTGATTATGCGGACAGTGCGGTACAGCTTGTGACCAACGAGGTTGTGCGAAATGCCATCAAGGCCGAGCAGGAGGGATATGCCGCCTTCGCGTTTGTCAGCACCAATGATGCCGGCAATCGGGAGGTCAAAGAGCTGACCGACTACCCTGCCGTGTTCATCGCTGAAACGGCAGTGCATCTGGCCGCGCAAATGGCCGGCAAGTTTGCCTTTCTCACTCACAACGCCGGCAGTCGCAAGAAAATGGAGTCGCTGACCAGTGAGCGCTTTGGTCTGCGCGAAATGCTGGTGGAGGGCGCCTCGATCAATCTGACCTACAATGATTTTGCCGCCATGTATCGCGACCCTGCGCCGATCCTGGCGCAATTCGAGACCGAGGCGCGCAAGATCATCGCGCGTGGCGCCAGGGTCCTGATCCCGGCCGGCGGCCCCCTGAACATGTTCTTCGTGGATCAGGGATTTCGGCAGGTCGATGGCGTGCCCCTGATCGACATCATGGCGGTGCTGCTCAAGGAAGCCGAGAAGGGCATCGATCTGCAGGCGCTGGGCGTGCCGGTGCGTGGCGCACCCACGGTGACGCCGGAGCAGAAGGAAACCTTACGGGGACTTTTTCTCGCGAGTTGATCGGCGCAACAGTGTCGCCGCAACAGCGGAGAAAGGATCCTGCAGCCTACTCTTCGGCCTTGATGCCGCGCTCCTGTATGATTTTTTTCCAGCGCGTCATCTCCTGGCTGAGCCGCTTGCGAAAGGCTTCCGGCGCACTGGCCAGCGCAATGCTGCCTTGCTGCTCGAGTTGCTTCGCAACGTCGGGTGACAGCACCGCTTTCCGGAATTCGGTGTTCAGCCGGGCAATGACGGCCCCCGGCGTCCCGGCCGGGGCCAGCACGCCGAGCCAGTCGGGAAACTCGACTTCATAGCCCTGTTCGATGCTGGTCCTGACCTCGGGGATCACGCGCGAGCGTTCAGGGTTGAGTGTCGCAATCGGCCGCAGTTTGCCGGTCCTGATATTGGGTAGTGCGTTGAACAGGGTGCCGGCGGCGAGCTGAGTACGCCCGGCAATCAAGTCGATCTGGCTTTGCGAGCCGCCCTTGTAATAGACCGGCGTAATGCGGATGTTCGCCGCGGAGGCCAGTGCGGCGCACACAATGTGAGTGATGCTGCCCGCACCGGAGGTGCCGCAATTGAGCTTGTCCGGATGTTCCTTGGCATGCGCAATCAGATCCTGGATCGAGTGCACGCCCGGCAGCGCCGCGACGCTCACCATCATCACGGTCGATCGTCCTGTCAATTGCGATACCGGATCGAAGCTGCGCAGGATGTCGTAAGGCAGGTCGGG
>CANKAJ010000166.1 GCA_947479645.1 Betaproteobacteria bacterium | reverse complement strand
TCCCCATCAGGTTCAGCGCATCAAAGTAGTCGGGGCTGGCCGTCAGCATCAACCGGCATAACTGCTCCGCTCTGGACCAGTCGCCATTGTTGTAGGCAGCGGCGACTTGCTCAAAGGCCTTGGACAGCACAACCTGATCGCCGCCGCCGCCGGCCGCTGCCTGCTGCCTGACGGGCAGTGCCTCATCCGTGCTGCGCGTCGGCCTCAACCAGCTGAAAATCGGGTGCCGCAGCAGATTCTCAATGATCGCAGTAATGCGCAAAGAACTACCCTTGTTTTATTGAGTGAAAATCCGGATTGGACAATTGATTTGGTATTTTGATGCAGTTTGCACCCGCTCCATAAAGCCGCACGAAAAGATGAGTATCATCAGTGCAATACTACGGGGTACTTCTGTACTCGGTCAGCGGCAGCTGCTCTGTCGCACCTGTTCCAGAAGACGTTGAAGTTTCACGTTTTCGAATTCAAGCACCTGCCGCAGAATTCGCATGGCATCCGGGCATCGGTGCGGGAAGGTTCGCAAAACGCGTCTTACCAGTTCTTCGGCCTCTTCGTCTCTGTCAGCCAGCGCCAGCCATGCAGCGCGCAGAATTAATACCTGCAGGGATGGCAGATAGCTGGCGACCCGTTCACTGATTGGCAGCATTTCGGTCAGGCTGCTCCGATCCAACGGGGCGCCACGAAGGATCCAAAGCTCCGCGATAGGAGCCAGAATGCCTTGCGCAACCTCGCGGATTTCAGTCTCGTCATGTTCCTTCTGAGCCTTGTTGATCAGTGTGGGGGCCGTACCCGTAATCAAGACTGAGTCCAGGCGGACATAGTCCCTCAATACAAGCCCAAGCGCAAAAGCCAGTGTCAGGCTGGCGACCGTGGCGACCGTGGCGACGAGGCGAGTATTGCTTCGTTGGATGCGGGGTGTTGCCGATACCTCTCCTATCCCCATCAACAATGCCGTCACGCCAAGAAAATGGGCATTCCAGAGCGGATATTCTATTAAGGATTGAATCGCCTCTACACCGACGGTTGCGATGATCCATCCCGAGGCGAGATTTCGTGTGTGCGAGTAATGCGTGTAGATGCGCCGCCACCATAGTCCCCACGCGCCGATGACGAGCAGGGTTCCCGCAATCCCGGTTTCAGACAGTAATTGCAGGACGACATTGTGTGGCGAGGTCCAGACATCGCCTTCTTGAGCCATGGGAAAGGACAGCCCCTTGTCGAATGCGGCGCGCGCAAATTCTCCAAGTCCTGTGCCGAATGCCATCTTGTCCAGGAAAATACGCCAAGCCAGCAGCCAGGCCTGCAAGCGGAGATCCGATGCGAACTCACTGGAGGAAACGACCCGTTCGAGTCCGCCACGGCTGACCGGACTGCCCGACCAGCCACGACCCAGGTTTAAGAAATCATTGATCCAGGGCACGCTTATTTGCATGAGTGCGGTGAATGCCATCAGCCCATATGCCGCCTTCTTAAGGCGCTGCGCTTGCACCGCATTCCGGCTTCTGCTTGCCATGAAACACAGTACGCTGAACCAGGCTATGTACAGTATCCAGGTGCGCGAACCGGTCAGTGCAGCGGCGAAATTGAGGAGTGCCAAACCTGCAATCACGCCTCCCGAGGATATGCCGCCACGTATCCACAGGTACAGCAGTGAGGCAAGTCCAAGCGCCAGGTAGTTGGCATAGAGATTGGACTGCGCGATATTGCCGTAGGCCCTTGAGCCATGCAGTTCTGCCACGAAGTCTTCCAGCCAAAACGGCCTCCCGTAATACTGGATGATTCCGGCGCATGCATTGGCGATGGCGCCCGCCAACAAGAACGCTGCCAGCGTCATTGCAACGCGATTCAGGCTGAGAGAAGCGGAAAGTTGGGCCCCCAGCCAGATCATCAGCATTGCATAAAGTATGAGCAGGGCACCGGTTAGCCGCAGTTGCGGATAGGCCGCATGTCCCAATGCTGCCTGAATAAGGAGCAGTGCTGCAAATGCGCCGAACCAGCGCGCGCTGTAGGGTATTGGGATGCCGGGCCTGTTATTGCAGATCACCGCGAATGCAGCTGCAACACCCAATGCGACAACCAGCCACTCAGCCTGGAATGTCTTGATTGGAAGCTGGTGATACGGCAACAGGAATGGCAGCAGGCACATGCCACCGGCCAGCAACAAGCCAATTGTTGGTGCTCGCGACGTATTCCCGGACGTCATTTCAGTGACCCTGTTCTGTATGACGCCAAAATTTTCAGTAACCCCGGCGTCGCTACAAATAAAAAAGCCCGCCAGAGCGGGCTTTTTTATCAAAAAGCTAACTTACAGGTTCTTGCACAATACGTACTGATTGGTACCCGTTTCCGCATAAGACGTCACACCAGCAGCCGAGGTGACATCGGGGTTTGGAGTGGTCTGCAGATCAGCACGGACCTGACCACCGGCCGGGGCACCGTCATCCATTTGTGTATCCACCGCAATGGCGACCTTGTCAGGAAGGTTACTGCTGCAAATAATGGATGATGAGAATCCATAGCCACCGGTTTGCACCCCCATCATGCCATTGACGGCGTTGGACGGTTGCTGGCCGGCTGCGGCGCTCGCTGTGGTTACGCCGGCAACAAAGCCGGATTGACGCAGATGCCACCAGAACAGATTGGATTCCTCTGCGGTTGTCGGGGTTGTGGAAACATTGTTGTTATATTTACCGGAAATCAAACCGTTACCATTGCCTGAAACACCGCCGGCCCATCGCGTTGATGCATTCAGGTCGTCCCCGGGGAAAGCACGGTAACGATCCTGGTAGGAGTTCACAGCGGCGGTCATGCCGTTGAAGTCATTGACGACATTCTTTATTTTGGCCTGGGTGATCATTTCCTGGCCCTTCAGAATGCCTCCCAGCAGAAGTCCAATGATGACCAGTACGATGGCAATTTCCACCAAGGTGAAACCGCCTTGGCCTGCTTTGCCGGATTTACTGGAACTAATATAGCCAACTGTATGATTTTTCATTCGTACCTCGCCTATGGCGTTTGATGGTTTTAAGGTTAATGCAAGATCGGTGCCTGCGTTGGCTGTAGCACTTAGTGCCGCTAATCTGCGAAAATCGACCGTTCACGGTTAAAAAAGTGTGAATTGGACAGTTTTTGTGTGTTTTGGTTGTCGAAAAATAGACAATTTCGTCGAAATGCCGACGGCATAATCCTCTTTCAGTACTAGCGCTTTTTCTTTTGGGTCTGTAGCCGGAGTTCAATTTCCTTGAGTCGATCCTCGAGGAAACGCAGTTCTCCCGCTTCAGATACCTGGCCACTAGCAATAAACCCGCCAATCATGATCTTGGCGGATTCCAGTTCATCCATGTCTTCCAAAATGAATGCTTCCATTTGCCTGGCCCACAGTGGTACATCCTTGCCCCTGGCATGCTGTTGTATGGCAGCTGCATAACGCCGCGCCAGCGGCAAGTCCTTCAACTGATGCTTTGCAATCACTGCAGCGTGGGCCAGCCAGCGCCAGCGCCTGTCCGGGTCAGCGAAAAAAGAGTTGTACACGAAGTCCAGCATCTTGCGTTGTCTGTTCTGATCTTGCACCTCGGCATAAATGCGACTCGCCGCATGCAAGGGGTACTGACCGGTCGGGTCCAGTTCGAGGATGCGTTCCAGCCAATCGCTCAGTCGATCGTAATCAAGTTGCCGGTAGGCAATCTGGTTGGCGCCCTGAAGATCGAATGCCTGCAGATGGAGCATGAGCAATTTTGCAACCGGCACCGTGTCGCCAAATCCAGCCAGTTGCAGGACTATTCTGGATGGCGTGCTGTCAAGATCCGAGGCTTGTGCACGTGGTGGAGGTTGCAAGGCCTTGCCGGCCAGTTGCAATGAAAAAGCAATCAGCAGCGTGAAAAGCACTGTTCTGGGAACATCGGTGAGCGGACGTTCGTTCATGGATGCATTCTCTGAGTTGCCTTTGCTCAGAAGTTCTTGCGATACAGATCGAACAGCGAGGCGCTTGCCAGAAGCGGCAGATAAAGTGCAGTCTGTACAAGTACGACTGTCAGCGCGGATGGATCGGGCATAGACAGCAGCCAGCTTGATGGTGTCATCAGGTCCAGGCTGGGGAGCAGCATTGCCACGGCGGCAATGCCCCAGCTGACGATCCGATCAGTCAACGTGGGATCATGGGACAAGGAGGCGGCGGCGATCAGCTGAATGGTTGTCATGGAGCGTGCCAACAGATAGAACCCGGCGGCGGCCGAGATGGCCGGAACAACCTGGGTGAGCGACAGCACGCAAAAAAGACTCAATGCCGCCATGATGGTCAGTTCGCATAGCAGCGATAGTGTCCACAGCAGCAACCCGCCAGGGGATGAAAAGAAGGCTAACGGTATGGCAAAGCTGATTGCGATGAGGCCGGCTACTGCGAAATAGCCCGCCAGCTTTCCGAAAAAATAGGCCGATCGTGGTGCAGGCTGGGAAAGCAGCAGTTCAGTGACCTTGTCACTGGTTTCTCGTACCATGCTGGTTACTACGAAGGTAACAACGATAAATACTGCGGTCACTCGCAACAGCGTGGCTAGCAAAGTGGCTTGAATGTGCGCCGCCTCGATGATGGCGACCTGGCCGAGGAATTGGGCGAGCCCCAGGGCGAGTGCAACTACGATAGCGGCGAGCCATGGCAGCCGGGTTCGCAGCGCCTCGATCAGGGTTAAGCGGGCGACGGAAAGGGAAAAACTCATGATTGCTTTGACATTCTGGCTCGGGGAGGCGGCACGGTTGTGACTGCCGTTGCTTTCATCAATAGCAGGTGGCATGGATCATGCGATGCAAGCGTAAGATGAAAGCTCCACCTGACGCAAGTTATAGCTGCTTGTTTGAGGAATTGATATGACGTCCATGCTCTCTGATCGCTTGTTGCGGTTTCCGCAGCTGGCTGTCACACGTTATTGGCGATTGATGTTTCTGGCCATGCTGGGATTGCTCCATGTCGCGGCCCTGCGCGGCGCGGAAGATTTCTGGACCCGTGCATTGATGCTGGCACATTTCGGACTGTTCATTACCTGGCAGCCTTTCATGCGGAGCGAGAATCGCGTGAGCGGTGGACAACTCATGAGCATCGTCGGGATCTCGCTGGCCATTCTGTTCTTCCTGAATTGGTGGCTGCTAGCGCTGTGGACAAGCGTACTGGCAGGGATAGTCGGTGGCAAGGTATTCCTGTTTCAGGCAGTCGGATTGCGCCGTTTTTATCTCGTCGTGCTCTTATATCTGGTGACGTTGCTGCTGGTCTGGATCGTGCCGAATGGAGTGACCTTTTCTCCCTTGCAACAGGAAATTCTGCTGTTTGTCGAGTATGGCCTGCCATTCCTGTTTGTGGTGATGATAACCATACCGGTTGAACCCGATTCGGCCGAAACACCGCAAATTATCGATTTCTTTTATGCCACGCTGCTATTCCTGCTTCTGGTGGTGCTGATGCTAGGGGCCTTGGCGTTCATGCAGATTGGCAGGCTTGAATATCCCGTCGCGCTGATGTACAGCCTGCTACTTCTGGCCGGAGTGTTGCTGGCATTGTCCGTGGCGTGGAATCCGCGCGCCGGTTTTTCCGGCCTTTCCATGTATTTTTCCAGGTATCTGTTGTCGATAGGTATGCCATTTGAGCAATGGCTTTATATTCTGGCGGAGCTGTCACACATTGAAACAAAACCTGAACGATTCATGATCGAGGCAACTCGGGGCCTGTCCCGTCTGCCATGGGTCGCAGGTGGTGTGTGGAAGACCGGAACGGATGCCGGAGAGTTTGGTGAAGTCACCAAGCACTCGGTGGAATATACCAACCAGGAAATGCACTTGCGCGTGTATACGCGACAGACAGTTAGTACATCCCTGACCTGGCACTTTAATCTGCTTGGACAATTACTCGGGGAGTTTCATGTTGCTAAGCTGCGCGAACAGAAACTGCAACAACAAACCTACTTGCAAGCAGTTCACGAAACTGGTGCCCGCGTAACGCATGACGTGAAGAATCTTTTGCAGTCGCTCAATGTGTTGTGCGCTGCCGCTGAGCGCGACAAGGGTGAAAATACCGCTGAACTGGCCGCACTAATGCGTCGTCAGTTACCGGTCATCACGCAGCGCCTGCAACAAACCATAGACAAATTTCAGAAGCCGCAAACGGAAAGTGGCCGCTTCATTGGTGCCAAAACCTGGTGGGACGGCCTGCTGCGTGCTTACCACAATCGCGACGTCGAATTTGTCAGTGGTCCAATAGACGAGTCATTTCTGCTACCCAAGGAGTTATTTGACAGCGCAGCTGACAATCTGCTTCAGAATGCCTTGCGTAAGCGTAATCTGGATGCCAGTGTCAGTGTGTCGGTCACGTTCAGCTGTGGCGAATATATCGCGCTCGAAGTTTGCGACAGCGGGACGGCGGTGGCCGCCGAGGTGTTGAAGGGGTTATTGCGCGGACCAGTGGCCTCACAGGCGGGCTTTGGAATCGGTCTCTATCAGGCTGCACGCCTTGCCGAAATGTCGGGATTTGCCCTGAATCTGAGCAGCAACGAGCCAGGAAATGTCTGCTTTACGCTGAGGGGTTCAAGGGAAAGTGGCCGCAGCATGGACAGAAATTGAACAACAGTGAGGTACAGAAGGAAAGAGCGAAACCCCGTTTATATCCCCTGCTTCAGATAAGACACTGATTACGCTTTTTCCAATTTAGAAATTAGTTCAGCGTTTCCTTGGTGCTTTTTCGGGGCATCCTTGATGTCGAGTCGACCGATCATTCTTCCACGGGCTCCGGTGCCCGTAGAGCATCGCGGAACAGCAACCAGAGTACCCCGCTGTTGATCAGCACGATCATGACCTCAAGGTATAGAAGCGGGATATAAATGTGCCGCTGCCATTTGTCGCCAAACAAAAAATAGAAACTGTCGAAGTGAGTGCCTGAGAATCGCGAGGAAGATGCGTAGTTCTCAAATGGCGGAAACAGCAGGATCAGCGCAAGGTTGACCACCGCCAGCAAAATTACTGCGGTGCGTCGCTTCATCATGGCGTTGCCAACCACGTAATTGCGCAGCAGCATCCACCCCAGCGTGCCATTCAGCAGCACCCAGCCCAGTTCAAGAAACAGCAAATCGGTGTTCACAATCTTGTTGTACTGTCGGTCAAGCACGAAGTAAAAAGCATCAAAATTCGGGATGCCCCGCCCAATTACGATGGAATCGTAAGGCGGGAAAAGCAGCATCAGCACAACATTGACCGCGACGAGCATCAATACCGTAGCTTGAGAACTGTTCATGTGGCGGCCCCGTCGATCAAGACAGTTCCCTTGCGACCGAGCAGCCGATGAACCACGGTTTCGCCCTTGCCCTTCAGATGAATTGTCTGGGGGGCTAGGAATTCATAGTTCTCTCGCAATCGCCGCCAGGTGGTGGCGTCAACCTGTATTGACCCGGGCACACCTTCGGTCGTAATGCGGCTCGCCAGGTTGACCGTGTCCCCCCACAGGTCATAGATGAATTTTTTCTTGCCCACGACACCACCGACGATCGGGCCCGTGCCGATGCCCATGCGCAACTCCAACTGACTGCCGTTAACCGCGAGCCCATTTGCCAGGGCCTCCCGCATGTCCAGCGCCATGTTCGCAATGGCCTCGGTGTAGTTGAGCCCGGCGTCATCATTGAGCCCGCCGGCGACCATATAGGCGTCTCCAATCGTTTTGATTTTTTCGAGCCCGTGCTTTTCCGCGAGTTCGTCGAAATTAGAGAATACCCGATTGAGCATTGCGAATATCTGGCTTGGCGACATACCTGCCGCGAGCGACGTGAAATTGACAATATCTGCAAACATTACCGTTACGTCGGCGAAGCCGTCCGCTATGACGGCGTCGGTATGTTTCAAACGTTGAGCAACTGGACCGGGCAGGATATTGAGCAATAGGCGTTCAGACTTTTCTTGTTCGATGCGCAGCAGACTGTTGGAGCTCTCCAGTTCGCTTTGATAGCGTTCCTTTTCGCGGGCTGAATAGCGCATCAGGAAATACAGGATGCCCGAGATCGCCACAAAATTGAGCATAAAGAACACGGTGCTGATACGGAATGGCACGCTCGACTTGATCTGGACTGCACCGGCCAGTTCAAAATCGATATAGCCGCAGATAATCAGCATGGCGAGGTACGCCACAAACCAGGGGATGGAATCGCGACCGCTCAGGACGAGCACTGCCACAATTGGCGCCACGATGCCCCATAACACCACGCCGCTTGCCGAGATGAAATTGCCGATGGCGAGCTGGACAACAAAGGGAAAGAACAGGAATAGTCCAAGCTGGCTGTAGGAGAAGAAGTTGAAATTGCCCGTGCGCACGTAGATTACATAGGTGGCGACCGAAATAAGCTGGTAAGCCAGCGGCAACGTTGCGGAGAGTTGGTGGCCCATGATCCAGTACAGCGTCAACCAGAACATGGGTGCCGCGGTCATGAGCCCCATGGCGAACACCAGCACCGCCTTGCGGATCTTCAGGTCCTCGGTGTCCGCGGGATTGATCCCGGCGTGCCGAAGGCGTGCAATAAATGTCATCTCGTTGGTCATTGGTGCAACTGATGCTTCTTCTGGGCTGATGGGGCAAAAAGGGAAGCCGGTATTATCGCCGGGATTCTACGCCAGCAGCGTGATGCCGGGGCGGCTGGATTTTCAGGGCAGTTTTCCGGCTGCAACAGTCTTGCCCAGCAGCGTGGTGTAGGGTATCCACGCAATGATGTCGTCATATTCACAGAACGGGGAGGTGGTCAACGTATCACTGCAGATGTCGGTGTAATCGCTGCGCTCCCGGGTGATGAACGAAGTGCCCACCGTCTTGTTGAGGGTTTCGTCGATATTGACGGCAGGCGGACTGCTCATTTGCAGGCCAGATGGCATATAGGCACCGTAGCCGTTCTTGCCATGCGAGATGATGATCGCGACTACATTGCTGGCGATCGTGGTGCCAGGGGCGGGCCTGCTGGAAGGAGTTTTCGTGTAGATCGTCATATCACCTGTGGAGCATAGTGCGTAAGCAATACTCGGCGTCGGGGAGGGAGCTGATGCACACCCATAATTGGGCGGGGTACTGGCGGCGAAGGTTGCTGTCACCCGATAGGTAAGCCGTCGTCCCCAGGCATCGGTTTCGCGAATCCCCAGTGTCGCCCACGGCAATACGCCGCTTGCGTTCGAACCGGTGCAAGTTGTGCGTTCCGTTCCGGCAGCCAGTGAGGCAACCGTGGTGCCCGAAGGCGTGTCCGGAACCGCGGGGCAGGGCAGGCGTCCGTTGGCCAGGGCAAAACCGATGAGTGCTTCCTTGATTTCTTCAAGTTGCCGGGTAGTCTCCGTGATGGTCCTGCCGTCCATTTGCTTGGTCAGCGGCAGAAGCAGCCCCCCCAGCAGCAGACCGACAATGACCATGACCACGGCCAATTCGGCCAGTGTGAAGCCATGTACACCCGCTGCAGGTCTCGCCAATGGATTTGCGTTCATTGGACAACAACCGTCAAGTCATTGGCAGTGGTGCTGCGTGGCGTCTGGGAGAACACCAGCGTGGGTGTGGTGGCGGCTGTCCGGTTGGTGCCTTCCAGATAGTCGGCCGCACTGTTCGACGGCTGGGACTGGCCGCTCATGGCGCGTCCCATCAGGATCATCACGACTTTTTTGCCGGTCACCGAATTGACTGTGATGCAGGTTCCGCAGGACGAAGAAGGCATGTGAGACAGGCTGTATTCCGGAGCGATGGCATAGTAGGCTGCGCGGTACCATTCGTTGGTAAAAAACCAGTGGTTGAGTATGGAGTGACTGCTGAGTATTCCGTAACTGTCGGCCGGATCTATCTTAATAGTCAATATCCGATTGCTGGTGCCTCCACCGCTGGTGTAACGGGCGAGTCGAACGCTGGGCCAAGTCACGGTCAGGTTGCCGCTGGAGTCAAGTGACTGCGTTGGTGTGCCGGGGAGCGCATATGAAGTTGGATTGAATGTTCCTCCACTGTAGGTGTAAGTAATTTGACTCGAAGAGATAGGACTCCTGAATACTTGGCCGGTGACGTTGTTCGCAGTCATGCTGATTTGGACCAGCGGTGTATTGGGGGTGCCGGTACCGGATCGCCGATAGGTGATCGTGCACGTGAGTGTGCGCGCGGGCGACGTTCCAGTCAGGGCGCAGCTTGACGATCTTATAGTACCTACGCTGGTGGGTAATGTCGTTACACTGAGTCCTCCGGTTGGTGAAGTCGCCCAACTTACGATGAGCGTAGGATCGTTGCTAGTGCTCGATATCGGAATAAACCCTTGATAGGTTCCCACGGTGCCACGAAGAAAAGTGCTGGTCGCTGCAGTGGTGGGATTGGTGAAGGGTACGGCATACGGGAATACGTAGGTGCCGCCCCACGCGCTAGCATAGTTGCTGAGTTCCCAGTAGAGACTGTCTACACTGGCGCTGTTGGAGATGCGTGAGGCCACAATTGGCTCGACAATATCAAATACTTCCTGCGCAGTGATGGCAATGACCCGGTCGTTAAAACTGTCGGATGTTCCTGTTGACGTGAAATTGAAGTCCGCTGGCGCAGTGGCGTTTTCGCCGTCAAGGTACTGTTGATAAACATATGTTGGCGAGCGGTCGAAATAATCAGCGTAGGCCTGTGCTGTTGTGACGACGGTTCGCGCTTGTGAATTGATGGCCGGGCCGGCAGAAATAATAAGGGCGACCACGGCCTTGCCATCGAGCGAAAGCTGCCCCGCAATGGTGCTGTTGATGGGGCTGGTGCGGAAACCCGGTGACAGCACATACCAGAGCTTTTCACCCCAGCCGTCGCGCAAATCACCAGTGCCAATCGTGGCCCAGGGAAATCGTCCGATTGTCGGGCTGGAGCTGGTGCAGGAAGTTTGTACCTGTCCTTCGGTGCCCAGTCCAATCTTTGACGCGTCCTCCGGGCACGGAAACTGACCTGGTGGATTGGAGATGCTTGTGTCGGCAGCCTGGCGCGCAATGTATCCCAGCAATGCCGCTTTGGCGTCGCGAAGCGATTGCTGCGTCGCCTTGTCCTTATCGGCAGCGTAGGTCGTGCTCGCCTTGTTCAGAGACTGGACCAGGAAAAATACCCCGCCCAGCGTGAGTATCAGCACAAATGCCAGCAGCGCCGCGCCGTGCTGGCGCCGGGGTCGATGCGTTGTGACGGGCGCGGTAATGGCGCGACACATCGGGCTATTTGCGATCTCGACGCACGGAGATCTTGCCACCACCAAGGCCATCACGGGTTTCGCCCTTGACCCGGTCC
>CANKAJ010000165.1 GCA_947479645.1 Betaproteobacteria bacterium | reverse complement strand
TACGACACCGTCGCGCAGGTGTTTGGCTTGAATCCGCGCTTCTGTTCGCAGACCTGGTCGCATGGCCGATTTTCCGCGACAGTGCTGACGCATGCGGCGCTGGCCGTATCGAGCGGCCTTGCCAATTGCGTGGCTTGCATCATGGCCGTAAAGAACTCCACCACCGGTCGACTGGGCGAGGTGAACCATCCGCTCGCGCACGAACAGTTGCGTGAAGGCGGCGGCCCGCACAGCGAAGAAGCACAGATCGGCATGACATCGCCGATCGCCGGCGCGGCACTCGCATTTCTGACCTATTGCCGGCGCTACGGTTTTGACCGGGAATTGCTGGGTGAAATACCCACGACATTTCGTCGCCACGCGCAACTGAATCCGCGCGCCAGCGAACGCCGGCCGATGACGATGGAGGATTACCGCAATGCCCGCCCCATCATCGATCCGCTGCGTTTGTTCGATTGTTCGCTGGTCAGCGACGGGGCGGTTTGCATCCTCGTGACACGCAAGGATCTCATCACCGATTCGAAGCGCGCGGTCTGGATCACCGGGGCACAGGGCATTCAGGCCGGACGCGAATCGTTCATATTCGGCCCGCTCGGTCTGGGCATCTCGCAGCAATCGACGCAGCGGCGCAGTTTGCAGGAGGCGCGCAACCAGGAAGTCTATCGCCGGGCGGGATGTCGTCCGGAGGATGTCGATACACTCGGCGTCTATGATTCCTTCGCCACCCTGCCGATCTACACGCTGGAGGACTTCGGATTCTGCGGCCCGGGCGAGGCACTCGGCTGGATTCAGGGAGGAAGGATCGGGCTGGGCGGAGCGCTTCCGGTCAATACCAACGGCGGTCAGCTCTCGGAGGCGCAGATGAATGGCTGGGGCCAGATCCGCGAGATAGTCACCCAATTGCGCGGCGAAGCCGGCGACCGCCAGATCGCCAACGCCCGTCGCGGCATGTGGGCGAACGTAAGCGGCGATGCCATGATGTTCGAGAGGGCGTAACCAAGATGAAACTCATTGAAGCAATCGAACCGATCATCAACAACCTGAACGCGCCATTCTGGGATGCCGCCAACAGGGGCGAACTGGTGCTGCCCTGGTGTGCGGCCACGCAAAAGTTCTTCTGGCCACCGGCACCGGTTTCGCCATTCAGCCTCGATACGCCGATTTCGTGGCGCCCCGCCGAGTCAGGCGGTACGCTGCAGGCCACGGTCACCTATCGCCGCAGCTATCTCAAGGTGCTCGATCCGATCATGCCTTACACGGTAGGCATCGTTGAGCTGGACGCGGGCCCCCGGCTGCAAGTGCACTTGCGCGACCCGGAACTGGCATCACCGGATCGCTACGGCCAGCGCGTCCAGATATACTTTGAAAGCTTGTTGCCCGACAGCCGCCCGGTGCCCATGGCTAGGGCGGTTTGAAAGACAGCACTCCACCCGCCTGCGAATCAGGGCGCGGCGAGCAGCGACGCAAGCCTGCTTGGCGCGTCCAGAAATCGAAAGCCCGTGCGTGCCAATGAACGGCCGTAACAGGTCGCTTTCGCAATCCGCTTGCGGCAAGCGAAACCTGAGCTGACGCTCGTCAGCTCCCGGGGCTGTGGTGAAGCAGCCTCCCCGGTCGCGCACGTCCAGCAGTCGCAGCGCGATCTCGCTCCAACCATGCACCAGCACCTGACCCGTCTCGCTCAGGCGCCGGATGTCCGCCTCCAGACGCTCGGCATATGACGGGTTCATGGGCACTTCGGGATTGGGCCGCAGTCAGAATATATCGGTACCGGCGCGCCGTTCTTGACTCAAAACGTGCGGCTTGCCACTCAATGAGTTGTTTCGCGCAATAACCTCTCTTTTCTGATTACCGCCGTAAATACCTTGCTGTTTCCCCGATTGCGGTGATTGAGGCCTGTGCAAAATAACTGGCGAGCGGCAGCTTCGCATGCTTGCCGACAACCATTTGAAACGGGACGTTGCTCAACGGGCGCGAAGGTATGAGTCTGAATCCAGTGCTGCCGTCCTCCGGCTCGCAGCAACCATCGCTGGTTGCCAAGCCAGGTGGCGGCGGAGCCACGGTTACCGCCAATGACGGTGGCGGTGGCGTTGCCGACACGGTACGCCTGTCGGATCAGGGAAAAATGATGTCCAGACTGGCTGCGCGAATCGCGCCAACGCCGGAGAACGTACGCAAGCTGTCAACAGCACTGGCCAGCGATCTGACTACGCTGTTCCGTCAAAACGGGATCGATATGCGGCGTGATATCGGATTTGACGTCGGTTTTCCGCCTGGCAAAATCAGCATCAGTGCCGGGCGCTCCGACGCGCCAACCATTGCCGGCACCATCGAAAGGCAGCCGAGCATTGAGGATCAGATGAACGACATAGCAGTGCTGAGCCGGCAGGTTTTCGCGGCCGAGCAGGATGCTGACGCACGCCTCGCCAATCGACTGGCGAAGAGCGCGGCACTAATCAGTTCGGTGGTTTCCGATTACGCATCACGCTTCGGCAATGGCGATGACGCGCAGGATTTTTCGCCGATAGCCGCACCGCCTGCGGCGGCGAACTCGGGCAGCAGCAGCGCGATCGCCAACTACACGGCCATTTCGGGCAACGCTGCCGCCCCACCCCGCATTTCCCTGGTTTTCAACGACGCCGGCATTCAAATTCATGCAAATGGAAAGCCATGGATATCCTCCAGGGCCTAAGCACAACGTGAACCCAGGCGCGTCGTGAACCCCGACAAGGACTATTACGCCGTCCTTGGCGTATCGCCGGATGCCGAGGACGTCGTCATTCGCGCCGCATACCGAGCCCTGGCGCAACGCTATCACCCTGATCGCATGGCGGGCTCCAGGATCAAGGCGCATGCCCGCATGTCCGAGCTCAACGAAGCGTACGGCGTGCTGTCTGATTCCGAAAAACGCAAGGCCTACGACCAGCTGCGCAATGACAGAATGGACGCTGACGGCAGTCGGTTCGATGACCTGGAAGAAGAGGCTCCTCTCGGGGATGATCCGCTGGAGAAGGACTGGCGCATCGCCATCAAATACTATCCCGACCTCGCCTCTCTGGAAGCGCGCCTCGCGCATTTTTCATGGAAGCTCGCCAATACCTATCGCGCCTATCTCCTTGAAACCCGGCAATTCGAGCCGCGCGAATCGCTGGCCGGACTGATGGAAAATCACTTTCTGAGCGCCCATTTCGGCAGTAATGAAAAGAACCTGGAGTTCGCGCGCAAGCTGATCATGGCCCGCCAGCGCAAGGCCGCGCTGGCCCTAAACGAGACCATTCGGGTGCTGGGCGCAAACGCCGACCCCAAACGGGTGATTGGTCGAATCGCGCGGGATTTCGATGTCAGGCACCTTGCGGTGAACAAGGAGAAGATCCATGCACTGCTATCCGGGGCTCGGGCCGCCACCGCAGATTCAACCGTGTTTGCACAAATACTGAGCGAACTGGGGGGAACGATTGCGTGCAATGATGAGCACCGCCCACCCGACAAGACCACATATAGCAAAGTCTGGAAGATCGAGTTCGACGGCAGCCATCACGAATTCCAGACGGAATACGCATTCCGAACGTGGTTCCGTCGCGATGTACTGCCTGTGGCGGAGCGATTGGCGCGGTAAGGACCAGGGATGTCACCCACAACATCACCTCCAACCCGGTGATTTCCGATTCAAATCTGAATTCGCCAAAATGCTCGAAGATGCCCGTCCCATGGGCATCTTCGCTACTTTTCGGGTTGTGTCGCGTGCCATACCACGTGTTCCGGTGACGATTAATGAATGGGTCAGGCCGCCCCGTGCTTCTGCACAATGTCGTGAATCTGCGCCGGCTGAAACGCCACATCCCAGCACCACGCGCCGAAGCCGCCTTTGGCATTCACGCCCTTCACCCAGGCATCCAGCGCTGAGCGCTTGGCGCGGTTTTGCTCGGAATCCTCGCCCTTGATTTCCAGCACCAGCGTCTTGCCGTTGGAGAGCCGGATCAGAAAGTCCGGGATGAACCGTCGGCGTGCCCCGTTCCACAAATAGTAAACCTGAAACCCGAGGTGATCGTTCTTGGCGTAGGCCACCACCTGCGTGCTCGTCTCCAGCAGGTTGGCCCCGTACTGCTCCCACGCGCTGTCGGCCACCATGTGGCTGATCTGCGAGCGCTGCGTCGGATGACACAGCTTGGTGGTGTACCAGGTGCGCATGGCGCGGGTCGAGCCGATCGGGAATTCCTCGTCGAACACCGGCTCAAGCCGCTCCTGATTCTGCTCCACAACATAGCGAAGCAGATGCTGCACGAGGATATCGACATTCAAGGACAACAGAATGCGCCTGCGTAGCGGGTCCTGATGGAACAGCGAAGGAATCTTCACTTTGTCCGAGCGCAGAAACTCCTCGACCAGGCGAATGAGCTGGACAACCAGGAATTCGGGATTACCTTTGAATTTTTTCCCGAGTTCATCAAATGCCTTGCGGGCGGCCTTGAAGGTCAGGCGCTGCAGACGGAATTCCTCGGGCAATTTTTCCAGGTCGATTTCGTGGATCCTGTTCCAGTCGGTGGCCCCGCCCACGGCCGGCGCAATCTCGGCGCTGATCGGCGTATGCGCCGGATCAATGTTCAAGTCACCAACCTTGGTCCAATCCACCACAAGCGTCGGCCGTACGACGGTGTCGATCCGCAACACATTCGGCCAGCGTATCTCGAAGGCATTGCGATCGATCAGCGATTCAATCTGCGTGCTGGGTTTGGGCGGCGGCGGCGCGTCGCCGCCCTCGCCCACATCCTGGAATATCGACAGCGGAACGCCGAACACGTTGACGTATTCCGGACTGAACAGGCCACTTTCTTTATCCACATCATAGGCCACCCGGCGCAGTCCGCGCCCGATTACCTGTTCACACAATAGCTGGCTGGTAAACGCACGCAGTCCCATTATGTGCGTCACGTTCTTGGCATCCCAGCCTTCCGACAACATCGCTACCGATATCACCGTCTGCAGATCCTGACCGGCGGTGCCACGCTTGCCGACGTTGTCGACGATTTCCCGCAGCAGCTCTTCCTTCTTGAGCCCGGCAAGGCGGTCCTTGCGATCCTGCGGAATATTTGCTGCATCGACGATGCCCTTCAAACGCTCCTCATAGTCCTTGTCCGACGAAGCCGTCTCGCCGATCTCGGCTTTCTCCAGCACCTTCGAATCCACCCGCAGGGTGCAATTCGGTGCGTATAACTCCGGCCAATGGGCATTTCCCTTGCTGAAATAGTGCTCAATTCGTGCCGCTGTCTCGGTGCGATTGCACACCGTCAGGATGACTGGCGGTGAGACATGACCTGCATCGCTCCAATCCCTGCGTGCTTCGCGCCAGTCGGCACCCAGGATCGTATAGGCATCCTGCACCAGCTTCGGCAGGGCCTCGTGAGGCTGCGCGCCGCGCCGGTTCAAGTCCTCGGCCACGGAATCGTCACGGTAAATGTGATAAAGCTTCGAGCGCAGTGTTTTTGCGTCGGGCAGCGCATCATCGCGCACCACCACCCTCGGCGTCTTCACCAGGCCTGCCTCGATTGCGTCGTTCAGGCCGAAGTCGGAAACAATCCAGTCGAACAGCCCCTGCTCGGTGTTGGCGCGGCCGGTGGGCGCAAAGGGTGTGGCGGACAAATCAAAGCAGCGCTGGATGCGCCGCGTCTTGTGTATCCGGTCCAACCCCTCGATCCAGCGCGTCGCCTCCTCGGGATCGAAGTCGTCGCTTTTCTTGACCTTGATGTCGGCCGGTATGCGATAGGCGTGATGAGCCTCGTCATTGATGACGACAAAATCCTTGAAGCCAGCCAGTTTGCCGAGCACACGCCGGGTATAGGCTTCGTCGCTTTCGGCACCCTTTTTCACCACCGAGCGAGCAGTCTCCTTCAGCGGCATCAGCGTATGCCAGTTCTCCACCAGGATTTCCATGCGATTGAGCTTCTGGCGCAGGGCTTCTGACGGGCACAGCCCGAATTCGTCGTAATAATTCCCAGGGTTGCCGGGATAAAGCACCTGCAGGCGCTCCTTCACCGTCAGGCCGGGCGCGACGATGAACACGACTCGCGAAAAATCCCTGTTGCGCTTCGGATAGGTCAGTGCGTTCAACACCTGCCAGGTGATAATCATGGCCATCACCGTCGTCTTGCCGCTGCCGGTGGCCATCTTGTTGCACAGCCGCTCCCACGCACCGCCGTCACCCGGCACATTGATGCCCTGCTTGTGCTCCGGCGCCGCCTCGACCCACCAGATCAGGGTTTCGATGGCTTCAAGCTGGCAGAAATAGAACGGCAGATCCCTCGCGCTGCGGTCGTGCCAGTGCTCGAGCAGCGTGCGGGTCACGCTGGTGATGCCGGGATAGTCTGCGGTCCGCCACGCATCGACCCGCTCGCGGATCGCATTCACCACCGTCAGCGGTTCGGTCCGGCGGGTGTTGTTGCGGATATCGAAAATCTCGTAACCCGCCTCGCGTCGAGTTTCGACCAGTGAAAGCGCGCCAGCACGCCCCTGCGCCCAGTGCCGCGACGGGCAGTCGTAGGGCGTGTTGATAATCAGCGATTTCGGCGCGGCCATGGCGGCGCCTTAAGTGAGCGGAATGACTTTTAACGACTCGATGCCGCGATCATCGACAATCTTCACCGCGATCTTCTTGTTGTCGCCGGCCTCGAAGGGCAGGGACACCGTGCCCTGGAATTTATCGAGCAGGCTCTCGTCGAGTTCGGCGCGAATGTCGCGCTTGAGCTTGGCCCAGCCCTCGCCCTTGCCGGCCATGGGGAAGAACACCTGGCGCGGAAACAGCGAACGGTCGTCGTAATCGGTATCCAGCGACCACATGGCAATCCTGCCCTTGCCGCCCGAAACCAACTCACCCTTGGCGGTATCGAAATAGTCGAAGCCGTTCACTTCGACCTCGTAGCTGCCATCTTTCCGTTTACGCAGGTCCACATCCGGCTGGCCCATGAGCCAGAAGCTCTGGTTGGAGGAGCGTGCTTTTTTCAGATCCTCGGTTAGCAAATCGGTGTTCATCTGTGCCTTGAGAAGTGTCACGCCAGACCATTTTGTTTCGTCGATATCCTTGGCCGCTTCTGAGTCGAACGAAAAGGCACAGAAAAGAATGAACTTCGGCGCTGGCCTGAGCCGCTCGGCCTCATGTAATGCGTGCTCCACTTGTCTTTGTTCGAGAGGCGCATGTTCCGGCCCGAAGCTCACCACCACCCGCTCACCGGAGTCCAGCGTACCGGTCGCATGCAGGCAGACCGTACCGGGTAGCGTTTCGAGGCTGCTGAACTTGAGCAACTGCCCGCCTTTGCCACGGATTCCGGTCTTCAGCAGTTCATCGCGCCAGGAATGCTGACGGGCGGATTCGCCTGAACGTGCAATGGTCGTGTCCGCGTCCTTCGGCTGCTCTGCTTCATCCAGCGACAGCACAGTCGCGAAAGGCACTGCCTCCACCGTAAACGGACCGGTGATGCGCAGCTTGGATTTGGACTTCTCCGGCTGGTCGTAGAGAATTTCTGATTCGGCATGTGCAGCAATAGAGAAATCCATTTGCTTTTGCATCGCCTGGCGAGCGACATGGAATGCGTCAAACGACTCCTGTGCTGCCTTTGGCCAATCGGCTGGGAAGTCGTAGGGGACTTCCCAGCCCGAGAGTTTCTGCTTAACAACCTTATTCAGCGCCGCAAGTGCCGATTCGATCGCCGGATACATACGTTCGTAGATTTCGTCTATTTCCGGGTTGTTTGCGATCGACTTTAGAGTGACATGCGGAACCGGCGTATATATGAAACCACCACGTAGCCCTTCTTGCGGATAACGCAACTCGAAATAATCATAGCTTGTCGTCATCAACCGCTGCTTCGCAAGCGTCACAGCAATACGTGAGGTGTCGCAAGTGATCCAGCGTCTGCCCCACTTTTCCGCGACGTATGCAGTTGTACCAGAACCACAGGTGGGATCGAGAACCAGGTCGCCAGGATCAGTGGTCATGAGCATGCAACGCTGAACGACTAACTCCGTCGTCTGAACTACGTAAGTCTTACCTTGTACCGGTGAAGTATCGTCCCAGAAATTGTTGATTTTCGAAAACGGATAGTCTTCATGATAGAGAACGAAACTAAGGCTATCGCCTTCCCGCTCTAACCTGTCAGCAGCTGCAAGTTTACCCATGTTTTCTTTAGAGGTTACCCAACATCCACCCCTTGGTGCACTTATGCGATTACCTTTAAACATAAAATCGTAAACATTTCCGTCTGAGAAAGAAGGCGCTCGCTGAGAAACTAGGCGGTAAACCTTAGCCCCATCCGGAATTAGCTGTGGTTGTTCATTCTCATCTTTTGATAATTTCCTTCGCTCTCCAGTCTGACATTCGATATTTGTCCATCGGGAAGCCGCGCTAGGTTTGCTCTTACGGTATAGAGGGTGATATTTTATTTTTTCGCTATCCTTCGCGTACCACACCAAGTAATCGCACATGCCTTCAAGAACTTTTGCGCCCAAGGGCATAAGTTTCTTTCTGAATGGCACAATTTGACAAAAATTTCCCGCGCCAAAAATCTCGTCCATCAACTCCCGTACGTGATGCAAATTTTCGTCAGATATTTGTACAAAAACGCTCCCAGACTCATGCAACAACTCCTTCGCTAAAATAAGTCGATCACGTAAATAAGTCAGATATGAATGAATTCCTAATTCCCAAGTATCACGGAATGCCTTGATTGTTTCAGGCTCCTTTGTAAGGTCTTCATCCTTACGATCCTTAACATCACGCTGCCCAACAAACGGCTGAAAATTTGACCCGTACTTGATGCCATAGGGCGGATCGATGTAAATCATTTGCACCTGCCCCGCCATGCTTTCCTTCTGCAACAACGAATTCATCACCAGCAATGAATCGCCGGCAATCAACCGGTTCGCCCAGCCCCGCTCATGCTTGTAGAAATCCACGGCCTCGCGCAGGGGCAGGTTCTCGAAAGCAGCTTCAAACAAACCGGGCTGGAATGAGCCCTTGTTACCCGCCTTCGCGTCCTTGATGCGCTTGCTCACCGCTGCAAGTATGCTCATCGGGTCGATGCGCTCATGCACATGCAGCGACACGGTGTCGATGTCGAAGCTGGTGCGCTCGGCCTTGCCGGCCCAGTTGAGGTAGGGGCTGCCGGCACGCTTCAGTTCTTCCAGCGCCGCACGCATGCGCGCCTCGTCGCCGCTGGCCAGCGCATCGTCGATCAGATTCTCGATCTGTGCGCGGCCAACGTCGAACGCCAGTGCCGGGTCGATGTGAGGGTCGTAGCACCAGGTCGTCTTCGGCTGCTGCGGATCATTGGCCTCGTTGACCAGGCCCACCTGGGGATTGTTCTTGCGCTTGTCGCCGTGGCGATAGCTGAGAACCTTGCTCTCTTCGGTCGCGCCCTTGCCCTGCCCCGCGCGCGCCTTGGTGCCCGACTGTGCGATGGCCTGCGCGAGGCTCAGATTTCCCTGACTGGGTTTGGGTTTGCGCGCGTCAGCCGGGATTTCCTGCGATTGCAGGCTAAAGGCATCTCCCGCGTCATTGGGCTTGCCTGATGCGCCATCAGGATCGCTACCGGCAATGGCACGCCGCACCGAGCCGCCGCGCCCCTTGCCGCGAATCAATACACCTTCAGTGATCAGCGCATCCCGCGTCTTGTCGAATTCAACGCCACTGACCTTGTACTCGGCCAACCCGACCGCCGAGTCAAACAATTCCCTCAGCCTGGCATTGCCCACGGCTTCGCCGTCGGCCGGCACCAGGCCAAGCAGCAGCTTGCGTATGCGGGAGTCAGATTGACCGGGCATTCCTGTACCTGATCGAGAGTCCGCGTTGGGTCATCGCTCTTGGTTGCACTTGTGGCCGCGCCAGACGAAGCCGGCTTGCCCGGGATGAGCGCCGTACGGCTGGTGCCGAGCCCGCATACTACTTTTAGTTGCATATCATATCAACTGATAGTTGATTGATGCGGTGCTACGTTCGCTGCATGGCCAATAGTCATGAACGTGAGGAATTCAGCAAACGACTCAAGCAAGCGCTGACCAAGGGCGGAATGGGAGCGCACGGCGCGATCCGGCTGGCGCAGGAATTCAACCAGCGCCATTCCGGGAAGGATGTCACCCATCAGGCGGTGCAGAAATGGCTGGGCGGAGACGCAATTCCGACCCAGGACAAGCTGAGAACGCTGGCGGGCTGGCTGGGCGTGTCGCTCTCCTGGTTGCGCGATGGTGAAGGCAAGGAAACCGCCGGCCTTGGCACCCACGACACAGCCGACGGCAGTTACCGCATCAATATTTCCGAGCAGGAATTGCTGCGGCGTTACCGCAAATTAAACGACCGACAGCAGCAGGCTGTTGTCGAGATCATCACCGCCCTCGCTGCCAAGGATCCGCGGCGCTGAGCTTCGTGATGGGTGGCGCTGGGGATTGTTTCTGGAGCTATCCGGGCCGGCGAGTATGATCCTCCTGGCTCCTCGGGAGCTTGAGTTTTGTACTCAATCCGATTACTCTGAATTACACAATCGGCCTCCAAAGAGGGCTAGCGATGAATCCCCGGAAATTCGACCGAATCACCAGCGATCCCGCCATCCTCAACGGCCAGCCCGTCATCCGGGGCATGCGCCTTAGCGTGCGCCGCGTGGTCGAGGCCGTTGCTGGATATCCGAACTGGGAAGATTTGCGCGCCGACTATCCCGACCTGGACCGCGAAGACATCAAGCAGGCTCTGGAGTATGCGGCACAGAATCTGGATAACGAGGTGGTGCCGCTGGAAGCAACTTGACCCAGGCGCCGCAACTGGTGCTGGATCAGGGCTGCCCTGCCTCAACAGCGATATTGCTGCGCGAAGCCGGCTGGAACGTAGTACATCTGAGCGAACTCGGAATGATCCGGGCCACCGACGCGGAGATCATCGAATGGGCTTCACGCGAACATCGCATCGTCGTAACCCTGGACGCGGACTTTCATGCGCTGCTGGCGATAGCGCAATCATCAAGACCCTCTGTCATCCGCATTCGCAAGCAGGGACTGAACGGCAAGGCGCTTGCAAAACTCCTGCTTGATGCGTGGCCGATCATGGCAACTGCACTGGATTCCGGATCGGCAGTGACCATTACCGAGGGTTCAGTGCGTTTTCGGCACCTTCCGCTCGGATCTGCATCGTGACGCTATCCCGGATCATTTCCGGCGAAAACGAATCGCGAACCTGACCCCATTCCTTTCCTACCGCCGCATCCCCTCCCACATCTTCTGCAGTCGCTTCGCCGACACCGGCATGGGCGTGCGCAATTCCTGGGCGAAGAGTTGCACGCGCAACTCCTCCAGCAGCCAGCCGAATTGTTCGAGTTTGTCGTCGGAAGTGCCTGACTTG